>JAJZAM010000021.1 GCA_021799445.1 Actinomycetes bacterium
AGCCGGACGTGGTCGTGTTCCACCGCGACGACTTCGATCCTGGTGGCCCCCTGCGGGCCACGCCGTTGCTCGTGGTGGAGGTCTCCTCGCGCTCGACCCGGCTGCACGACCTGAACGCCAAGTTGGCTGCGTATGCCGCGAACGGGTGCCCGCACTACTGGGTCGTGGACCCCGACGAGCCGTCGGTGGTTGCTTTCCGCCTCGCCGGGGCAGATTACGAAGAGGTTGCCCGGGTGGTGGGCGACGCACACTTCGAGGTGTCCGAACCCTTCTCCGTCGGCTTCAGCCCGGCCCAGCTCGTCGCCGGCTGATCCCCGCCTGTTGGTCCTCGCCTGTTGATCCCCGCCGGCTGATCCCCGCCTGTTGGTCCTCGCGGCTGGTCCCCCGGCCCGCACACTGGCGGTGGATCCCGGCGTGGGCGAAGACACACACGTGGCCTCACTCATCAAGGTAAGCCTCGAGGCTTCACAAGCCGGTCCTCGGGCGGTCGGCTAAGAGCGTCGGGCCGACACAGCCAACTCTCGAGCGCTGCCACCAGGTGTCCCACAGAGCGTCGGCTCCGGGGGAAGGTCCTGCTGCTTGTGAGCAGGATGCCAGGTCCGGCTCTGCCTTCCTCGCGCCAGAGCAATGGCCTGAAGTCCTTGGCGTTCTCCGTTACGACTCGCCGGCCGCTCGAGCGCGCCCATTCGTAAAGTTCGGCATCGTCCAAGGCTCGAAGCATGGTATCGGCTGCCACTGCAAGGACGTCGTGGCCCTTGTCGCGCAGCTGCTGAGCGATCACCGGTGAGAACATCTCGTCGAGTACGAGCGCAGGCCCGACCGGCGGGCTCACGCGAGGAGGCGCTGCTGCACCAGCCAGGCCTCCTCCGCCTGGGCGGACTCCTCGTCAGCAAGGGCGATCTCGGCATCGACTTCCTCTTGGTGGTCTGCGTAGTAGCGCAGCGCTGAGCGCACCTGCTCTTCAGCCAGGTTGAGGATGTCGGCAACCGCCAACACCGCCGCCTCCCCTCGCTCGTCCACCTCGCTCGACGCCTTGACGACCTCCCAGACGTCGGGACCGAGTGACAAGGCGGCGCGCCGACCGCTCGGGCCATCCTTGAAGACGATCCCGGGATGCTCGGCCATCCTGAGGCCCTCGTCTACCAGCCGCTCCGCCAGACCGGACGGAGTTGCACCAGGCACCGCCCGAGCACGTCGGCGCAACCGCTCCAGGATTTTGGGATCGAACCGAATCGACAGGGGAGAGCTCATGTAGCGCATTGTATCAGTCGCGCTACATCTTCTACGCTGGCTCTCGCCAGCTGCTCCGGCCGAACTTGCGATCGTCGCCGCAGCACACGCTCCGGCACTTGCTACCAAACTGCGGCGCAGTGCCCCGGCATTCATGCCGGGGGTGAAGCGCCGCCGTCGTTACGTGGGTCGGGCCTGGGACTCTATGTATTGGCGCAGGACCGAGAGCGGTGCGCCACCGACAGATCCGGCAAAGTAGGAGTCCGACCAGAGCCCCCGGTCCCGGCGGTAGTGCCGGGCGAGTCCAGGGAGCTCCTTGCGCATCACACGCGACGAGGTGCCTTTCAGCGAGTGGACGAGGTAGCTGATGGAGATGCTCGGCGGCATGTTCACGAGCAGGTGGACATGCTCGGCCTCCCCGTTCATCTCGACGAGCCAGACGCCGTGAGAAGCGCAGAGCTCCCGGAGGATCACCTCCAGGCGGTCCAGGTGGCGCCTGTGGAGCACCTTGTGGCGGTACTTGGTCACGAAGACAAGGTGGGCGTGGAGCACGAACACGCAATGAGCGCCAAGCGCCAAGTCGGTCGCTGTCGTCCAGGGCAGTGATGCACCCCCCTGTTACGGTCCTCGCGATGGCTAGAACCGGCCACAAGAAGGCGCCACGGAAGAACCCGCCGGCCAACGAGGGACGCAAGTACCGCCTGTACCTGACTGACGATGTCGATGTCGTGATGACCAGCTGGGGGCACACCCGTCGTGCGATCTACAACCTCGCCCTGGAGCAGCGCAAGGTTGCTTGGTCCTATGGACGAAAAACCCTCCGGGCAGATGCCCAGAGCAGGGATCTCACTGAAGCCCGGGCCGAGATCGACTGGATCGGGGACTTCCCAGCCCAAGCAGGCCAGCAGGTCCTTCGCCAACTCGATGCCGCGTACGACAACTGGTGGAACCCAGCTCATCCAGCGAGTGCGCCCGCCTTCGAGAAGCGCTCTGGGACGCTTCGCTTCTCCCTCCCTGGCCAGGCGCTAGAGCTGAGGAGGCTAAACCGCAAATGGGGCGAGGTCCGCCCCCCGAAGCTCGGCTGGCAGCGCTTGTCGATGAGCAGGCCCTTGGGCGGGACGATCTGCAACGCGACCTTCACGAAGAAGGCCGGCGTCTGGCATGTGTCCTTCGGGGTAGCGGCGACGCGCGAAGCAGCCCCGCCGGATGGGAAGCCCGGATGTGGTGTCGACTTCGGGGTCGCGTGCTCCGCGTACCTCTCAACTGAGGACGAGCCTCGCCTCATGCGAGCGTCTCTCACCGTTCACGAGAAGCAGCGCCTGCTCGGCCTCGAACGCTGTAAGGCCCGCCAGGTCACCTATGCGAAGAAGCACAACCACGGGAGGTCCTCGACAACATTCCAGGCGAGCGTCGACGTGAGCTCGACTACAAGTGCCCCTGGTACGGCTCTGTGCACGTACCCGTAGAAGCTCCAGGCACTTCGCAGACCTGTCCCGCATACCACATGCGGGACCCGAAGAGTCGACGAGGGTGCGGTCGAGAGTTCGCGTGTGTGCACTGCGGATACCAGGCACATGCCGACAAGGTGGCGAGTGAAGAGATCGAGCGACGAGCGGAGGCTCGCATCGTAGTGAAAGCTCTCATTATTGCCGGGGGGCACCCGGTGAACAGCACGGGCAGGCGTAAGCCGAGTCCTGGTCAGGTGGCCAGAGGCGCATCCGTGAACCACCCGCAGGACCATGGTCCAGCAGTATCGGATGCGGCATGACGCCCAGGCGATCATGTCCCGAAGCGGGAATCCCTGGCATTCATGCCGGGGAGGATGTCAACGGGCCACGGTGACCCGTGACGGTCGGTTCTGGCTCGTTCGCGTCGATGGGGTCGGTTCGACCCAGGCGCGACACCTGCGTGAGCTGGACACCATGGCAAAGGATCTAATCGTGGTGATGACCGGCGACTCCGGGGAGGTCGTCGTCGAGTACGACATCCGTCTTCCCGCCGGGGTCCAGGACCATCTCCGGCGTTCCGAGGAGCTGCGGGCGGCCTCGGCGCAGGCTCAGGCGGCGGCGGCTGCTGAGGTTCGTAGTGCTGCAAGGCAGTTGCACGAACAGGGCATTGCGCTGCGCGACGTCGGCCAGCTCCTTGGCGTGTCACACCAGCGCGCCCACCAACTCGTGAGCTGACAGGGAGCGGGCGTGGCGGGAAGCAGTGCTGGTCTTACCCGTTCGCCGAACGGGCGGCACCAGCTGGCTGTTGGCCGTATCTACTGGCTCCTGGACGACGCCGCTCCACCAGGCGTAGAGGTCCTGCCCGCCCCCTATGACTGGTGGATCAGCGAGATCGAGTGCTACGAGCCGGACGTGGTCGTCTTCCACCAAGCTAACTTCGATCCTGGCGGTCCCCTGCGGGCCACGCCGCTGCTCGTGGTCGAGGTTTCCTCGCGCTCGACCCGGCTGCACGACCTGAACGCCAAGTTGGCTGCCTATGCCGCGAACGGATGCCCGCACTACTGGGTCGTGGACCCCGACGAACCGTCGGTGGTCGCTTTCCGCCTCGCCGGAGCAGATTACGAAGAGGTTGCCCGGACGGCGGGCGACGCACATTTCGAGGTGTCCGAGCCCTTCTCCGTTGGCTTCAGCCCGGCCCAGCTCGTCGCCTGCTCATCCCCGCCGGCTGATCCTCGCGGCCCTGGGCCCGCCACCCCGGAGCACACTGGAGCACGCCGGAGGCGGATCCCGGAGTGGCATCGCGCCTGGTGGCGCGCGTCGCCCGCATCGGGAGCAGCAGTGGCCTTCACCTCGAGAGCAATCACGTCTCCACCGGTCAGCTCGGCAACCAGTTCGATCTCGCGGCGACCCTCTCTGTCTCGCAGGTGATGGGGCGTGAGTAGAGCGCAGCGAACACGACCAAGCACGGTGGAGTTCCTACGCGCCCCATGGCATCACGATGCTATGATGCGTAAATGGCGAAGACGCGCACGACTCTGACGATCGACGAGCATGTGCTGACGGCGGTGAAGGTTCGCGCCGCTCGGATGGGGAAGGGCGACAGCGCGGTGATCGAAGAGGCGCTCCGGCGTGACTTGGGCCTCGATCTGCTGGAGCGCCTGTGGGCGAAGAACGATCTCGGCGAGGACGAGGCCATGGCGCTGGCCGTCGAAGCGCAGCACACGGCGCGGCCCTCCAAGGCCTGAAACCAGGGCACCGAGGTGCGGGCGGTCCTCGACCCGAACGTCATCGTGTCGGCCGTGCTTTCTCGCAATGGCAGCCCGGCCAGGGTGTTTCGCCTGTGGCTGGACGGTGCCTACGAGCTGGTGGTCTCCCCGGCGCTGCTCGACGAGCTCGAACGAGTGCTCGGCTACCCGAAGATCGCCCAACGGGTGACCCAACGCGAGGCGGCAGAGCTCCTGGAGCTGCTTCGCCGGCAATCCGAGCTCGTGGACGACCGAGCGGGTCCTCCAGCCGTCAAGTCACCGGACCCTGACGACGACTACTTGATCTCGCTGGCGGAAGCCGCTCGAGCCGTGATCGTGTCCGGTGACGCCCACCTCGAGGACATGGCCAACCAGATCCCCGTCTATACACCCGCTGCCTTCTTGGCCCTGTTGGCTGCTCGAGAGCGGTAGTGCGATGGGCCAACCGAGACAACGGAAGCGACGTGACGAGCCTCTGCCACCCACTACCGCCCTGGTGCTTCGTGGCGACGAGCTCAACCCGGACGAACTGACCGAGGCAGCCGGCGACAACTTCGCCGTCTACGGTTTCTACGGTGTCTCGGTGTTTGCCGAGGTGAACGGCATGGTGCTCGACACTATCGCCACTATCGCCGCCCAGAAGCTGGCGAGGCACGAGTGGCTTGCCGTGTTCACGGCCGGTGACTTGCTCGAGGCAGGTTTGGAGCTGTGGGACACGGGCCAGTCGCCCCACTACGATGTGGTGCACGAGGACAAGGTCCAACTGGTGGCCCTAATGGTGGGGTGCCCACACCGTCTTGTACGAAACGTCCACTACGAGCCACCTGAAGGAGATGCCTGACATGGAGCTCGACCTGAGAGCCGACCTCAACTGCGAGGACGAC
Source organism: Actinomycetes bacterium (assembly GCA_021799445.1). Lineage (GTDB taxonomy): Bacteria > Actinomycetota > Acidimicrobiia > Acidimicrobiales > Palsa-688 > JAJZAM01. The sequence goes on from JAJZAM010000021.1 coordinate 5,308, forward strand.
GACGGCCTGAACTGGGCGCTGCTTTCGAAGGCAGCGCACCCTGAGCGGGTGAAGCCTGGCGCTGTGCTGCGTGCTGGCACTGACCGGTCGTGGTCCTGGGTGCGTGTCGTGGCTGTCGACGAGGACAACCAGGTGCACTTCCAGCAGATAAGCGGCGCCGAGGCGGCGAAGTCGGGGCGCCTGGCCACGGCGAGCTGAGCCACCTGACTTCGCACGCCAAGTCGAGGACCTCGAGCGAGCAGCAGAGGGACGCACGGTTCTAGCCACGTATGGCGACGTGGCATCAGGGCTTTCCGACAAGCGCAGGGTGAAGGGTCCACAATCCGGATCAGCGGCTTGACCAGCTGACACGGGAGCACATCGTTGATGAAGCCTTTGGGGCAATGCACGAGGCCCGTCAGGTGACCGCCAGGCTAGCTGAGCTGCGAGCGGCGGCGAACCTCTCACAGCGTCAGGCGGCGAAGCGTGCCGGGGTGGACCAGGCCGACCTGTCTCGAATCGAGTCAGGCCAGGTCACGCCCTCTCTTCCGACTCTGTTACGACTCCTCGACGCGGTTGGAGGCACGCTGATAGTGGCGCGTCGGCTATCGGCATCACCACCGTCGGGGGGTGCCGCAAGTGTGGGCAGGCGCCAAGCGGCCACTAGGACCAGTAGCGCACCCGCAGCGAAACGAGCCGTCGCTCGGGGGGCACGGCGAGCATGTGCTGACGGCGGTGAAGGTTCGTGCCGCTCGGATGGGAAAGGGCGGCAGCGCGCTTCGAAGAGGCACCACGCCGCCTTGACCTCGGTGCACACCGGAGGTGGATCCCGGCGTGGCATCGCGCCTGGTGGCCGGCCGAGCCCCCGCTCCCGCCTGCGGCGCCAGGCCGGGTCTCGGCCGGGTCGTCCCTGCCGGCAGAGCCGTCAGGTCCGACAAGCAGGTCCGGCAATCAGGCAGGTCCGGCAATCAGGCAGGTCCGGCAATCAGGCAGGTCCGGCAATCAGGCAGGTCCGGCAATCAGGCAGGTCCGGCAATCAGGCAGGTCCGGCAATCAGGCAGGTCCGGCAAGGAGTCGTGTGTTGCGCGCCGGAGCGCTCCTCATGGCGCCCGCGAGCGCCGGCGGCGCTCGCTCCACGCGCCACGCGCGAGCAGCGCGACGAGGATGCCGAGCACGAGCGCGGAGGCGCCATAGCCGATCTCGATCCACCTCCAGGGCGTGTATCGGGCTACGGAGGCACCAGGGCCCACCTGGAAGGCCATGTTGCCCTCGGCTAGCTCGACGGCCCTGGCAGGGCCCGCCTGCCAGCCGCGCTGGAAGGTAGCCGCGAGCTCTACCCAACGGCCCTGTCCCCGGGGGAGCGCGTACGAGGTGGCAGAGAGCTGGCGCACGGGGCTGGTGCCTCTGGCTCCCGATGCGGCCTGGCGGGGAGTGACGGGGCGCGCACTGCCGGTTACGAAGTGCGCGCCGCTTGTTATGGGGCTCGCACCAGCGGTGATAACCGGTCCTGGTCCGGCATGCACCACCCGGTATGCGGTCGTGGCAAAGCCGGGCCGCCCGGCAAGGGCGACGAGGCTCGACCAGTTCGCGACGCTCTTCATCCCCCGCACCCTGGCGCCCAATCTCACGGGCACGTCGTTTCGCCAGAGCTCGAGGCTCCGGGTGTCGAGGATACGGGTCAGGTCCACCTGGTGGGAGAGCCAGCCATAGCTTCGCCAGTCGACGGTCTTCGCCAAAGCGACGTAGCGCACGCCGAGGGGAGCGAGGAGCGCACCCAGGTGATGGGTAGCGTGGTCTTCGGCTACGAGGAAGTCGAGGAACGCTCCCCGGGGCGAGGTCGACTGGGTCGCGAGGTGCGGGAGCTGCACGTTGTCCCCCGCGATCACCTGGCGGCGGAAGAACGCGGGTGCCGGGTTGGCGATCGTGCGCCCGCCGGTGAAGGGAAACCCGAGGTATTCGTGCCAGGGGAGGAAGAGCACCTTGCCCGGCCCGCCCCCCGCCGGCCCACTTGCCGCCGGCGCACCCGCCGCCCCGCTCCCCATGATGTGGTCGGCGAGCGCCCACGAGCGCGGGATGTGGCTCGGGGCGACCGTTCCATCGAGGCCCCAGAAGATCGTCGGGGTGTACCCGAGGGGAAGGACGAACGCGAGGGCCACGGCGGCGACCTTGCCGCGGCGGGCCCTCGCGAGGCCGACCAGGTAGCCGATCCCCCAGCCGAAGCACACGGCGTAGGCGAGCGCGACGAGAGCGGCGAAGATCTCCGCCTCGCGCATGAGCGCGAACAACGGGACATGCAGGTAAGCGAAGCGAAAGAGCGCCCCGGTCGGGCCTTGGGCGCCGAGCGCGAGCAGGTAGCCCGCTGCGCCCGAGGAGAGGACCACGACTGCGAGCGGGCGGCGGCTTGGATCACGGAGTGAGCTGTAGGCACCGCCGGCCGCGACGAGCAAGATCGCGAGCAGCACGAAGGGCCACCCGCCCGTAACGTAGGGCGCGCCGAGGGCCCCAGGGCGCCAGAACCCGTAGAGCCCGGCCGTCGTGAGGTACAGGCCCTTCCCCGGGATCGCGAGAGTCGCGAAGTCCGAGAGCATCACCCTCGGGAGCACGACCGCTGGCGCATGCCCGAGGGTCGGGACGAGCAGGTAAACACACGACACCCCGAGGATGCCGAGCACGACGGCCGCCCAGGCGAGCACCCTCGGGCGAAAGCGCCGCCAGGCGACCACGGCGACGAGCACGACGCCCGAGATCCAGGCGAACTGCGGGGCGATCGCAATGAGTAGCGCCATCCACGCCACCGGCGCGAAGCGCCGCACCCCGGTGGCATCTGGCGCGCTGACGAGCGAGCGCACGACCAGGGGGAGGATCCCGTAGGCGAGGAGGATGACGGGCTGGCCGGCGAAGAGCCGCTGCAGCACGAATGGGTTCACCCCGTAGAGAAGCGCTGCGCCCATGCGCTCGGGCAGGCTGCGCCCGACGAGGCGGGCGACGCTCAGCATCGCGACTGGGAACACCGCCGCGAGCACGAGCCAGTTGAGAGCCGGCCCGATCAAGTGCGCGAGCAGGCCGATGGTGAGGCCCGTGGGGAGCCCGAGCGCGAGCCCGCCGTGGAGGCCGTAGAGAGCCGGGGGGAGTAGGGGGATGTGCGGCCCGGGGACCCAGTCGAGCAGCAATAGCCAGCCGGGTGCGCTGAGCGGAGCGACGACGAGCGCGGCGGCAAGGAGCGCTGCCGCCCACAGCACGATCGTCGGGTGGGACGCTAGGTGGGCACGCAGCCAGCTCAAGGAGCGCCAGCATACGCGGCGAGTGCCAAGCCGGGCTTTCTGACTAGGCAGGGGGTTGACCCGCGGGCCAGGCACATGTATGCTGCAAAGAAGTTGCTCCGAACAAGGGGCTTGGTAGCAAGGCCGGATCGTCGGCTGTTGCGTCGGGGGGCGTGACTGCAAGAACCAAGTGACTTGGTGAGGAGTGGAAGATGGCTTCTGTACGTTCAGCGTTAGGGTTCATCCGTCGTCGGCCCCTCCAGATTGCCATCGCCGCGAGCGTGTTAGGCGCGGGCATGGCCAGTGCGCTCCTCGCACCGACCAACTACACCACGAGCTGCGGCCCGAACTCCACTGCTAGTGGATATGGCTACCAGACCTCCGTGGCCAGCCCCTATCCTGGCACTACCGCCCCTGGCTCTGGCTACGGCTACTCAGGCTGCACGACGCCGCCGAGCCCGCCACCGCCGTCGCCGACCACTACCACAACCGCGCCGCCGAGCTCTACGCCGCCCCCGCCGCCTTCTGGAGCCAGCAGCTCTTCGAACGGATCCTCGACCACTCAGAGCGGTACTGCCAGCGCTACCAACGACGGCACCACCGCATCCGGGACCGGGATTGGTGGGATAACGGTGTCGCAGTTCAGCTCTGACCCCGTCGGTACGCCCACCTTCTCTGCCAACGGGGAGTACTTCGACATCAGGGTGTCGGCGGGCAACACCTTCACCTCCCTCACGATAAAGAATTGCAACTTGAACAGCGGTGATGCGGTCACGTGGTGGAACCCCTCTGCCAACAGTGGCGCAGGTGGGTGGGAGGACGTCTCCAACCAGACGTTCAGCTCGGGCCCGCCCGCGTGCGTGACGATCACTGTCACTACGACCAGCTCCCCGAGCCTCTCGCAGCTCACGGGCACGGTGCTCGCGGTTGGTAGCTCACCGACTGTGACGGCGATAAGCCCGACCTCGGGGCCGACATCGGGTGGCACTACGGTCACCGTCACAGGCACGAACTTCACCGGGGCTACCGCCGTCGACTTCGGCACCACCGCTGCTAAGAGCTTCAGCGTCGTCTCCTCGACCGGTCTGAGCGCGGTGTCACCGGCAGGTACCGGCACAGTCGACATCACGGTCACGACCCCGACCGGCACGAGCGCAACAAGCTCCGCTGACCGCTTCACCTACGTGGCGCCAGTGACGCCTGCTCCGACTGTGACGGCGATAAGCCCGAGCTCAGGGCCGACATCGGGTGGCACTACGGTCACCGTCACAGGCACGAACTTCACCGGGGCGACCGCCGTCGACTTCGGCACCACCCCTGCGAAGAGCTTCAGTGTCGTCTCATCGAGCGATCTGAGCGCGGTGTCACCGGCAGGTACCGGCACGGTCGACATCACGGTCACGACCCCGACCGGCACGAGCGCAACAAGCTCGGCTGACCGCTTCACCTACGTGGCGCCAGTGACGCCGCCGCCTCCTTCGCTGTTCGGGTACCACGAGGTTGCTTCGGACGGAGGGATCTTCTCCTTCAACGCCCCGTTCTACGGCTCGATGGGTGGCAAGCCGCTCAACAAGCCCGTAGTGGGCATGGCTGAAGACCCGGCGACCGGTGGCTACTGGGAGGTCGCTTCGGACGGTGGCATCTTCTCCTTCAACGCTCCGTTCTACGGGTCGATGGGCGGCAAGCCGCTCAACAAGCCGGTAGTGGGCATGGCTGAAGACCCGGCCACAGGCGGCTACTGGGAGGTCGCTTCGGACGGTGGCATCTTCTCCTTCAACGCTCCGTTCTACGGATCGATGGGTGGCAAGCCGCTCAGCCAACCGATCGTCGGCATGGCCTCTACGCCTGACGGGGGCGGTTACTGGCTGGTTGCGAAGGACGGAGGCATCTTCTCCTTCGGGAACGCGGGCTTCTTCGGCTCGGTACCGGGGGTCTGCGCGACGCCTCACTTCGGCTGCCCGGTAAGCGACATTGTCGGCATGGCTGCCACGCCAGACGGGGGCGGTTACTTCCTGGTTGGGTCGAACGGCAACGTGTACGTCTTCGGGGACGCCAAGTTCTACGGCTCCATGCTGGGCAAGCCGCTCAACAAGCCCGTCGTCGGCATGGCTGCCGACCCGCTGACGGGCGGCTACTGGCTGGTTGCTTCGGACGGTGGCATCTTCTCCTTCAACGCCCCCTTCGAGGGATCCATGGGAGGTATCAAGCTGAACCAGCCCATCGTCGGCATGGCGGCAGCCCTGAGCGGGTCGTAGGAAGGCCGGTGCAAGCCGGTGGCTAGGGCTTCGGTAGGCGAGCGATGAAGCGGCGAATCGCGGCGGCGTTCGACACGGCCCGCCGGGCAGAGCTCACGAGCGACGGCGCCTTGGTGCTGTTCGTCGCGATGATGGCGGTGAACGGGGTCAACTTCGTCTTCAACGTGGTGATGAGCCGGATGCTCGGCGCCGCCCACTACGGGGCGCTCGGCTCGCTGCTCGGTATGGTGGCCGTGATCGGCGTCGTCGTCGGCGGCCTGCAGCTCGCAGTCACCCAGGCTGTCGCTGAGCGCGAGGCGACTGCGAGGTCGCGGGTGGTCGCCGGCAAGGCCTTCCTTGCGGCGGGCGTGGTCGGGCTGGTTGTGCTCGCTGTCACTGGCGCGCTGAGCCCGCTGCTGTCGAGCTTCCTCCACCTCTCCTCGCTCGTGCCGGTCGTGCTGCTCGCGCTCTACCTGGCACCCAGCATCGCCGGGCTCGTCCCCCAGGGGGTGCTGATCGGTGAGCGGCGCTTCCGCGCGGTAGCTGCAGCGACACTCATCGGCACGACCGCCCGCCTCGTGGTGGGGGTGGCGCTCGTCGGCCTCGGCATGGGTATCGACGGAGCGCTGCTCGCGAGCGTCGCGTCCGCAGTGCTCATGCTCGGCATGCTCGCCTGGCCGCTTCGCCGCCAGCTCGGCATGCGTGAGGGAGCTGCCAACCTCGGAGTGAGGCTTGGCCCGGCGGCGCTGTCGCTCGTCGGGCTCGGGGGGTTCGCACTGTTCACGATGATCGACTCCCTCCTCGCGCGCCACTACCTGCCGGCCCTGCAGGCCGGCTACTACGTTGCCGGTGCGACCGCAGCGCGCATATCACTGTTCCTGCCGGGTGCGGTCGGGGTGATCGCCTTCCCGCGGCTCGCCGCTGCGAGGGCTGCCGGCTCGGACCCGACGAAGGTGCTGCGCCAGTCCCTCGGCCTCATAGCTGTGCTCGGCGGCCTGGCGGCACTCGTGATGGCGGCGCTGCCGGGGCTGGTGGTGTCGGTGGTCTTCGGGCCGGCTTACGCGCCTGCGGCACCGGTGGTCCGGGTCCTCGGGATCGCCGCAGCGGCTATGGCAGTCATCGGCCAGCTTGTCTACGTCCATGTCGCACGCCACTCGCGCGTAGCAACGGGCTGTTGGGCCGGCGCGGCCGGCGCGGTAGTGCTGATCGCAGCCTTCCACGGGAGCCCGCTCAGCCTGGCCTGGGCGATGCTGGTGCTGGCGGGCGGCCTGGTGGTGGTGATGCTCGTGCCTGCTTTGCGAAGGCACGAGGCTGCGGGCGAGCTTGCCGACCTCGGGCCGAGCACCGGGGAGCTCTGGGCGGTTGACGCGCCCGCGCTCGATCTCAGCTTCGTGGTGCCCTACTACAACCCAGGGCCGCGCCTCTGCCCGAACCTGCGTGCGCTTTGCGAGGTGCTCGAGCGAAGCGATGTCAGTTACGAGATCATTGCCGTCTCGGATGGCTCCACCGACGGCTGCGACGAGGCACTCGAGGCACTCTCGCCTCATATCCGCTGCGTGCGGCTCGAGCGAAACTGGGGGAAGGGCCAGGCGCTCCGCGTCGGGCTCTCGATGGGGCGGGGCGCCTACCTCGGCTTCATCGACGCGGACGGCGACCTTCCGGCAGGGCAGGTCGCCTCGTTCGTCTCCCTGCTCCGATCGCATGACCCAGATGTGGTGCTCGGCTCGAAGCGCCACCCGATGTCCGAGGTCGCGTATCCCCCGCTGCGCCGGCTCTACTCGTGGGGCTTCCAGCAGCTCGTGCGCCTGCTGTTCCACCTTGAGGTGCGCGACACCCAGACGGGCCTGAAGATCGTACGGCGCGAGGTGCTAGCCGACGTGCTGGCCCGTATGGTGGAGAAGCGCTTCGCGTTCGACTTGGAGCTGCTCGTGGTGGCACGCCGCCTCGGGTATCGCAGGTTCTTCGAAGCGCCGGTGCGGATCGATGAGCGCCTCACGAGCACGATCTCCACCAGGGCGGTGTGGCTCACGCTGCTCGACACCTTCGCCATCTTCTACCGGCTCCGCGTGCTGCGCTGGTACGACCAGGTGCCTACGACACTTGGTCTCTCCGAGCTTGGGGCCGACGAGATCGCGACGTTCGGCATTGCACCACTCGCTGAGGGCATCAGGAGCTGAAGTGCGAATACTGGTTCTCACATGGCGCGATCTCGCCCACCCCTGTGCCGGTGGAGCCGAGGTGTACACAGACCGTGTGGCGCGTGAGTGGATCGCCGCCGGTCACGAGGTCACGATCTTCACGAGCCGTGTGGACGGCCGTCCAGTCGAGGACCATGCAGGCGGAGCAAGGATTCTACGACGCGGTGGGCGCCACAGCGTCTATCGCGAGGCGCGGCGCTTCTACGAATCGGAGGGCCATGGGCGATACGACCTCGTGATCGACCAGGTCAATACCCGCCCGTTCCTGGCCCCGCGATATGTGGACGACGCTCCCGTGCTGGCACTCGTGTATCAGGTTGCACGTGAGGTCTGGTTGTACGAAACGCCTCTGCCGGTGGCCATCCTCGGCCGTTACGTTCTCGAGCCATGGTGGCTGCGCCAGTACCGGCGGGTGCCGACAGTTACGGTGTCCCTATCGAGCAAGCAGTCACTCGAGCATTATGGGCTAACCCAGGTCACTGTCGTGCCCGTAGGTTACTCGCCCCCTGCGTTATCCGGCGGGTGCCTGCCACCGAAGGAACCACGTCCGACGATGATCTATGTGGGGCGGCTCAGCGCCAACAAGCGCCCGGAGCACGTGATCCATGCGTTCTGCCAGGTCCGGCGTCGCATTCCCGACGCCCAGCTCTGGATGGTGGGGGTAGGCCCGATGCAAGCCGCCCTCCAGCGTAATGCGCCCACCGGGGCGACGTTCTTCGGTCATGTAGACGATGCTACGAAGCACGATCTGCTCGCGCGTGCCCATGTCCTCGTGATGACCTCGGTGCGCGAGGGATGGGGGCTCGGGGTCACCGAGGCGGCCCAGGTTGGCACGCCGGCAGTCGGCTACGACGTCGCCGGCCTGCGGGACTCACTCGCCGCCCACGGAGGCGCAAACGTTCGGCCGCAGCCGCAAGCACTTGCCGAGCGGGTTGCCCAAGCGCTGACGGGGGAGGCGGCACTTCTGACCGAGCGAGGGGAAGGCAGGGTGCTTCCCTGGGACGAGGTGGCCGAGGCCCTCCTTGGTGTGTCTGGTCTGCCACGACGTCAGTCTGCCTATGCGCCAGGAATCGCCCCGGATCTCTCCGAAGCTACTCTGGCGAGCCGCGCGACACCAGGGTGACCAGCAGCACGGCATTGCCCGAGTCGGACCGTCAGGTGACCATAGTCGTGCCGACCAGGAACTCCGAACGGACAATTGACCGGTGCCTCCAGTCGATTCGTGGGCAGACACTGGCCTCCACGGTCGTGGTGGTCGACAACGGTTCGACCGATCGCACGCGGGCGATCGCCGAGGCTGGGGCAGATGCGGTGCTCGACATGGGGCCGGAGCGGTCCGCACAGCGCAACCACGGTGCCCGTTCGTTCCCGGCGGAGATCGTGGGTTTTGTCGATGCCGACATGATCTTGCAGCCGACGGTGGTGGAGGAGGTGGTCGCGGCGCTGCGATCCGGGGCGGGCTCGGTCATCGTCCCGGAGCGCACGGTGGGGAGCGGGTTCTGGGTGGAGGTGCGGGCCTTTGAGCGCTCGTTCTACGACGGCTCGGACGCCATCGAGGCGGCGCGGTTCTTCCGCTGGGATGTCTTCGACCGGACCGGTGGGTTCGACGAGCAGCTCACCGGCCCCGAGGACTGGGACCTGAGCGAGTCGGCGCGCCAGCTGGCCCCGGTGGTCCGTACGATGGCGGTCATCGAGCACGACGAGGGCACCATCAGCTACCTCGACGCCTGCCGGAAGAAGGCGTACTACGCGGAAGGCGTCCGGCGTTACCTCGCCAAGCGGGGCGTAGCGGCCCTGCGGCAGGCGAGCCGGCGGCCGTGGCTACGCCAGCCCCGGAAACTGCTCAACTGGCGTGGGGCAGGGCTGATCGCCCTGAAGGCGGGTGAGGCGCTGGCGGTAGCGGTGGCGCTCGGCCACCGCTACGGTCGCCCGGGTAGCTGGACATGACGGTTCGGGGCGAGCTGCCCACGGCAAGTCAGCATGGTCCCGGTTGGCAGGAGCCGGACCGTCGGTGCCGTCACCGACTACTCGGTTGCATTGGGCAGGGCCCCTTGTCGAACGGAGCCTTGTCCATCGAGGTCGTCGTCTGGGCGATCCGTCGTGTTGAGCGTCAAGATCTGCCGGACCATGCATCAGAGCGGTCGCGCACTGGTGCGCCTCGCCGTCGGGTTCCTGGCCCCGAATCTGGTTGGTGACGTGACGTTCGCTGACAAGGACGGATTGCGTCGCGTGGCACAGGCCACGGATTTCGTCTGGTGGGCCATCGTCGAGGCGGTGGTCGACGACTGCTACAGGCTGCACGGGCTCGCTTCGGAGCTGCGGGGGACGGTATGCCGGGTCCTCGACATCGGTGCCCATATCGGGTTGTTCACCGTCGCGTTGGCGAAAGCGGTGCCCGGGGCGGAGGTCACCGCGTTCGAACCGTCCGCCGATCGGGTGGCGTACCTGCGGCGGAACCTCGCTGGGAACGGCCTGGCGGACCGGGTCACGGTGGCGCAGGCTGCGGTCGGCGGCCGGGCAGGTCGGGCAGGTCGGGCAGGTCGGGACATTCTTATCGGTAGGCAGACGCTGCTTGGCAGTGAGCTGGTGTCCGGATCGGCCGAAGCGGCCGGCGACTTGGCCGACGTGGTGGGCTTCGACGACGTGATGTATTCGATCGACGGCTCGGTCGATCTGGTAAAGGTGGATTGTGGGGGCGGCGAGTACGACATCGTGGTGTCGGCGCCGGTAGCCACGCTGCGCCGCATCGATTGCCTCGTGGTCGAATACCACTCGGCGCCGCTGGCGCAGGTCGACCAGCTCTTCGCCACGTTGGCGGAGGCCGGGCTGGTAGAGCGCTGGCGATACGGAGTGCTGCCGGATCAGCTTGGCACGGTGTCCTTCGGTCGGACGGACCGCTGATGGTCGAGGTGTCACACCGGAGCACTCCGCGCCCCCATGTGGGGTGCATCACCGAGTCGTTTGTCGACGATGCCGGCAACCTGGTCGAGGGTGGGGCCGAACGCCACCTCCTCAACCTGGCCACCATTGTCAGCGGGCTGGGTGCCGACGTCACTGTGTACCCGCGTGGCCCTCGGCGTTGGCAAGGGACGTGGGACGAGATCCGGGTGGTGGCTGAGCCGGCACCTCTACCCGTGTTGGGCAGGACCCTGGCCAGGCGCGCTGCCGCCGACTGCTGCACCCACCTGCACTTCCAATATCTCGAACGGGTGCCGTGGTGGTGGTCGGGCCGACAGGTGGCCGCTAGCTCGGACGCTGTCTATTGGAAGATCCCCTACGTCGAGGAGTACCGGCAGTGGTACCCAGGGGAGCAACTGGGTGCGCTTGCGCTGCCTGCGTGGCGGTTCCACCAGCGCAGTCGATGCCTCCTGGCCGTGGGACGGTGCGACCGCGTGCTCGCCACTGACACGTCGCTGCTGCGCCTCGTCCAGAGCCACTGCCCTACCCTTTGGCAGAGGGTGGAGGTGGTCATGAACCTCACGGACCTGGTCGACGACCCGGTGGCCGTTGACGGCGCATGGCCGACAAGATACCATCGCGCTCGTGAAGGACAGCTGGTCCGGCAACCGGCTCTACCGTCAAGCTGGCTCGGACCGGACCGGGACCGAAGTCCCGGGCAAGAACCTGTTTCGGGCCGTGGCCCCTCCCCTAATCGGGACGGGATTCGGCCTCACCGTCGGATCAGCCGCGGGCGTAGCCGCATTCGTGGCGGTGCTTCTGGTCGCGACGAGGACTGTGCCCGGCGTTCCCCTGGTGTCTGCCGGTCTGTGCTTCGTACTGATGGCCATACTCGACGCCTTCCACCAGACCTCGATCGCAGACGACCTGGGCGCCTACGCGTTCCTCCTGATTACGGTGGGCCTCATGCTCGTATTGGCCAATCGTGCTGCCGGTCTCCCAGGGCAGGACGAGAGTTCCGGACACGGGGAATTCTTCGCGAGTTGAACAGTCGCTCCTCCCGGGCAAGCTTCTGGCGTGGAGGCTTGTCCTCGCTGATCTGCCTCCACATCCCGGCAAGGCGAGGATGACGTAACTTTGCTGAGGGTCACATTGAATAGCCTTCTCGGGCGTATGCCCCTCACGTTCTCATGGTGGCTGAGGCGTGAGCTGGACGGCGCCACCTCCCTTCTGGACGCCGGATGCGGCGACGGGGCGATGGCGCGCAACATTGCGAAGCCCGGCCAGTGGATCGTCGGTCTCGACATCGACCCTGCCAAGCTCTCGACAGCTCGGTCGCTGGGTGTTCATGCCTCCTTCGTGGTGGCTTCGCTCGACCGGCTCCCTTTTCGAGATGCGTCGTTCGACCAGGTTCTCTCGTGCGAGGTCATCGAGCACCTTGCCAAAGAGGCGGCTCTCCTGGCGATGAACGAGTTCGCCAGGGTTGCGAAGCACCGTGTCGTCGTGACCACTCCCAACGGCGAGGGAGCGGAGCCTTCTACGGCAGATCACGATCCTCATATGGAGCACAAATGCGAGTGGTCTGCTTCGGAAATCGAATCACTGGGATTCTCGGTGACGGGGTTGGGCGCGCGATGGGCCTGGGGCCCGCAGGGCCGCGCGAGACGGCCTTTCCCGGTCGGCTCGATCGCAACCGTCGCGTCGGCGCTCGTGGGCGTCGTGTTCGGCCACGACCCCGCCACCTCGGCGGGGCTCCTCGGTGTTCGTCGCCTGGATGGCTCCGCCTCGGACCACGAGAGCGGCCGATGGTTCCCGCTTGTCGGATCGAAGGGCCGGCGTCGGCTCTGATCTGACTCGCGATCACGATGGATACACTCACTTGGATGCTACGGAGAGGTCTTCGCCGGCTCTGGAGGTACCGGTACGTTGCGGTAACCGCCCTCGTCGCGTTCGCGGTAGGTGCTGCTGCCTGGTACGCAACCCTGCCCGCTCCGGACAGCATCGGTGGCGCTGGGAAGTTGAGCGCGGTGGTCTGTCCTTCTCCGGCGAGATGCCTGGCAATCGGGCAGGACGGGAACGGCCACGGCGTCCTGGCCGCATGGGACCGTGGGAGGTGGGGTCCGGTGACACCGGTGGCTGGCACCTACGCCCTCTTCGGGATCACCTGCCCGTCCAGCCGGACCTGCCTCGCCGCGGGGCAGACAGGAGCGCCCCAAGGTGCCATTGCCAAGATCGGGGGATCGCCAGCAGGTTCCGCGAAGCCAATCGCGGGCTCCGAGGTACTCTCCGGCGTGGCCTGCCCGACCGACCGCATGTGCCTGGCCGTCGGCTACGACATATACGGGCACGCGGTCTACACGACGTGGAATGGAGCCACCTGGCATCCGCCGCTCAAGGTACGGGGGGTTGCCAGACTTGCTGCCCTCGCGTGCCCCTCCTCCCGGACCTGCTTCGCGCTGGCTCAGCAGCGCTCCGATACGGCCGCCATTGCCGAATGGCACAACGGTTCGTGGAAGCTGGCGGCTCGATTTCGCAACGTGGTGCAGCTCTCGGGCATTGCCTGCCCTTCGTCTCTCGATTGTGTCGCCGTCGGCCAAGGGCTTCCGGCACAAGGTCTCGTGCTCCGCTGGAACGGATCTTACTGGAATGGCCCAGACTTGCTGGCAGGAAGTGACTTGCTCGAGGACGTCACGTGTCCGGCAACGAACCTGTGCATTGCCGTTGGCACTTCCTATTCACAGGTAGGTTTGGCGGAGCAGTGGGACGGATCGCGATGGCATATGCTTCCGAGCGTACAGAACGCCTCCATCCTCTATGGTGTGGCCTGTCCGCAACCTGGAACCTGCCTCGCCGTCGGCATCAATTCTGGAGGCGACGGCGTCGGGATCAAAGTCCCCCATGCGAGCCACCGACTCGGAACGGTGGCTACGAGATCCACCCCACTCGGTCTGCACGGGAATCCTCCCCGTTGAACTGCCCTCGATGACACCTGCGCACCGCGCGGTACTGATTATCGCACTCGGTTACCGCCCGAACATCGGTGGACTGGAGACTCATCTTGACGACCTCACTTCGTACCTGGCGGGACAAGGCGTCGAAGTCGATGTCCATACCCTCCAACCCATAACGACACCCTTCAAGGGACCCCGTCTCGAGCGCCGGGCGCACCTCACGATCCATCGCTACGGATGGGTCGGCCAGGGGTGGTTCTACCAGCTTGCACGAGTACCGGTCGTCGGCTTCCTCTATTCGTTTCCCGCCATGCTCATGGTCGCAATGCGAGCGCGCCGCAATCGTGCTGAAATCGTCTACCCGCAAGGGCTCGCCGCGGCAGCAGCAAGCGCTCTGGTCTTTCCCCGCCGCCGGCGATGTGTGGCACTCCATTCCGATATCGGCTTCTCGTCGCCACTTGCCCGGCGCACGGTCAGGGGGATCCTCACTTCTGCGGACGCTGTACTGTGCCTCTCCGAACGCGTCTGCTCTCAGGTCGGCTCCCTGGGCATCCCCCCCGAGCGCGTCCATCGATTCCGATACTGGGTCGACGTGAAGCGGTTCCAGCCGGCCCTCCGCACCTCACCCTCGATCGCTGAGCGCTCCCCCGGGAAGTTCACCGTCCTCTTCGTCGGAAGGCTTATCCCCGAAAAGGGTGTCCGCCTCGCGCTCGACGCGGCCCGTACTCTGGCTGACGGTGACGTCGAGTTTCTCTTTGCCGGCACCGGTCCTGAGGAGCGCCACATCCGGGAGTTTCATGGGGAAACTCCGGTGAGATACCTTGGAGCGGTCACCCAGGATGCGCTGCCCGCCCTTTACTCCTCGGCCGACGTTCTGCTGGTACCGTCGCCGTCGCAGGAGGGATTCGGGCGCGTGATCCTGGAAGCCATGGCTTGCGGAACCGCGATCATCGCCGCTCGGCGTGGAGGGATTCCCGAGGTCGTCACCCCCGACATCGGTCTACTGGTGGAACCCGACGTGGGCGAGATCGTCGATGCGATCAGAAGGCTCCGGAGCGATCCCGACACGGTCGTGCGCATGGGAGCGGCGGCCCGCACCCGTGCACTCGCGGAGTACTCCGACTCCAACGCCGAGATGATCCTCCGAAGGCTCTTCCCGTGACGACTCCACTGCCGGGGAACCTCCATGTGATCGCGATGTACGCACAGGGCGGAGGGCTCAGCGGGGGCGACCGTATATTCCTCGAACTGTCCCGTCGATGGGCCTCTCAGGGACAGCCTCTCTCGATTGCCGTCACACAAGAGGGCAAGACGATGTGCCTCCGTAATGGCATCGACTCTTCTCTTGTCACAGAATGGCCACTTGAACCGGCTCCTCGGAACCGGCTCAGCCACTATCTCCGGCTTACGCTCCATTCTCTCCGCCGTGCCCGCCATGCGCTACCCAACATCCCGGGAGAGACTATCGTCTATTCCGCCTCCGATTTCTGGCCGGACGCCCTGGCGGCAGCCGCAGCGAAGCTCCGGCACCGTGCTTCGTGGATTGCAGGGTTCTACATGTTCGCTCCCCCGCCCCACAGGGGATTCGAGGGCAGGTGGAGATCCGGAATTCCCCGCGTCACCGACGCGTTCTACTGGCTTTCCCAGAGACTGTCGCTTCCCCTGATTATCCACTTCGCGGATGCCATACTGGTCACCGGGGAGCACGATAGGGATCGCCTGTGTCACTATGGCGTGCCGGCCTCCCGGGTCATCGTCGTCCGCGGGGGAGTGGACGTCGCGCTGGCCGATTCGACGGAACCCGGTTCCGGTCCTTCCTACGACGGAGTCTTCATCGGGCGACTGCACGTCCAGAAGGGGGTCCGCCAGCTGATCGACATCTGGTCCCGAGTCCAGCTTATCCGGCCAGGTTCGCGCCTGGCAATCATCGGTGACGGCCCTCTCCTCGCCGACCTTGTCGAGATGCGCGACCGCGCAGATTTGACCGAGCTCATCGACTTCCACGGATTTCTCGACGGACGCGAGAAATTCCGAATCGTGAAACGGTCGAGGGTGGTCCTCCATCCCTCCCTCTACGACAGTGGGGGTATGGCAGCCTGCGAGGCCTTCGCCTGCGGACTGCCTGGCGTGTCCTTCGACCTCCCGGAATTGGTCACCTACTATCCACAGGGAATGAAGAAGGTTCCCGCCTACGACCTCGACCGCTTCGCGGACGCGATCGTCTCACTTCTCGATGATTCGCCTGACCGACTGCAACTCAGCCTGCAAGCTCGTCAGCTCGCCGAGCAATGGGACTGGGACAATCGCTGTGTCGATATCGGCCGTGCGATCAACGGTGCGCTCGCGAAGTCGTCGCGATGACCGAAGGCACAGGCATATCCATCGGAGTTGTCATTCCTGCCTACCGCGACAGCGGAATCGCCGCCGAGTGCATCGAGTCCGTCCTCGGCTCGGACCTCCCAGCAGGTCACTCCCTGGAGCTTGTCGTGGTGGACAACTCCGTGGGTCGCGCCCGAATCGATCATCATCCCGGATCACCCGTCGCCATCCTGCGTCCTGACAAGAACCTCGGCATCTGCGAAGGCCGTAATGCCGGGATGCGGGCCCTGCCGTCCAGCGACATCGTCGTCTTCGTCGACGAAGACGTCGTTCTCGACCGACTGTGTCTCCGGGAACTCGCCGGCTTTCTCGCGACCCACGACGACGCAGGAGTCGCCACTGCGCTGATCACCTATTCGGAATCCCTGGGCAGGATCTGGGCAGCAGGTACGAACATCGACACCCGTTCCGGACGGGTCAGCTTCGTCACCGAAGTCTCCGGATCGGAGCCGTTCCGGGTGGGAGTGGCACCTTCCGTCATCGCCGTGACCCGCGCCGCGCTCGACGTTACCGCCGGCTTCGATACGGACTATTTCGCCACATACGAGGACAGCGACTTCTGCCTGCGGTCCGCGGAAGCAAACCTGTACACCTACTGTGTTCCCTCGGCCCGAGCCCGCCACCATACTCCCACCGCCGTGTCGCAACAGCGACGGCATCTCGCCTCTCGGTCCTACTGGATCGGTCGAAACCGCATCCTGTTCATGCGTCGACACGGAACCCGGCCTTCGCTCTTCGCGCTGATGTGGCCGGTCTACGCGGCCTACTATGGTCTCGTCGCGCTGGCTTCGCGGAAACCGCTCTCCTTCTTGCAATTCCTACACGGCAGTCTCGATGGGGTGTTGTTCCCCAAGCGGTCCGGATCACTCTGGCGGAGACCCGAGTGGATCGTGGTGGGCGTCGCCACCGCCCTCGTCGCGATCTGGTTCCACGGAGGTGTACTGCTCGGGGCCGGCGACCAGGGACCCTCCTTCCTGCGGCCCGACGTGGACTTCGCGTGGTCGTGGCAGATATGGAACAACGCCGCGCTGGGAGGTACCCATCCCGAGCTGGTAGCCGGATGGCCGTTCTGGGGCACTATCGATCTCTTCTGGAAGCTCGGCATTCCCGCGTGGGCCCTGGAAGCCGGCGTGTACTGGAGTTCCATGGTCGTCGCGGCCGTATCGGTCATGTCGCTGGCGCGCCACCACTGCCGAGCCGATTCTGTCGCGCCCCTCATTTCGTCGCTGGTCTACCTGTTGGCCCCCTTCACGACGATCAACGTGTGGCACCGATACCTGCTGACCTATCAGCTCTTCTTCGCCCTGCTTCCGCTGAGCCTGGCGCTGCTCCGCAAGTACTACGGGACTGGCCAATTCCGACACGTGGTGGTCCTTGTCATTGCAATGCCCTGGTTCGCGGAGTGCTTCGTCTCTCCCGGTCTCGCCGTCGTCATCGCGGTGATGATCCTCGCCGACTCTGCTTACATGGCCTGGGTGGGCGGGCGGCGTCCCGTGGGTCGGAGGTTCCTCCTCGGCTCTGGCGGGATGATTGTCGCAAACGTCTACTGGATGATACCGCTTGCCCTCCAGGGCCCCTCCGCCCTGTCGGGCCCCGGGCTCACGGCGGCGGCGAACTACGCCAACTTCGTGGGTTCGAGCGCATACACGGATATTTCGAACGTGTTCCGGTCGCTCAACGGGTACTACCTCCAGGGTGGCCTCTCCCTCGGATGGCCATACCGTTCGGGACCCTTTCTCTCGCTGTTGTTCCTCCTTCCACTGCTCGGCTTCTCGGCCCTCCTTCTCCGGCGCAACGGCTCCTCCCTCTATCTGACCGCGCTCGGTATCGCGGGCGTCTTCCTGGCGAAGGGATCGTCACCTCCGGGAGGCTTCCTCCTCGGCGACGTCATCCGTCGTTTCCAATTAGCAGGCTCGCTTCGCAATACGTACGAAATGTGTGGCTTCATCTACCTGCTCGCGATCGCCTTGCTCGTCGGAGTGACGGCCTCGGAGATCTCGACTCGCCTGACCGGTTCGCGCCTGCGACCGGCAGCCCTGCCGATCGGCATAGCGCTCCTCGTCGTATGCGGCTGGCCGACGATCTCGGGCTCCGTGTTTTCCACACCGCAGTTCGGCAGCTACCGCGTCGCACCGCCCGAGCAGTACAGCTCCCTGTCGACCACGATCGATGCACTGGGCGGACCTGAGTCAAGAGCGATCGTGGCCCCGGTCACCGATCAGGGGATCAGCTACCTCTGGCGTCACGGTTACCGGGGCGTGGACCCCATGGACATCATGGACCCCCATTCGATCTCCATGACGTCCGGAACTGCCGCATCGCCGTCGATCCTCAGGGAGCTTGCCCGGTTCCCCGAAGGCCCCGAGGCTTCAGAGCTTCCGCGCATCCTGGGCGCCCGCTTCGTCGTGGTTCGGTCGGATATCAATCCAAAGCCCGACCACCTGTTGCCGGTAACAGTGGTCCGGGGTGCGCTTGCCTCTTCTCCCGACTACCAACTCGTCAAGCAACGGGGTCCTCTGGCCATTTACCGTCTTGGCGGCTGCATCGATGCACCTATGTACGCCACCCCGGTCGTCATGTTCCGGAAGACCTCCTCCTGGGAGTCTCTCGCTCAGTCGGTAGGTCCGGATTGCGCAACCGTGGTCTCCCCTCACCCTGGATTGCCTAGGATTTCAGAACCCGTTGTTCCTCCCTCTCCACCACAGTCGTTGCATTTTGTCCAGCTTTCCTCCACCGCATATTCGGCCCGTCTTCCGGCCGGCTTCACCGGCTGGGTGGTGCTCAATGTGGCGACTTCTTCAGGCTGGTCGGCGCGCCTGGTATCCCGAGTGCCATCGTGCCCACTCGCATCGGTCGCGTGCCTGTCGATCGAGACCCAGCACTCTCCCGCTCTCGCCGGTCCCTATCTCGCCAATTCGTACGCGAACGCCTGGTTCGTACAGGCCGGAGGGCCGACGAACATCCTCATCCTCTACTCCCCCCAGTCCATCGTCGAAGTGTCCGCGTTGGCGTCGGCTTTCCTGCTCCTACTGTATCTGGCGTGCATCGGCCTGCTCGTTTTGCGAAGACGCCGACGGCGGCCGGCGCTTGCCGCCGTCGGCCAGGTTCCACATTACGGCAGCCGATTCGCCGAACTTCAGGGCTACCAGGCCTATACTGAGAGGCCACAGAAGCTTCAGTAGCGAGGCGTTGAGATGACACGGACCGGTTCAGGCGTAGATCTGATACGAGTTCGGACTATGTCTTGGGCAGTCAATGGCGACTGTGACCACGCTCTACTTCGACGACCGGTACTTTCGGCGTGACGCTGCGGGAGCAGCATGAAGCGTTCCCACGATAGCGGCTACGCCACCGTGCTCGAGTGCGCAACGGCGCGCTCCGCGGAGCAATCGTGGTTCGTTGCGGGTGATGGCTTCGATGCCTGTGAAGTGCGAGCGCTCCACGGCGGAGCCGACCGACAGCGCTACACGGCGGAGCCGAGCAGCACAAGTGAGCGTGGCAGTTCGATCTGAACACCGGCGAGATTGCCGACTTGTCCGGCGTGAAGCGCCGGGCAGTCGAGCAATGGGAGCACAAGGGCGACGTACCTGCCGCCCGGCTAGAGAAGCTCGCGAAGCTCCTCTCGGTGGGCGAGCTGTTGGAGCGCAAGCTGAGTCCGGGCCGGCTTCCCCTTGTAGCGCGGCGCCGGGCCGACGTCTACAGCGGCCTCATGATGCTCGAAATGCTGCGAGCCGACCGCGACGGCGAGCTGCGTGAGCTGACCGAGCGAGCCTTCGACTGGTCGGGCACCGCGTAATGGAGGTCATGGAGGTCAGCTTGCCTGGAGGAACTGCCGAATGGCTTCGCGGATGACCTCCGAGGTCGTCGTCCCGGTCATCTGTGCACGCTCGACGAGCTTTTCCCGCAGTTCAGGATCGAGGCGTACCGATTCGACGCTGGCCGGGGCAGAGCCCAGCGAGGGCCGGCCCCGCCTGCCACGGCGGGCGAGCAGCTTCTCCACGTCTAGCCAGCCTCGGCTTCGGCGGCGAGAGCTTCGATCTCGGTATCGGTGATGGGACGGCCAGAGCCAGTATGACCGTAGACCTGGGGCTTCTTCATGGATCGAGCAACCTGTAATCACCGGGCCCGACGGCGCGCACCGGGAGCCTTCAGCACCTCGATGCCCACCGGATCCCCGGCGGTGTCTAGGTCGACCGCCACCAAGTCGCCCACGTTGTCGGTGCTCGCCACCGCGGCGTCGCTCACCTTGACGTAGAGACGGCCGGGGCGAACAACCCGGCCGTCTTCTCATGCGACTGAGCGTGCCCGCTTTGTGAAGGCGAGGACGTTCAGGACGATCGTGCCGTCGGGACGGATTTCCTCGACGACGGCTTCGGTTGGTCCGCGGCTGCCGTCCGCGACCATGACGTGGTCTCCGGCGTGGAGCTCCTCGTCGTAGTCCCAGTCGGCAAGGCCCGAATAGGCCCGGCCGCCATTGGCCTTGACGAAGGCAAGGTCAGCGGCGAGAAGGGGCAGCCCCACATGCTCCATGTTACTCCTCCTCGATCTGGTGTCTCGGCTCGAATGCCTCGAGCGCGGCCTCGTAGGCCGGCAGGACTTGCTCGCGGACCCGCTTGCGATCCGCCTTCGGCAACGTGGGCTCGTAGAGCTCCTCGCTCTCGGGGTAGGTGCAGACGATCACGTCCACGTGACGATTCGAGAACGGAAGCGGGAGCCCGTCGTCGACGATTTCGGTAGCGACGAGCTCGTATCCGAGCGACCGCAGCCGACGCACGGAGGCCAGACCAAACGCTTCGTAGCCTTCCCCCTTCGCCAGCACGGCGGCTTCACGGTCGTCATTCACGACCAGTGCCGAAACGGTTACAGCACCTGCGCGTTCGTAGCCCCGAACCACTCGATAGAGAGGAGCACTGAGCAGGGCCAGCCGCAGTGCCATGACCGGGTCACGGTCGTTGCCAAGCCGCAGGAGCAGCTGAGCCTCGTCGTCGAGGCGGCTATCCGCACGAAGACGCACTTCTCGACTCAGTTTCCTACCTCCTCTTGGGGATGACCCGGGTCGGGAACCCGCTGAGGTCCTCGGGCGGTGCGGTCAGTGGCTCAGACGGGCCGCGGTGCGCTCGGCGGCTGCCCGTAGGACTCCGGCGACAGTTGGATCCCCGAGCACGGATGCCGGGGTCCGGCCATCGAGCTCGTCTTGGCTGGTAGCCAGCCACGAGGCCACCGTGTAGGTGTCCACGCCAGCAGCGGCAAAGGCGACGAGCAGCTCGGGGACGATGTTGTAGGGGGGAGGGTCTGGCTCGTCCGGATCCGGCGCGGTCAGCGCGAGGTCGTGGTCGCGTCAGAGCTCGGCCGGCCTTCGGCCGAGCGCCTCGCCGGTCAGATCGCCGAGCTCATCGGCCCACTCCGGCGGGCGAAGGGAGCCGCGATGGAGTAGACACAACCACAGGGGCCCGGTGATGGATTACTTGAACTCTGAGCTGCGGGATAACGCGAACGTCGACACAGCCACGGCTCAACGGTACACGTCGCCCCGATGATCGGTGTGAACGATGTCGATACGCAGCAGCTCATCGTCGACGCTGTAGACGACCCGGTAGCTCCCGCGCCGAGCGGAGCGCAGGCCAGCCAGTTGGCCGCTGAGTGCTCCGCCGAGCCGGTACGGATCGTCAGCCAGGGGGCCGAAGATGAAGTCGAGGCAGGCGGCAGCGATCTTCTCCGGGATGCGGAGGAGATCACGCTCGGCGCGAGCCGATATGCGAACCTCGTACGGGCGGCTCACCGAGGAGCGAAGCGAGCACGCAGGGCCTCGTTGTCCGCCACTCGCCCAGCTGCCAGGTCGGCGAGCCCCTCGGCGATGGCTTCTGGAGCGCCTGGCGTGGTCAAGATGTCGACCGTCTCTTCGAGCGCGGCGAGGTCGTCGGCTGAGATGAGCACGGCGGCGGGCCGACCGTGGCGGGTGATCATCACCCGATCATGCGTGCGCTCCACGCCGGCGATGTACTCCGAGAGCCGATCCTTTACCTCCCCCAGCGGCACGGTGGTCATGATCGCAGTGTAGCCAGAAGTGCGGCTAGCCGAGCACCTTGGTGTCAGAGCCCCCTACGTTGTGGCGCACGGCGCATCTCGCCTTCGAGGGGCGGCTCCGGCACGTCGCTACGTCACCCGGTGCCAGCGAGCCGAGCATGTGGCGGTCAGGGCCTCCACGTGGATGGCGTGACGCTGCGGGAGCAGCATGAAGCGTTCTCGCGCTAGCGGCTCACTGGCTCGACCACGACTACGAGCGGCTCATCGAGACATCTGAGGCGATGGTGAAGTGGGCGATGGTCGGCCTCATGACCCGTCGCCTCGCACCGTCAGGTCGCCGCCCCTGGGCTACGAGCGGAGCCCCATGAGGCCTTGTCAAACACGTTCTGAGATGTTTCCTGATGGTTTGGGGAACGGCAGGACAACGCCTGATAGCTCGGCGGCGGCAGGGAGGGGCGGTAGCATGGGGACGTGGTGCGTCCTGAAAACTGGATCAGCCCAGCGGGTGAGAGTCCCGTCCGGGTAAACGCCGGAGAGCCCGGTAGCAGGCCCCGGTTCGTCGTCGAGA
>JAJZAM010000127.1 GCA_021799445.1 Actinomycetes bacterium
GCACAGCTCGCTCGGCTACATGAGCCCCGCTGAGTACGAAGCACACATCCACCACAACGCCGTCCGTCAGGCGGCATGATCAACACAACCAAGTTGTCCGTCGAAGCGTGCCAACTCCAGAGGTAGTGGTGGAGCCCGGCGGCGAGGCCACGCTTGCCGTGGGCGTACACGCCGCGATAGATCGTCTCGGCCGAGATCGTCTCGCCTGTGATCCCGCCGGCAGCAGCGAGCTCCCGAGCGATCGTCGTCGGCGAGTCCTTGGCCACCAGGCGTTGTTCGACATGATCACGAAGTGCTCGGTTGCCCTCGACCTTCGGCCGCTTCGGCCGGCGACGTTCGAGCTGAGCCCGACGATCTGCGGTCGTCGCCCGGTACCGGCCTTGGCCCCCGTTGCGAGCGACCTCCCTCGTGATGGTCGACGGTGAACGACCGAGGCGACGGGCCACTGCTCGCAGCGGCTCATCTGCTTCGATCCCTACGCGGATCTCCTCACGTTCCTGCGCGCTGAGTGCGCTGCCTGGCATGCTGGGCCCTCCACCGGTCGTCTGCTCGGGTTTGCCCGGCCATCATGGCCGGACCGTTGCAGCGACCGGTGGAACTCGCCGTCGTTCGCCCTCGTCCGGAGCACGTGTCACCTGCTCGTCCCGAGCACACCTCGAAACACGACGACCACTTTTCCCACACTCTTGACGTGAGAAGCCCGGCCTCCCTTCGTCGGCACAGCACCCACGGCGTGAGTACAAGTGCCGGGTACGCCGGGCCTCTCACGTCTGTTCCCCGGGCGGTGCACCGTGCTACTGGCTCACGAAGCTCCCAAGCACGGACTCGTCCAGCGACAGGTCCATCACCTTCGAGGCGGGAAGCAGGCTCTTCGCGATCCCAGCCTGCACCAGAACTTTGTCGATCCGCTGCCACGCCAGCTGCATGCCGCCGTCCTTGTAGAAGCTCAGCACCGCGCGCGACGTAGGCCAGCCCTCGGCCGTCATCTGGTCCAGAAATGGCTTGATCGACGGAGCTTTCGCGAATGCATCTACAATCCCTGCCGTCTGCCGTAGATGCGAAGCCCGGTATGTCCTCGCTTTCGCGAGCACGCCGAGGAACTTCAGGATCTCCGGCTTCTCCGAGCTGATTGCCCGGTCCGACGCTACCCACACCAGAGGGATCGCGGATTGTCCAAGGAATCTCGATGCCCTGCCCAACACGTGCGTCCCCGCGATTGCCGAGGTGATCGCGGCCTCGAAGGGTAGATAGATCGACGCCGCGTCGATCTTTCCGGAGTCGAACGCGGAGACAATCGCTGTTGGCTCCAAATTGATCGCGTTGACATCGTGCAACGTCATGTGGGCGCTGTCGAGCGCGAGCTGGAGCACGATCTGGCTGTTCGTCCCCTCCGTGTACCCGACGCTCTTCCCACGGAGCCCCGCGATACTCGTGATTCCCGAACCGGGCGACGAGAGCAGGTAGGCATCATTGTCGTAATCGTCCAGTGCCACGATCCTCGCGTAACCGGCAAGCCCGTTGATCGCACCGTTCATCCCGCCGGCGTACATGTCGATGCTACCGCCCACGAGGGCCGCTGCGGCCGCTGGTGCTGCCGTGAACGGGACAAAGCTGACCCGCAGCCCCGCTTTGCGGAACCATCCGAAGTGGGTGCCAAGAGCCGGAGCCGCTCCGCCCGCAAGCGACGCGAAGTAGCCCACTCGCAAGACCGATCCGCCTGTAGCCCGGGTGGCGCCGCCCGCGGCCGTAGCCAATGAGCCGATCGACAGTCCCATGGGCGTCGCGAGCGCCGCAACACCCGCCAGTATCTTCCGAAGATACACCCTCTTCGAACGGGCTCCTCTCCTACTCGAACGTGCTCCAAACCTTCGCGTGCTCCAAACCATCATTTCCTCCCCTTTGCTCTCGGGCATCGCTCGGACGTACTACGTCTCTATTCGGTTCCTTCAACTCGTCGCTTGCTCACGAGCATGCAGCTCTGACCACACAATCCGCTTCATCTCGACGAACTCACCTGACACGCGCATCGCCGGCTCTCTAGGCCACGGAAGCGCAACCTCCACCTTCGCTTTCACGCATTTCCTTATCTCGTCCATCACGACGATGTCCGTCGACAGGTAGATCGCCTCGTCCACGTCGTGCGTCACGAAGCACACGGTCAGTCCCTCTTGGCCAACCACCCGCAGCAGCTCTTGCTGCAGCCGCTCACGCGTCATCGCGTCGAGCGCGCCGAACGGTTCGTCCATCAGGAGAACCGCAGGCTCCGCAGCCAATGCCCGAGCCAGCGCACAACGCTGCTTCATCCCGCCGGACAGCTCTTTTGGCAGCGCATCTGCAAACCGCTCTAGCCCGACGAGCTCCAGCGCGTGGCGAACGGCGGCTTCCCGCTTGGTCCCCTCCAATGACTTGTACCGGAGGCTGAATCCGACGTTGTCCTTCACGCTCAGCCACGGGAAGAGGGCATAGTGCTGGAAGACCATGCCTCTCTCCGGGCTGGGCTCCTTCACGGGTCTCCCCCCGAGCGTCACAGCCCCGCCATCGGCTGACACCAGACCCGCCGCGATGCTGAGAAGGGTCGACTTGCCGCATCCGCTCGCCCCCAGGACCGTCGTGAAGCGGCCCTGAGCGCACGTGAACGACACCCCGTTCACCGCAACGACTTTCCTACCCCTTGCCAGATAGACCTTGCTCACGTTCTCGAAGCACATGTCAAGCGACGTCGGGCCCGACGAGGACCGATCGGTGACGGCCTTCCTGATCTCGCCGTACGACCGTCTCTTGCAAAGACGGACTATCCGTTCTGCCACAGCAGTCACCGCCTGTCCTGCCAGGACGTCAGCCGCTGTTGGACGAGGTACACGACACGATCCATCAAGACCCCCAGGATCCCTATCAGCGCGACGGCGAGATAGATCTCCGGTACGTCGAAGTACAGCTGTCCCTGTGATGCCATGTACCCAAGGCCTGAGTTCGAGGCGATCAGTTCGGCTGCCACGAGCGTCGCCCACGCATTTCCCAGCGCGATACGCATGCCCGTCAGGATCATCGGACTCGCGGCGGGAATGATCACTCGTACGAACACCGAAACTCGTGACGCTCCGAGGACGCGAGCCGCGTCGATCAGGTGCACGTCCACGTCCGTGACGCCCTGGAATACCGCGATCGTCGTGGGGAGGAACGCCGCCAGCCCGATGACGAGAAACTTCGGGATCTCGCCGATGCCCAGTAGAATGATGACGATGGGGATCAGGGCAAGCGGCGGCACCGCTCGGAAGAACTGTATCCACGGCTCGAGCGCTCCTCGCACCCAGCGGTTCTCCGCCATGCCGAGGCCAACCGGCACCGAGAGTGCGACCCCCGAGAAGAACCCGACCGCGACCCTGAGCATGCTGACGCCAATGTCCGACAACAGCACGCCTTCGTTCGCAAGGACCTCCGCGGTCCTCACGATAAACACCGGTGTAGGGAAGAGATTACTGTGAATCAGCTTTGCCGATATCTCCCATATCCCAATGCCAGCCGCGAAGCTCAGCAAATAGAGGAACACCTGGATACCGTGCGTGCGACCACCCGCAACATCGCTCAGTTCACCGAGCTCAGCCACCTCCACGGGTTCGTCGCGCGCCTCGTACGCGCTTCTCGCTCGACCTCCCACCCGCGCTACGTCGCTTGACTGCACACCCGACTCCGAGCCATCGCCGACGTCCCTGCGGCGCTCACGACCCGGCAGGTCGTAACGCGCGGTCCACGCGCACAACGTCGCTGGAAAGGGCGGTGTGGATGAAGATGTTCCGAGCCATGGAGGACCGCTCCATAGCGGCACGAGCCCGGTAGACAGACGCTCGCAGCTCATGCACCTTCTGCGACGCGGGCTCAGCGCTCGCCGCGTGCTCCACAAGGTGGCTCGCGAGCTGCGCGTCCCCTTCTTCGAGGAGCTCTCGAGCGCGCGACAGCACCGCTGTCATCCCGCCGGCCAGGCGAACCCACTCACGCGCCTGGGCAACGCGAGGGGCGGGCAGCAAATTATCAGGGTGGCCGTCATACCAGCCACCGAACTGTCGCCATACATTCCGAACCAGAAATTGCGGATGATCATATATCGGCTGCAGATATGGCTTGTCTCGAAGATGACCCGGCACAGAGACGTTGTGCAGAACCTCGTCGAGCGCGCAGCCGTTCTCCATGAGAGCCAGTACCTGGCTTTCGATCGACTCCAAGAATTCGGCGGTGTCGCTGAGCGCCACCTGTACCCGGTCAGCCCCGAGGATCGGCAGACCGTGCCCCGGCACCAGCACTTCCGGCTTCAGAGCCGCCATGCGACGCAAGGCGACTGCCCACTCCCCGACATACCGTTGCACTTTCTGGGGATTGCCCGCGTTCGGCACTGACCAGATGAAGAGGTCGCCAGGGTGCAGGATGCGACGCTCGGGCACCCACGTCCAGGTGGCATCCTCCGTTTCTCCCCGCGCATGGTGTAGCTCAAACGTCAGGACTCCGACGCGGAACTGGAGCTGCGACTCATACGTCACATCGGGATAGCGGAAATGGCCAGGCATGGAGAACTCGATCCCACCCTCACCGAACTGCCGCATATTGATCGCGGTATTCCACCCCGGCATTCGCAAATATCTCTCTAAATTACGCTGGAGCGCAGCGTGGCCATAGATGATCGGCCCGCTCCAGCCATTTTTCGTGGCCTCCTCTTCGAAGGGACCGGTCCCAAATACGTGGTCGACGTGATGGTGAGAGAACACCGCGGACACGAGCCGTTCCGTGGCCCGCCATTTTCGCACTGCCTGGTAGAGATCGGCGGTATCGGGCTGACCGCCCGTATCGAGCATCACGAGACCGTCTCCGGTGTCGACCGTATTTGCGCTGGCCGTACCCTTGAACACGAGAAGCCCGTCCGCCACTTCTTCTCCCCACGGAAACCGGGAATGCACGGGATGGGCCTCGTGCTCGAGGTCTAGTTCGCCTCGCCACTGTTTCTCTGACAGTTCAGCGATCGTGAGATTTGACGTGCTCATCGGGGTCGTGGATTCCTTTGTCGTGGTCTCGAGCTGGTCCTGCTGGGTGCGCCCTGTGGCCTTCGATGCGCGTCCAGTCGATGTGGTGCGTGGGCAGCGCGCAGCGGGTCCAGGGGGACGTACCGACCGGGCCGCAAGCTGCCTCCTCGACGTCTGCAAGCGACACGAGACTTGCCTCGGTGGCTGCGCACGCACCTATGCCGGTCGTCACCTCGCAGGACCCTGTCGTATGACCGCGACAGTCCGCGCGGTCAACGGTGCGTATGTGCCGACGCCACACGTCGATGGGGAGGTGGCAGTGATCTGGGCCCGAGGCGCACCGACGGTAGCCACTTGAGGACAAGCGGTCTGCTCTGGCTCGCGGTCGGGACGGTCGCCAGCACACACTGCCCGAGCACAGTCGTGTGCTCCCCCCGCTTCTCCCGAGAGCCCCCACGGGAGGTTGCGCATGACGCAACGCTATTGCGCACTTTTATAGTATGCGTGATGGCTTGAGCGCCGTCAAGCCTTGCCCTCCACGCGACGGCGTCCGGTCCGAGTGACGACGATCACTTCTTGACCGTTTGCGAGCCACGACCTAATCCGAAGCGGGCATACGGGGCGGATTCAACCGGTCGTCGCATCACCTCGATGATGGAGGCGCTGCGCGATGGGGATTCACCGACAGCAGAAGGCGACCTGGCCCATGCGGGACAAGCTGCGCTCACCGGGCGCGGCATGGCTTTCGCGCGAGCATCGGGTTCGATTCTGGGAAACGCGTGGCCGAGATCTATCAACCGATGACGCTGCGTCCGCCGCCAACGTAGCATCCGCGGTCGGGGCCAGGCGGTTCCGCCAATGTGGCGGAATGTCGCCCTTTGCGATGTCCCCGTTGTCGTGGCGCTAGATCTCCGGCTCTTCCGGGATGAGTGGGGATTCGCGTCTCTCCGTCGCTGACTGACCATCCACCGTTGGGGCCAGCAGGTGCCCCGCCATCGTGATTGCAGCGCTAACGGCGATCACGAGGAGGGGCCCTGGCGATGGACGACGGTATCGGACATGCAGAGACGACGTTGGGGCTCGACGGCTTGAAGATCCTCGACATAGAAGATCGCCCCGGAGAGCTCGTCGTCACCGCAGAGACGACGAGGAGGGTTGTGTACTGCCCGCCGTGCCGCAAGCTCGCCAACCGCCACCACCGCCCTCTCGTCGGCAGCGAGCAGGACAACATGAAGGCGGTGCGGATGATCGTCGACGAGCACCGTCGTCGGCTCGACGACACCCGGCGCCCGGTCAACTCGACTTTCGTCGCCTAGTTGCGCGCCGAGCACCCGAGAGCGCTGGTCATCGCCCGCAAGCGCGACGGCGCCTACGTCGTCCTCGAGCCGCAGGACGACGGCGACGCGTTCGTCGTCGAGACGACCTACGGAGCCGGCGGCAAGCAGCGCAGCCGCCAGGAGTGGCAGCTCGTCGGGTCCCGGCACGCCCACTGGACCATTGCCTACCAGAACCCTGCGTTCGACAGCTGGGACACGATGGCGTCTCGCTCCGATCACTTCACCGCCCCGGAGATCGCCGAAGCGATCGAGCGCCTTCGCTCCGGCGACCGCGTGGCTCGCGGTGGCCGGATTGTGGCGGTCATGC
>JAJZAM010000128.1 GCA_021799445.1 Actinomycetes bacterium
GCTCGACAAGCTCATCGCCTTCATCGCCGAGTACGACGAGACGGCGAAGCCATTCCGATGGACCTACGCCGCCGACCCCTTGGTGGCGGCATGAACGCGCGCGGGACTTCCGCGCGCCGGCACTAGTCGACGCCACGGCGTCGTTCTCCACGGCTCAGGAGCGGGCCTTCTGCAGTCGGGCTGAAGAATGGACAGATGATTCCGGGTCGGTGGAAGATCTCGTCCGAGCGATCCTCGCTGCCGAGTCGTAGACGTGTGTGCTCGCGCCGCACGATCTTGTCGGGAGCCGTCAGAAGTCGACGGCGAACGGTGCCAGTTTGTCGAACACCATGCTGTGGGTGAACCAGCCGTCGAGTATCGGATCTGGGTCGTGTCCCAGCCACACGTCGCTCGCGGGAGGAAGGTCGTCAACCAGGAATGGGTCGGAAGCCCGCCCGACGACGATGCATCCGTGTCGGTGCCGGGTGAGCATCACACAGAGGCGACCAGGATCGAGGTGGAAGGTGTCGCCTTCGGGCAAACCAGCCAACGGGTGCCACGCGATCACGATGTCGAACTCCAGGCCCTGCAGCTTGTTCGCCGTGTCCACCCGGATTTCGTCGAAACCGGCGCCGTCAAGACCGGCGCGCAAGATGTCCTTCTGGTTGTTGTGGCTGACGACCACGGCCACGCGGGAGGGACCGAGGGGCTCGAACATCCCGTCGGTTCGCTCGCTGGCGACTTCGGGTGCACGATCGCCCAGGCGGCGCAGGAGGCCAACGATAGCCTCCACCGTCGCCGGGTCGGCGGTGAGCACCGGAGTATCGGGAAGTCGCACCCAGGCCCATCCATGGGCGGCAACGAGATCCAGCGCCGCGTCGACTCGCGCACCTTCGCCGCTCGCGACACCCGGAACGAGGCGAGTGCGGCGCACGCCTGGCAACGTCCAGGAACTGAAGGCGTGACCCGGATAGAAGGACTCCACAACGCCGATCGCTTCGGCATTCAGACGTCGGGTGATCGGCATACGGTGGTTTTGCGTTGTCGGGTGGTTGCGCAAGAGAACCTGTACCGCCGTCTGCGTCGGGTCCTCTGGTAAACCGCGCCATCGACCAGGATCATCCGTCGTGAAAGGTTCGAGCTGCCCAGGATCCCCGACCAGGAGGTGCCGGTCGGCCAGTGCTCCGACGCCGTAGTACTTCGCCGCGTCCGCCTGGTAGGCCTCGTCGATGCAGAGGTAGCGGAAGTGGGGAAGATTCCCTCTGCCCGCGGCGTCGCCGAACTTGTCCAGCGTCCCCACGACGACGGGATATGTCGCGGCAGCCTGTGAGGGGATCGAAATGACGTTCGGCCGCGCGGACGTCGCCACGGGGAGCGACCTATTCTGGGCCGGTACGAAAGCCACGGGTCGGTTCGGGAAACGCTCGGCAATCGAGGCGACGAGGCCGAACGCCTGGTCGTTCGTGGGTGCGGCGACGGCGATGGTCGCCCCTTCGCCGCCCGTGAAGTCCCGCGCGTTGCCCGCGATCGAGGTGACGAGGTAGGACTTGCCTGCCCCTGCTGGCGAGCTCACGACCGCGGCGAAGTGTCCACCGGCCAGATTGGGCGCCCCACTCACGAGGTCGGAAATGACCAACTGGGTGAGGTGTTCTGCCTCCTGCGCGACGCGTTGGTCGTAGAAGTCGGCGATGGTCACTGCACGACCTCCTCCACATCCGCTGGGTCATATTCGCCACCAGGCGGCTGATGACTCCAAGGGATCGTGTCGGAAACTCGAGTTCGCCAGGGAACCCGCGTAGAGAACTGGGTGAAACACAGGGGTTGCGGTGCGAGGCGCATATGGTCGGCATCGTCGAGGTGTTCCATCACCTTCAGCACGACGCGGGTCTCGAGGCTCGACTCGTCTCGCTCGACGCGCTCCACGACGACCCGAACGCGATCGGGGTACTCCGTCCACCACAACTCCTTGCCCACCGGGATCAGACATGGCTGGTTGGTGAGGAGGGTCACCACCGGGACTCGGGAGGCGTTCCGTTTCCCGCGCTTCACTTCCCGGTGTGTGGCGTCATACTCGACCAGGGTCCCTTCGACGGCACGGTGGTCGAGGAGGAGTGGGATGAGGTGTAGCGGATCGCTGATCGCCTCCTGCGCCTCGACGGCCGCACGCTCGCTCTCGGCGCTGGCGCGCAGCCTGATGGCTTGAGGAACGGTCTGTCGGGTCCGCCGCCGTCCACCTGCGGGACCGTTCATCCAGGCCATGTGCGAGCTGTACTCCTCTATGTCCGACGCCCATCGAGGCGCGACGAAACGCGGCTCCTCGGGCCACTTACGCTCACGCTCCATCACGCGCCAGGTCAACTGCCACGCAGTTTCGCTGAGCGCTGTGTAGATGGCACGGACCTCCGCGTGGACGGACTCCTCGGCCTGGCGGTCACCGCGGCGTCGGGCCTCGTTGAACGCCTCGACCAAGTCTGCGACATCTCGCTCGATCGACGGTGGCGGCAGAGGGCCAGCCGACAGCTCTTCGACCGCGCACGCGGCATCGAATCCGTGCACGCCCGTCGGTGGTTCGATCCAAGCGTCCAAGGCGGCCAGGTTCGCCCGCTCGCCGACCGTCTGCTCCGTTGCCCAGTTGGCAGCCGCCACCGTCGTGGCAGCGAGCACCAGCTGCTGACCAGCGCGGCTGGCGTTGCGAGCGAGGAACATCAGATGCCGGCCGAACCGTACGAGGTCGGGATCTGCGGCTGGCGGACCACCTGGACGCTCTTCCGTGGGCAGGTATGCGAGGCGACGTCCCAGTTTCCCGAGCACAGTGACCGCTCCTTCGTTCGGCACCCAGACCTGGGGTGCCGTTGGGGCGAGTTCGAACGACCACGTGCCGCGGGTGAGCGTGTTGCGGAGTTCCCACGGTGCCTCGAATCGTTCGTTGAACCACCTCGCCAACTTGAGTGCCAACGGGAAAAGGAGCTGACGGTCTCGAGGTTCTCCAGGCACGACCAGGGTGAAGGTCTCGGGGTGCGACCCGTATGCGATCGCTGCGAAGGTGAACGGCTCGGCTCCCAGGTGCCACGGCACAATCACCATTGGCGCTTCCACGAAGTGGCGGTGTCTAAAAGCGCTGGATCGTTGTGCGCGCCCGTCGCGATGAGCCTGCGCTACGAGGAGGGCTTCCAGCATGTTCATGCCACACCCGGTACTGCCGGTGGACTCTCCGGTGCGCGTTCCGTGTACAGCGCGCCGGCTCGTGCGAGCAATTCGGCTGCACCGGAGGTGGTTTCCTCGTCGGTTGGCGGTGCACCCGCACCGAGGTCGGCAGCCCGCCGAAGCGACGGGACTCTCGGCAGGAATCGCACGATTGCCTGACCGCACAGGCTCGGGTCGCCCGATGCGTGCAGCTTGGCACGGCAGAACTTCGCGTTGCCGCACGACGTGAGGCACGACGTTTGGTAGTGCGTGCCGAAGGTATCCGTGAGCGCGTCGAGCCGATCCAGCCGTTCCTGGACTCCGAGGCCCCCGCCAGCGCTGACCGGACCGAAACCCTCGCTTGCCGGGACGTGAGCGTAGTCGCGCACATCTGGAAGGCGGTCCACCGTGGCCTGCGCGATGGCGATCTCCCTGTCGAGGTCGCGCACGCTTCCGACGAGCGGCGTAAGCCCGACATTCCGCGGCGTGACGAGGAGCCCCGTCGAGGACACGATGTCGGGATCCGTTCCGAGATCGTCGACGAGGAGCCGTAGCAGGAAGAGGTAGAAGCCCAGCTGACGGAGCGCCTCTGCCGCCTTTCCCGGGTCGTCTGCCCGCCCATCGACGACCGGCCAGCTTTTCACCTCCAGTCCGTGGAGCACTGGGCCGAGGCGAGCACCGATGGCATCCGCCTCGAAGCGCGCCGTGTACGGCCCGAGGTGGGCCTCCAGGACGGCGCCCTCGAGGATGTTCGGTGCTGTGAGATCGCCGCGCAGGATCTCGGAGATGATGTGACGGGTTTCGGTCGCGCGCAGAAGCAGACCTCTGTCGTTTGGCGGGTACCCTTGCTTGAGGTTGCGCGCCGACACCTCCGTGGTGGAGAAGCCTAGGGTCTCACGCAGGATTGGAATCAGCTCGGCGTAGCCGTTCTCACGGACCTTGGCTTCTACCATTTGACCGCGACTGCGCATGAACGGCGACTGTTCGAACTCGACTTGGTAGTCCGTTCCGACGAGCAGCCGATCGAGATCGACCCGTGCCGCGAAGGCAGCCGCTGCGGTCCCACACTGCAGATTGGTCGACCACTTCGACAACCCACGTACCGACCAGCCCGCGCGTGGCGCCGCACCCGCTAAGTCTGCAAGGGGTTCTTGGAGGGGCGCAGGCGTAGTCATCGTTCTCAGGCCTCCTTCGCCTGCCTGACGACATGGAGCGGCTCGATTCCCCAGAGGACTGTGCGTTCGCCGAGTTGCTCGACGGCGCGCCGGGCAGCCACTTCTCGAACAGCTCGGTCGTCGTCCTCAAGGTGAGTCAGCTCTGCCTGAGCCAACTCAACAACGGCATCGGCCTCGACGCCGCGGTCGCCGGCGGGAACGCCGGGCAACGTTCGCGCGAGATCGTCGAGCAAGAACCGCATGTGAGCGACCGCCTGCTCGTCCGCGAAACTGGCCTTCATCCAAGAGAGGTGCCTCGCGACCGCGATGGTTGCGCGAAGGTGATCGACCCTCATCGATCGGGGTCCCACCAGCCTACGCCACAGGTCCCAGTCGGAGAGGGTCACGACGCCGCGCAGCGGGGTGAAACGCCGGAGGTCGAGTGCGGGTGCGATGTACACGACCCGATCACTGTGAGGTGATCTCCACGTTCGAAGCTCGTCGCGGCGCAAGGAGGAAAAGGTCGTCGGTCGGAGCGTCGCGCCGAACCTGGCCGATGCGTAGGTGGTGACCAGGCGTGGGTTCGCTGGGACCCCGAGTTCGGCAAGGGCAGAGACCGCGATCTCCCGGCCGGTCTGGGTGGCAGGTCGACTCAGCGGCGGTCCGGTACGCGATGACATCCGCCGCTTTGCCCTTCGTGCCAGGAGGTCCGCCTCCTTCTGGGTTGCTACCGCCTCATCGAGGTGCCCCTCCTCGATCATCTGCGCCGCGCGCTGGTTCAGCGCCGCTGCCTGCTTGAGGAGGTCTGCCGCCTGTGTCACACTTCCAGTATAGTCCTGGGAGTGCCATGAGCAAACCGCATTTTCCATGCCTTTGCAGTCGAACGCCGAGAGGAGACCGGCGGTGCCTGATAATCCCGCCAGTGGCGTGGGCCATCGGCAGCGTGCGGGGATAGCAGAAGGGCTCGCCCGGCGAGGGCGGGCATCGGCCGCATCCGATCCTCGACAGGACTCGGACGGGCGCGTAAAGGCCAATCTTGGAACACGCCGCCCATGGGCTGTGGTGCCGCGCCTCGTTGGCCCCGCCCGTATCGTTCACCGCCGGTATGGGAAGGTGTGCTTGGACGAGCGTTACGCGCTGGAACCCGTCCGCTGTGGGGGATCGACGCTCTACCGCATCACGCAACCCTCACAACTCCGATCTCCTCTGGATCGGAGGGCTGATGGCACGTATCGCTCGGATCTGTGGCGCGGGACACCACGTTGCCCACGATGTGTCTACGACCGGAACTGCGGCAACGGAAACGAGCTCATGGACCGCTTCGGAGCAATTGACGTCTCGCGATCGCTGGGCCGCTTGCTTCAGCCCGCGGATCACAGCTGTCGAAGGTGAGTGAGAGCAGCGGATCAAGCCACAGGCCCCGGATGACCGGTCGAGGGGCTCAGGCCGTCGCCGATCCCAAGTATGGTGTCTACCTCGTAGTAGAGCGCTCTACTACAGGGCCGGATTCGGTGGACTGGGTGGAAACTCCACGGACTGAGGCGCACGTCAGCGCATGTGGTCGGAACCTGCAGACGTCGGCAATCACCTTGCCAAGGTGAGGGTCGCGGGTTCGAGTCCCGTCGTCCGCTCCGGATAAGCTTCACACAAGTTGCGACTTTCAGTTCACAGAAGTCCCCAGGTACCCTGGTGAACAGCCGCGCTCGGGGTGAGCGCGGCGGCGTCTACTCCCGCACAACGGAAATGGCGAGGCTCGGCTTCACTGCGGAAGCGAGCCAGCGCGGCCACATCATCGCTCCGTGGCAGCGGAAGGAGACGACGCTCTCGTCGCGTGCATCGAAGGTGTGGAGCCGGCTCCGATACCGACCTGCGCGGAGCTGCACGGTGTGGCGGCCGGGTGCGACCTCGAGCTCCTTGGTCTCGTGCCACTCGATCGATGCAACGCGAACGCCGTCGATCTCGACATCGAAGGTGCCGCGACGGAGCTCGATGCCAAAGCCCTCCCTTGACAACTTGAGCGTGGTCGACACAGCTGGCTCCCTTCTTGCTTCGAACGCTGGCCTCGTCGTCAGCCGCGACTGCCGGTGATGAGGCGCTCACGGTCGAAGATCGTGGCGACGGCGCGCCAGCCGAACCCGTCGAGCAGGAGCAGCGCTGCCGCGAGGCCCAGTGCGAGGGCGACGGACGCGGGAATGACGTCGAACGACAGGAGCGCCACGACCCCGAGTGGCGGCAGGCTCGCGAAGACGGCGAGCTGCTGAGCAGCTCGGACATCGG
>JAJZAM010000129.1 GCA_021799445.1 Actinomycetes bacterium
GATGCCCCTGTACGGAAGGTGCTGTCAATCCTCCCCGGGAAGTACGACGACATGTGGACCGGCGCCAAAGGCTTCTACAAAGTCGAGACGGTGGTAGCCGATGGAGGGCAGGTGGTCATCTACGCTCCGCATGTGAAGGAGTTGGCTGTCACCCATCCCGCTGTCGCCGAGATCGGCTACCACTGCCGTGACTTCTACGTCAAGCAGTGGGAGCACTTCAAGGGCTATCACTGGGGGGATCTCGCTCACTCCACCCACCTTCGCGGAGCTGGCACCTATAACGCTTTAGAGGGGGAGCGCTGCAGGGTGACCGTTACTCTTGCTACCGGAATCCCCGAGAAAGTGGTGCGCTCGGTCAACCTGGACTATCTCGACCCTGCGAGCGTAGACCTGGCGGCGTGGGACGACGAGAAAGGAACTCTTGTCGTTCGCGACGCAGGCGAGCAGCTCTACAAGCTTTCAACGGATGCTACCCACGGCTGATCACGCCCCTCGTTGCGATGTCATAGAAGCATGTCAAGGGACGTACGGCGTCACGATTACAGTGGAAAGGTGTCATTGGATACTTCGATTAAAGCCAGATTTGCCGCCGAGGCGTTGGACGTCTTGGCCCACTACCTGGAAATACCCTGCCTCTCTCCAGCCTACGATCCCGAGTGGGCTACCGCCGGGCACCTCGACCGGGCGGTCGAGCTCCTGGCCAACTGGGCAGAGGACCGTCCCATCCGGGGCATCCGGGTAGACGTCCACCGTCTTAAAAGTCGTACCCCGGTGCTCATATGCGAGATTCCGTCTAGCGATCCTGAAGCCACCGCAACGGTGATGCTTTACGGGCACTTCGACAAGCAGCCGCCTCTGGGGAACTGGAGCCCCGGGCTTGACCCATTCCGCCCGACACTGCGAGGTGACCGACTCTATGGAAGAGGCTCTGCGGACGACGGTTACTCGCTTTTCGCTTCGCTTCTAGCCGTCGAGTCGCTTGAAAAAGCCGGACTTAAACATCCGCGATGTGTGGTTCTGATCGAGGGAAGCGAAGAAAGCGCAAGCCCCGATCTAGAAGCCCACCTTGACGCGTTAGCGGAACGACTAGACGGAACGGACCTGCTTGTATGCCTGGATTCGGGTGCGCCAACCTTCGACCGGCTTTGGCTGACCCAATCGCTGCGAGGCAACGCAGTGGTAACAGTCGACGTCAGGGTGCTGGAGCGGGGAGTGCACTCTGGAACAGCCTCCGGCGTCGTGCCGTCCCCTTTCCGGGTGCTTCGCCAAATTCTCAACCGCTTAGAGGACCCCTACACAGGCGAAGTGCTCCTACCAGCGCTCTCGGCACAACCCCCTGTAGATCAGGTTCGGAGGCTCGAAGACCTCGCTAGCGAGCTTGGCGACGTCGTTGCAAGCCAGCTTCCCGTCTTAGGAGGCGTCGAGCTTGCCGGCGACTGCCCTGCCGAACGCCTGTTGAGGCAGGCGTGGAGGCCGGCAATGTCGGTGATCGGTATCGACGGAATGCCCTCCGTGAGTGACGGCGGGAACGTCGTCCACGCTGGCGTGACGGCCAATCTCTCGTTCCGTCTGCCACCGTCCGTCGACGCTGCGGCGGCAACAGCCTCAATCGTAGACGCCCTCGAACAAGCCCCACCTTCGGGCGCGAAGGTAACCGTAACAGCCCACCCGCCGGCGTCGGGCTGGTCGTGTCCTCCGCTCGCACCTTGGCTCCTTGAGGCGTTGGACGAAGCATCGACAGCGGCGTTCGGACGCAAGGCTGGCTGGACGAGCGAAGGCGGGACAATTCCTTTCCTGGCCACACTGGGAAAGCGCTTTCCGGGGGTCCAAGTCGTGGCCACCGGCGTGCTCGGACCAGGATCCAACGCCCACAGCATAGACGAGAGCCTTCACATTCCCACGGCCGAGTCGGTTACGCTCTCAGTGGCCCATCTGCTCGAAGCCCACGCAGATATATCCAAAAGGCCGCCGATCGCTGAGTCCGACTAGCCGGGCTTGGCGCAGCGGCGCAGCAGCCCAGCGGCACCCTCCGTCGCAATCCACGCCCCGGATCCGCCGCAGGTCTCTGAGGATTGCTAGCTTCGCTGTCATGCGCGCTCGCGTCTCAACGGCACTATTAGCCCTGCTGGCTCTCATCCTCGCATCGTGTGGGTCCTCTCCTGTGAAGTCGTCATCGCCGAGCCCGCCCCACACCTCGCCCTCTACCACGCTGTCCCCGCAGGCAAGTCCGACGGGCGCTGGGGGATCAGCGACAGGGCAGCCCGTCTGGCTATGCAAGCCGGGAGCAAGCCCGGACCCGTGCACTGCAAATCTGGAGGCGGATTCGGTCACGGCGACCGGTATGACGTCAACGATAAATGCCAGCCCTGCTGCAAAGTCACCGTTTGACTGCTTCTACGTCTATCCGACTGTCAGCACAGAGAGCGGAAACAACGCAAACCTAGCAATCCAGCCAGCCGAGGTCAGCGCGGCTGAGCAGCAAGCCTCCCGCTTTTCCACTGTGTGCCAAGTGTGGGCGCCTATGTACCGGCAGGTCACGGTCGGTGGCCTCTTCACAGCGGGAGTCTCTGGCCTGGATGCGGCATACCAGAGCCTGCTCGCTGACTGGAACTACTACCTGGCACATGACAATGACGGTCGGCCGATCGTCTTCATAGGGCACTCCCAGGGGGCTGCCATGCTGATCCGGCTCCTGTCTGAGCAGGTCGATGACAATCCTGCCCTCCTAAAGCGGGCAGTCGTCGCAATACTCGCTGGTGGCAACCTTCAAGTTCCAACCGGCTCTGTCGTGGGAGCCACTTTCAAGCACATCCCCCTTTGCACTTCGCTAAATGTACCCGGCTGTGCAATCGCCTACTCGACGTTCGGTTCCCAGCCGCCGCCGGATTCGCTGTTCGGTAGGCCCGGCAGTGGGGTGAGCCTGATGTCATTGCAGACTTCCTCTGCCGGCCAGCAGGTAGCTTGTGTCAACCCCGCGAACGTCGGCGGAACCTCAGGTTTGCTGTCGCCCTACTTCCGTGGCAGTGGGGCGGTTCCGTGGGTTACTTACCCGGATCTTTACACTGCGGAATGCATGACGGCCGGCGGGGCAACGTGGCTCCAGGTGACTCCGACGGCCATCCCTGGTGATACCAGGCCTCTTGTCAAAGCTACGCTCGGACCCGCCTGGGGGTACCACCTCGACGACATCAACTTGGCTCTCGGTAACCTTGTCAGCGACGTTGCCATGTTAGAGTCTCACTACAAACCTTGAGACCCTAGGAAGGATCCAGCTAGGATGCTCCTGCTTCGCACACCCGACGAAGTGAGACTTTACTGTCAGGACTGGCGTGGCCCCGCAGGGGAGCCTTCACGTTGAGAGCAAGCGTCAGGCGACAGATCCTTATAAGACGCGCCGCCCAACAAGTGTGGCAACTGGTCGGTGATCCCACTCGGATACCCGAATGGTTCGACGGCATCGAAGCGGCGACGGTCGAAGGGTCGACAAGAACAATCCTGACTGCCAGCGGCATGTCGATGCCCGAGACCATAGTCACGAACGACTCACTGCAGAGGCGGTTCCAGTACAGGATCGACACAGCGCTTTTTCGAGAACACCTATCTACCATCGACGTGTTCGATCTCGGGGACGGAACAAGTCTGGTTTCCTACGCAGTTGACGCGAACCCTGCCGTCATGGCACTGGTGATAGCCGGCGCCGCCGGTGCCGCGCTGCGTCACCTGCGTGACATCATGGAAGGGGAAGGCTGATGGGCCGGAAGATACTACTGGTGACTACCGACCAGCAGCGCTACGACACTCTCGGGGTCAACGGTGGCCTGATCGCGCGGACCCCGGTGGTGGACGGCTTGGCCTCTCAGGGTTTCCGCTACGAGCGGGCGGTGCCCCAGTCCGTCGTGTGCATGCCGTCGCGTTCGACCATCCTAACTGGCCAGCATCCGAGCACTCATGGTGTGTGGATGAACGGCGTGCCTCTCCCCGCCGACGCCCCATCCGTCGCAGCTCTGCTTCGTGAAAACGGTTACAGGACGGCTCTGATAGGAAAGGCACACTTCGAGCCTTTCATCGACCCTTTTATGCGCTTCACGGAGAACGCCCTGGCAGCGACGGGGACGGTTCCCGCCGGAGGCGAGCACCGCGGCTTCGAGCATCTTGAGCTAGCGACGCATGGCTCGGCGGGACAGCTTCACTACGCACGCTGGTTACGGGCAAACCATCCCGAGGCTGCCGCTATGTTCTATCCGACCCTCGACGCTGACCTCGAGGTGAACTCCGCCGGGGGAGGCGAGACCGGCGCTCCTCAAGTTCACGTCAACAACGTGCCACGCGACTTGTACCACACCGACTGGGTCGCTGA
This sequence comes from Actinomycetes bacterium, assembly GCA_021799445.1. Taxonomy (GTDB): domain Bacteria; phylum Actinomycetota; class Acidimicrobiia; order Acidimicrobiales; family Palsa-688; genus JAJZAM01. The sequence goes on from JAJZAM010000129.1 coordinate 4,358, forward strand.
TCGGACGATCGCCTGGTTGGATTCGCTCAACTCCAGTGACGACTGGTTCGCGTGGATGAGCTTTCCCGACCCGCACCACCCGTGGGATCCGCCGCAGTCCGAGATGTCCCGGGTTGACTGGCGCCAGGTGCCCCTCCCCGCCGGCTACCCCGAGGACAGGTCCAAACGTGAGGCGATCCTGGACGCCAAACCCCGCCATTGGCGTATGTGGTACGACGGGAGGCTCGTGTCGAACTTCGAGGCTCCACCAAAGTGGGTTCCAGCTACCCTAACCCCCAACCAAGTAAGGGAAGTCAACGCCAGAAACGCAGTGGAGTGCGAACTGATCGACGAGGCTCTCGGAAAGGTTATTTGCGCTATTGCCGCTAGAGGATGGGCGCAAGACGTGGACGTCATCTTCACCACCGACCACGGCGAGTTCCAAGGTGACTTTGGGCTGTTGTTCAAAGGCCCCTACCACGTAGAGTCTCTCATGCGCCTCCCGCTCATCTGGCGTCCTGCACCTTCAAGCCGGCTGGCACCCGGGGTGGTCCTAGCACCAGTTGGTCTCGTAGATCTGGCCCCGACCATCGCTTCCATCGCCGGCATCGACCGACCCGGGTGGATGCAAGGAACGGTGCTCGCAAAGCCAGGAGAGAGCACCCACCAAGGTGTGCTCACCGAATGGGACAGCGAACTCTACGGCGTCGACGTTCACCTGCGTACCGTGAGCACCTCCGAATGGGTTTGCACCGCCTACGAGCCGGGTACTCTCTATGACGGCAGTGAGGGCGAACTGTACAACCTCGCCGAGGATCCGCTCCAGCAGGTGAACCTCTGGGACGACCCGGCTCGCCGGGCGGAAAGGGACGACCTGCTCGAACTGCTCAGCGAGCTCAGCCCCCCCGAGCGGCACCCCCGCTTGGACCTGGAAGCTCCGGTCTGAAGTCTCAGGTGCCGAGCGCAATGATGGCGCCAGCGAGCACGAAGGAGCCGGCCATGGTGGCGAACGCTGCCGGGAAGCCCGCTGCGTCGATGATCCACCCGAGCAGGGCGGTCCAAAGGGAGCCGACCCCGTAGGCGATTGCGAAGAAAGCCCCGAACGCTGACCTTGCGTTGCCGTCGGCTGTAAGGTCCGAGAAGAGCGCTTGGATCAACGGAGACTCGGTGTACGCGAGCAACCCAACCGCAAGTCCGAGCGGGATCAACGATCCCAGGGAGCTACCGGAGAAGCCGAACGCTGCCATAGCTCCCGCCCCGGCAAGGTAGGTTATGACCAGGGTCGAGCGCCGTCCGAACCGGTCCGCCAAAGTACCGCCCACCAGCGGACCGGCAATGCTCGCCGCCATGATCACGCTGAAGACGATTCCGACCGTCAGCGCCGAAAGCCCCAGGTGCGTTCGCAGATCCCCCGGGATGAACGTGGACAGCGTCCCGAGCCCCCTGCCCCCGGCGGCCACGGTCGAAGCCGCGAGCACTGCTATCACCCGACGGTTGCGGAGCAGGTCACGTGTCCCTACTCGGGCGGTCTCATGGCTCACCCCGGCGGGGTGGTGTTCCTTCGGCAAGGCGGCGGCCATTAGCAGCGCCCCTGCCGCAAGGAAACCTGTGAGCGCAACAAGAGCCCACCGCCATCCGGCAGTTGCGATCAGAGCAGTTACGATCAAGGGGACGGTCACGGTCCCGGCACTGCCGCCAGCCGTGTGCCAGCTGAGCACGGTTGAACGTCTGCGGGGGAAACGCTCCGACAGATAGGCCGAACCTACCGGATGTTGAGGCCAGCTCGTGAGGGCTCCGAGAACTCGGGCTGCTCCGAACAAGGCGAACCCTGGGGCTACCGCCCCGAGAAGCGTCGACGCTGCCAGTCCAGCGTTTTGAAGGCTCAGCACGAGCCTGGCGCTCGCTCCTCGAAGCAACCCTGCTGCGCCTTGGAGCAGCCCGCCCAGGATCCCCGCGACGGTTAGCACAAGGCCGAGCTGTCCGTAAGACACGTGCAGGGCGGCGAGCACGAACGGATAGCAAACCGCCAGGCCGGCCACGTAGAAGTGTTGGATCCCGTGGCCAACGCTCATGACCAAAAGGGCCCGGCGGTCTTCGGGTCCCTGGAAGAGGCGGTCCCGCGTCGGTTTAGTCGTCGGCTCACAGGCATCGGAGTTGTAGGGGCGCAGCGGTCGGATCCTCACGGCCCCCCGACTTTACCGGCGGAAGATGTCCACCAGCCTTACCGGGGG
>JAJZAM010000130.1 GCA_021799445.1 Actinomycetes bacterium
CCGAGCGCTTTCGATCGCCGGGGGCACTTCGGAGATCAAGCGCAACCAGATCGGCGAGAGGATCCTCGGCCTGCCCCGCGACCCGCTGATCAGCTGAGCCCGAGCGGAGCCGAGGCTGCCGGCTGGAGGCTGGCTTAGCCGCTGACCACGGTGACTAGATCGCCGATCGACAGGTCGTTGAACGCCACTTGGGCGGTCGCCTTCGGCAGTTCCACGCACCCCAGGCTCTGCGGTGACCCGTAGGAGGCGCGTGGGAAAGCGTGCACGGCGTCACCACCGTAGAAGTAGTTGATCCAGTAGACCAGGTCGTGGTACTTGGACCCATCAGGGTTGGTGCCGTTCATCCAGTTCTGCGTGTAGCGAAGGTAGATCGGGTAGGTGCCGAGCTGGGTGGCGTACCCGGGCATGCCGGTGTTCGCGGCAGCGGTCAGCACCACCGAGCCGTTCTTCCACAAAGTGAGGGTCTCGGGGAGCTTCTCGGTCACGTACACGTACGAGTACGGGGCCGGGTCGGTCTGGTCGGACAGGTCAGCCTGAAGCAAGGCTTGCCACAGGGACGGCGTAGCCAGCTGAGCTACTGACGCGAACTCCTCGGTGTAGCCGTCGTACGCGTTGCGAACGGCGTTGAAGTTCATCAGGGCACCTTTGACGATCTCGTTGGCCGCCCCGACGGTCCACTGAGATTGCAAAGACGCCGGGGTGTTCGCCCACGTCCAGGAGAACGTCCCCTGCAGCGGTTGTGACATGGACGCCACTTCTTGGGCCATGGTGGTCGGCTGGGACTCTCCCGCCGCCGGAGTGAAAGTCAAAGGGATGTAGTGCAGACGGGCGAGGATCTGCTCCATGCGTAGGATCGACGCCGGCGCGGTCTGGAACTTGAAACCGTCGGTCGACACCGTGGACGCCGTGGAGACCCCCGATGCCGTGGCGCCCGCCCCTGACGCCCCTACTGCTGAGATCGGCCTGCCGAATGTAACGGTCTCTGTGACCCCCGGCCCGTACCCGATGCCGGTCGGTGTGAACACCAGCTCATCCGGGTTAGGTTCGCTCCACGACCCGGGCACGGACGGGCTGAGAGTGGGCCGGATGGATCCAAGGAGCGACGAGACGGGCTTGTCGAAGGTTAGGGTGATCGGCTGGTTGGAGGCAGCGGTGGTACTGCCCGGCGCAGGGTCGGCTATCGCCACGGGCGGACCGTTAGGGTTCTGGACGAACCAGGTGATCGTGGACGCCTCGGCCGAGGGCGCCTCCCACGGGCGCGGACTTGCGTCTACCGTGACCTTTCCAGCGAGCAGGCCAGCCGGCGCTGGCAGGTCCGCCTGAGTGGACGCCGCAGCGAGCGTAAGCTTCTTCATCGGAGCCGAACCGAACCTGTACTCTACGACGCTTACCGGGCTCGTGAAGGCGACTTGGAGGTGACCGGGCTGCGAGGCCAGGGCCACCGAGCTGGCCGGTTTGGCTACGGGCGCCTGCAAGGTCAGGGTGCGTGTCACCGAAGAGCCGACCAGCCAGCGCAGCCACGACGGCGGCGACACCGTCGCCGTGACGACCACCGTCGCTCCTTGTGGGACAGCGCTCGCCGGCAGGTAGCCACCTGCCGAGCTCACCAGCGGCACTTGATGTCCCGACACGGTCGCTGTCACGCTGTCGAGCCGGGCGCCGACACCACCGGATCTCACGTCGACCATGTGCGCCGACCCTGCGTTTAGCGACACTTTGGGTTGGCCCACGGAGAAGGCCACTGCTACAGCAGCCCCGCCCGCCACGACCAAACCTCCCGCCGAGAGGAGAACGGCCTTGAGGACCTTTGACATGCCGCCACTCTTGGCGGAGTGGCTCGGAGTGTGCTTGGATGTCATGGTCTAGTTTCTCGGCTTCGTCCTTTTGGGATGAACTTTTCTTTCACCCGGGGCAGGGCACGCTTCGTGGTAGTGCCCTTGCCCTTATCGTATCCTTTTCTGCCCGCTATTAATAGGCGGCGTGTGGGCGCCGTCCGAAACCGGAACGAGATGGAGAGCCAACGTGGGGCACGCCGCAACCGCTCGGCGGGCGTGGGCGCTGAGCTGCGGCGGAACGACTCCGGGAGCGACGATCGGGTATCCCCAGTCGTCTAGGGAGATCATCTCCGGCAGGAGCTCGGCGCAAAGCCCGTGGGCTTGGCATGCGATCGGGTCGACTATCAGCTTCTGGTTCTTTCTCCAAGTCATATGCGGCTCATCCCCTTGAAGGAGTGGTCGTAGTAGATGCCGGCGAGGTGGAGCCGCCGAGAAGGTTCGTCGGGGTTCCGGCACGCTTCGCCCACCCGGGACGTAGAGGTCCTTGCAGCGCCCACGCGGTCAAACCGACGGTTACTAACGCTGCGCCCAGGGCCGCCAGGGTTCGCTGCGCCACGTCAGAAGCGCTCCATCTTGTCGTCAACCGCCATCCCAGAGAAACGAGGACCGCTGCGCTGCAGGCCACGTAGATGGCCTGCACCCATCCGACGCGGCTGTCGCTGCCGGTTCCCAGACCGTGCCAGACGGCTACCGGCCAGCAGGCGTAAGCCGCCCAGTGCAGCGCACGCCACGTTCGGTACCCGATCCGGTAGCGCAACAGGCTCGTGAGCACCAAGGCCAGGAGAAGATCGGTCGCGACCGCTCCCAACCCCAGCCACACGGGCCTGTAGGAGCCCACGAAAGGCACGACCGAATCCACCGCGGAGATAGGCGCGAAAGGGTCCGCTACAGCGGTCGCTATGTGGATCCCGAGGAAGACCACCGCCAGGAGCGACACGTTGCGGTGCAAGCCGGCTACGACGAACCTCGGCATCGACGGGGCCGAAAGCCGGCCGATCTGGCTTACGCCGAGCACCACCGAAGCCGTAAGCAACACCAGTGCCATGAGACCGGAGCCTCGCGTCAGGTACCACAGTTCCTTCGAGTTGACAGCGGCGACGATCATCGGGGTTCTGCTTCCTCGTCGGGAGGCCATCCCGCCACTACCGACACCGTTCCGTCGGGGCTAACCAGGCGGGACGGAAGCTGGCGCTGCTCCAGCCAAGCTACCGCCCCGGGGCCCATCACCACGGAGGCGGTGGAAGCGGTGTTAGCGTCGACGCACGACGCTGCCGCCACGCTCACGGTGCGCCAGTGCTCGGCGGCGGGCAGTGAGGTCCGGGGGTCTACCAGGTGGTGCATCGTGGTCTGACCTCGCTGCCAGCGCCTGACCGTGGTGGACGACGTGGCGAGACCCCCGCTGCTTATCGCCACGACCGGCCCGGAAGCGTCGAGGGGTTCGGAGTGGTTATCAGCTATCCGGACCGGCCATCCGCCTCTTGGAGCAGGCCCCGCCACGGCGATGTCACCTCCGAGGCTGACCAGGACGCCGGTAGCAAGGTTGGAAGCGATTTCAGACGCTGCTCGGTCGGCGCAGAAGGCTTTAGCGGTGGCTCCAAGGTCAATGAGGACACTCGGCGGAATCTGCACCGTTCGCCTTGAGCGATCCAGCTTCAGCGCCTTCCAGCCCGGCACCGGCAGCGCCCGGAAAGTAACGGTCGTGTCTTGTCCGGCTATCAGAGGGAAGTCCCTGTCGTATCCGATGACTTCCATGGCAGCACCGACGGTCGGGTCGACCAGTCCGCCTGTGAGATCCGCCGCCCTCAGAGCCACCGCGAGAGCCTCGAAGAGGATCTCGCTCACCTGATGGTAACGGCGGTCGCTGCTGTCTCGCAGTCTCATGACCTCGCTGTCTGGGCGGAAACGGCTGCACGCCGAGTCGATGTCCGCAATCCACTTTTCTAATATCCCTAACGCTGCGTGGGCGGCTCCGGCTTCGGTCACGAACAGGGCCGCGGTCGTGCCGAGCGCAGGGAAGGTGGCGACGTGGTGTACGCCCGCAGCGAGCGGCTCGCCGGAAGTCTGGCGTGAAGCTTCACCTGCCAGAGGGTTCATGATCCCCCGGAAGAAACTATCGGCGGGCTCGAAGCCGGCTGGGGCGCGGCCACCTGAGGGGTGGGGGACTGCTCGGACTGCGCCCCCTGGCCGCCGGCGGTGGCGCCATCCGAGCTTGGCGTGACCGCCGAGCCGCTTGTAGCGGCGGAGGTGGACCTTCCGGGGAGCGACACCGCTACGCCAACCGACAGCAGCCCGGTTCCGGCTATCGCGCCAGCCGTCAGCCAGCCGGTGCCGGAACGCAAAAGCCGGACCGCTCGATCTCTCTGCGAGCTCGGGTTCACGGATTTCGATTCTGGACCCACGACCTTACCGTCGGATAAGACGCACCTTAAATTCGCCTCACTGTTGCCCTGCCGGCCTCTGCCCTGCCGGCCTCTGCCCTGCCGGCCTCTGCCCGGCCGGCACCATGTCGAAGCAGCCGCGAACAGCGAGGATGGAAGCTCAACGGTGAACCTTTAAGAGAGAGTTCCCGTAGTAGTTGGTCAAGAAGTGCGACGCAGGCCCGATCATCGCTACGCCGAGGAGCAGTCCGAGCGCCAGGGACGTGACGAGCGCCCACTGCCTGGCCGACGCGTGCGCCACTTGGGAGCGAGTCCGGTAGACCCAGTCGAGGGGAGCCAGCCGAGCTGTCTCCGCGAGGTGACCGAGCACATGGACCGCCATCGCTATGAACCAGAGAACGAAGCTCGCCTTGTGGATGAAAAGCAGCTGCCCGCCGATAGCTCTCGGCGCTAGCACGAGCGCAACCCCCGAGCCGAGCATGATCAAAGTGAGGACGATGATGAACGGGCCCAGAAGGCGAAGCAGGGGCGGAGGCGGACCTTTGCGCACGTATGCGGCAGACCCGGTGTAGTAGCGCACGAAGCGCCACGACGTGGACCCGATCTTGAGAAGGACGGGGGGTATCAGAAGCATCCCGACGAACACGTGGATGCTCACGTGCGAGCTGATCTGTAGGATCGTCGCCCCCTCGACGGCCAGGAGGATCAGCAAAGCGAGAGCGGTGGACCCGGTGAGGCGCGAGTTGGACTCGACTCCAGCGTCAGCTTTGGACCGGGGATGCGCTAGGTAGCGTCGCCGTCCGGGCGGCAACCCGTAGCGTTGAGCGTCTCTAGATACCACGCTGCAAGGGTACGCTTCGCGGCGGGAGAGACGAGTTCAGGTGCGCGCTTTTTTCGCCGCTCGCCGGCGCTTACGGTCCCCTACAGCTGGCTTCAAAGAGAAACTGTACGCGCAGGCCGCCCGGAGTGAGCAGAATGGCTCCTGGACGAACCGTTCCGGTTCAGATACTCGCATTGATGACACCCCCCTCCGACCGCGGCCCGCGACACGGCTCCTCGCGCTCCGACCCGGGTTCCGCGCCCGGCCCTCCTAAGCAACGCAGGGGCCGCTTCGAGGCCGTCCGGAGTACCGGCGGCTCAGCTCTGGGGGCCACAAGGCGACGCCTCGAGACGACCCTGGGGGGATCGGACCGCACCTTCGTCATAGTCACCTTGGCGGCTGTCCTGGCTCTAAGCAGCGCTGACACGTCTACGGTCGGGGCTGCGGCGAGCGAACTGCGCCAGAGCCTTCACATCGACAACACCGACATCGGCCTGTTGGTGTCGGTGTCGGCAGCGGTGGGCGCGGTCGCTAGCGTCCCGTTCGGGATTCTCGTCGACCGGGTCAGACGGACGACCCTGCTGTCGGTGACCATAGCAACCTGGGGTGTCGCGATGATCGCAAGCTCGGCGGTCAGCTCTTTCGGGGACCTGCTTTTGGTCCGCGTCTTCCTCGGCTTCGTGACCGCTGTCGCCGGGCCGGCGGTGGCTTCTTTGGTGGGGGACTACTTCCCCGGCCAGGAACGGGGAACGATATACGGCTACATCCTCACCGGCGAGCTCGTCGGCGGCGGCGTAGGCTTTTTCATAACCGGCGACGTGGCGGCGATCTCCTGGCGCGCTGCGTTCGTCCTTTTGGCTGTCCCTGCTTTCGCCGTTTCGTGGCAGTTGCGCAAGCTGACCGAGCCACCCAGAGCCGCGAAGGCGCCGAGAGGCGGCCGGCGCGCAGCTGATGCGGCCGGGGGCGGACCGCAAGGAGGATTCTCCCCCTACGGCGATCCGCTCACCGGGCCACCCGACCCGGCGAATGAGGATCCCACCTCAGGACCATTGCACGCCGAGGCTGTCAGCGACGTGCAGCAGATGGCGCGCGACGCGGGCGTCATGCCGGACACGGAGCTGATCCTGCGCGCAGACCCGCGGCGGATGGGTATCTTCAGCGCAGCCCGCTACGTGCTCAAAGTGAGAACGAACGTGGTTCTCATAATCTCAAGCGCCTGCGCGTACTTCTTCTTGACTGGCGTGCAAACGTTCGGCTTGGAGTTCGTAGGGCAGCAGTACGGGGTGGGGACTTTCGTGGCGACCCTCATGATGCTCGCCATCGGCGCCGGAGCCGTCCTGGGAGTCCTCGTCGGGGGTCGGGCCGGTGACGCCATGGTCAAGCGGGGCCGGATCGACGGCCGGATGCTCGTAGCAGGAGTAGCCGCCATGGCCACCGTGTTGCTTTTCATACCTCCCCTCCTGACGACCAGCGCCGTCACGGCGCTTCCGTACATAGCGGCCGCCGGGTTCTTCCTGAC
>JAJZAM010000131.1 GCA_021799445.1 Actinomycetes bacterium
GCCTAGGAACATCAGCTCTCCGACAGCTCCTCCTTCGACGAACACAGCGTTGAAGCTGTGGCGCACGGAGGCGAGAGGATGGTCGAGCGGGAGCATGGCTGGGTGCACTCGCACAGCCACCGACTCGCCATCGTCGTCCGTGGCATCGAAATGCTCGACGACGGCAAGCAGTTTGATCGCGTACCCCAGCTTCTGGGCCATCGCTATGTCAGCCTTGCTGACGCTTGCTATGCCCTCTCGGTACACGTCGCCGGCAACGACACGGGCGCCGAATGCGACGTTGGCGAGGATGGCGGCTTTCGCAGCGGCGTCATACCCTTCGACGTCAGCTGTAGGGTCACGCTCGGCGAAGCCGAGGTTCTGGGCTTCAGCCAGAGCCTCGTGGTAGCTGGCGCCCTCTTCGGACATCTTGGTGAGGATGAAGTTGGTGGTGCCGTTGACTATGCCCATAACCCGGGAGATCCTCTCGCCGGCGAGGGACTCCCGAAGCGGCCGAATGAGCGGGATACCCCCTGCGACGGCAGCCTCGAACAGCAGGTCGACCCCGGCGGAGGCGGCAGCCTCGAAGAGCTCCGCGCCGCAGTTAGCCAGAAGCTCCTTGTTGGCGGTCACAACTGGTTTACCCGACTTGAGGGCTGACAATATGAGCGAACGGGCGGGTTCGATGCCGCCTATCACCTCGACGACGATGTCGACGGTTGGGTCGGAGACCACAGCGGCAGCGTCTGTGGTCAAAGCGCCGGGCGGTATGGGAACATCCCGCTCGCGTGACTGGCTCCTCACGGCCACCGCCGCCAGCTCTAGGGGGATGCCGGTCCGCTGGGCGATCCTATCAGCGTCGTCTACGACCAGGCTGACCAGCGCGCCGCCCACGTTGCCGCAGCCGAGAAGGCCGACACGAAGCGCATGTGACATAGCTGCCAGGGTAGTAGGTGGCCTGCTCCTCGCAGTGTCTCACGCCGTTGCCTGGAAGCTGATCGCTGGGGCTTCGGGATCTTCGAGCGCGAGCAGGTCTTCGACGGTCTCTCGTCTCACGACTACCCGGGCGAGGCCGTCGCGGACAAATACCACCGCAGGACGAGGCACTTTGTTGTAGTTGGAGGCCATCGAATGGCCGTATGCTCCTGTCACCGGTGTCACCAACACGTCGCCCACGCTAAGGTCCTCGGGCACTTGCGCGTCTTTGACTATCACGTCGCCGGACTCGCAGTGCTTGCCGACTACGGTCACGGTCCTCGGCCGGGCCGATCTTACGCAGCGAGCCAGGAACGCCTCGTAGCCACTTCCGTAGAGCACTGGTCGCGGGTTGTCGCTCATCCCTCCGTCGACGCTCACGTAGGTTCGCACGCCGGGTATCTCCTTGATGGTGCCGACCTTGTAAGCCGTGAGCGCGCCGGAAGCCACGATCGCCCGGCCCGGCTCCGCAGTCAAGGTCACGTGCCGTGGGACGCCTGCCGCGCTCGCCGCCTCGCGGACTACCTTCGCCCACTCTGCGATGGAAAGGCTCTCCTCTCCTTCCACATACGCCACTCCGAGGCCGCCACCCATACAAATCTCCCGTATCAAGCCGCCGGCGTCCGTGCCTTGCATGAGCTCCCCCACGAAGCCGGCCATCACCGCTGTTGCCTTGGCGAAGGACTCGACGGAGAAGATCTGCGACCCGATGTGGGCGTGAACGCCTATCAGTTCGACCGGAGAACCTGGCCGCGCCAGGCGGGCGACAGCGCGCTTGGCGGCTCCGGACGCCAGGCCGAAACCGAACTTGGAGTCGTCCTGGCCGGTCATTACGTACTCGTGGGTGTGAGCCTCGATGCCCGGCGTCACCCGAACCATAACCTGCGGCCTCCTCGGCGCGGCTGAGGCCAAGATCTCAAGCCTCGCTATCTCGTCGAAGGAGTCCACGACTATGCGTCCCACTCCGAGCTGCACGGCACGGGCGAGCTCCGCTTCGGACTTGTTGTTACCGTGCACTACTAGCCTTGAGGGCGGCACGCCCGCAGACACAGCGACGTGCAACTCCCCTTCGGTCGACACGTCGATCATCATCCCCTCCTCGTAGGCGAGCCTCGCCATCGCCTGGCAGAGGAACGCCTTGGAGGCGTAGGCGACGCCGCTCCCCCACGCTGCCACGGCCTCTTTGCAGCGACGTCGCAGGTGCTCCTCGTCGTAGACGAAAACCGGGGTTCCCACGACAGCGACGAGCTGGGAAACGTCCACGCCCGCAACCAAAAGCTGTCCCTGCCCGCCCACTGTGGCGCCGTCGGGGAGAATGCCCAAAGGGACCGGTCCCGCGCCGGGGTGGGCAGCCTCCTCAGGGTGGGGATCGGCGAGCAGCCCGACGGGTTCGAGGTCGACTCCAGATGGAAGCTCTGCGTGACTGGATAGGTTCTCAGCTTCGGGCACCCGGCGATGCTACGCCTGACGACCTGAGGCCTTCACTTCAGCGCTATGATCCAAGTTCCCCGGGTGATCACCTAGATACGTCGCCCTGTAACGCCCTCGTAGCTCAGGGGATAGAGCACCGGCCTCCGGAGCCGGGTGCGCAGGTTCGAATCCTGCCGGGGGCACACGGGAGGCCGGTCGCTACCTGCACCACGGAAACTCAGAGGCCTGCTTCTAGGAGCACAGACACGGACCAGCAGCTGGCCGTTACATAGTCATCGTCGGCCACTGCGTCGAAGGTCCGTTGCGGCGCGAACGATCTCAACAACCGCTCGGCTCGAAGGGTTGCAAGGGGGGTGAGTAGAACCCCAGAGCGCTGTTCGCTGAGTGCACAACTGTCGAGCGGCCGGCAAGGACCGGAGATCTCTCGGGTCTGGTCCGCGTCCACCACATATTCCACGTACACCACCCAAGTGGTAAATTGAGAGTATGAGTGGTACGTATACTGTCGTTGTGGGTGATAGGGGTCGGCTAGTCGTGCCTGCCGAGGTGCGGGAGCGAGCCGGATTGATTGAGGGGACCACGCTGGTGCTGCTCGAAACCCCATCAGGGATCGTGATGATGACTCGACGCCAGCTTCGTGACCGGGTGCGGGACGAACTAGCGGGCCTCGACCTTGTCAGGGAGTTGCTTTCGGAGCGGCGGGCCATGGCTGCCACTGAGGACGCTGCGTGAAGGTAGTGGACGCCTCAGTCCTACTTGCTTTCGCCCAGGGGGAGGAGGGCGCCGACCTAGCGGAGACTCTTCTTGAAGAAGGCGCCAGCTGCGGGGCGGCGAACTGGTCCGAGGTCGCCCAGAAGGTACTAGCCGCCGGCCGGGACTGGGACCTCGTGCGAGCTCTGCTCTTAGGCTACAACCTAGCTGTCGAGGCGGTAACCGGACATGACGCCGAATGGGCAGCCCGCCGGTGGCGCAAAGGCGAGGGGCTGTCTCTCGCTGACCGCCTCTGCCTTGCGCTCGCTGAGCGGCTCGAAACCGAGGTGTGGACCGCTGACACCAGCTGGGGGTCTACTGGCCGGGTTCACCAGCTGCGCTGACCCGAAATGGTCGGCGAGAACCGATATGGGCACTGGTCAGCTGGGGCTATATGACGCTGAATCCAGGTGGCAACTCGCGACGTCCGCTCAACGAGAGCAACAGAAGGGGTGCGGTCCCAGCTTCGACGGCCAGTTTGCATGCTAACGCCAGACTTTGCGCCGCGGGCGGCCTGCTCGAAGGCCTCCAAGGTTGCCACTCACTTGCCCACTGGCGCGAGCTTAGACCTGGGGCCGGCACGGGGTCATGCTCAGCGGTCAAACGGCGACGAGCGCATCTCGTAGTCCCGCTCGACCGTTGCGACACGCACCCGGTAGTTTTGGTACCACAGTTCCCGCCCCTGTCGTTGGACGGCGACGTGCGCTGCGACTTCTTTCCACGCCTGTGCAGCAGCTTGGTCCACCCAGTAGGACACGGTGATCCCAACGCGGTCCCGGGCGGACTCCAAACCCAAATAGCCCGGCTGTTTCGACGCTAGCTCCTCCATCGCTTCCGCCGTTGCTTCGTAGCCGTTGTCTCCCTCGGTTCTAGTCGAGGTGAATATGACAGCGACGTATGGCGGCTCGGGAGTGTCCGCGAACCCCGGCTCAAGCACCCCCACGGCATGTTCGCCGGCGATCTTGACGGGTTGATTGCTCGTTCCGGGAGCGTTGTCTCTCACGTGGCTGGGAGGTGTGGTAGCGGGGTCATGAGCCGGCCTTGGAGGATGGCGGGGTCCAGGCCCCGCGTTGTTGGAGCAGTTCGATCTGGCGGCGGGTCACTTCCTCTTGGTACTCGCCGTGCCGGTACGGGGAGCGGTCGAGATAAAGGTTCTTCGGGTAGACCGGCTTTTCGTAGATGAGCTGGTACTGCTCTGTTGTGAGGTCTTTCATCCAGTTGTCCCACTGGGCCGTCGCCCGGAAGTGACGGAGGGCTTCGACGTCGATGGTCCCGGCGATCCACGTGGAACCCGCCCCGTAGGGCACCTCGGTGACTACCTGGCCGCGGTAGTCGACTATCTGGGAGCCACCCGAGAAGGTGTCGATCGCTGTCGTGGATTCACTGTCGAGGTAGTAGGTGCCGAGGTTCATCGCCAGGACGTACATGTTGTTGTCGAGAGCCCGCGCCCGGTTTTGCACCGAGAACATCCCGCTCATGACACCAGGAGCCGGGTAGGGTCCCCGGTAGGCGATCTCGCAGCCGTTCATCGCCAGACCCCGTGCGTTCTCAGGGTAGGAAGCCTCGTTGGCCATCATGATCCCGATGCGGCCGATCGGGGTGTCCACCACAGGGTAGAACGCGTCGAGGTTGGCGCCGTACAGCTCGACCCAACGGTCCCAGACGTTGTGCGGGGTGACCGAATGCTCCACCGGAAGGAGCGGGACCAGCTTGTGATGTTTGAGGATGACCGTGCCGTCTTCGGGTTCGATGACGAAACCGACGTTGAAGAAGCGACCCGGGAACTCTGGGTGCCGAGCCTTGGCTTGGGCGATCACGTGCGCTTTCCACTGCCTGGCGAGGCGGCCGAGGGCGTCGGTCTCGGGGCCGGGGATGTCGATGGCGCACTCTGCTGCGTAGGTTTCGTGGTCCAAGTCGAGAACCTCGTCGGTGAAGCCTTGAAGGCCGCCCTCGGGAATGCAGATCAACCGCACCGGCAGGTCCATGCTCGAAAGCCACGACGCCGCTTTAACCATGTGAGCGATGTGCTCCAAGTTGACCTGGATCTCCTCCCGCCGGCGGATACCCCTGATCGTCTGTATCAGCCCGACAGCTTGATAAGGCTCTATCATCCCACTCGACTCCAATCCGGCCCGACCTGCCGTCGCCACGTTACTAACAGCCGACGGGCGGAGCCCAAAGCCGCCGTCGCTATGAGCAGATCTGGTATGAACAGTCCTATGAAGGTCGCCGTGGCAGCCGAGACAGTCGCCGGGGAGCGAAGGGTGGCCCTAACGCCGGATGGCGTGAAAGCGCTGGTAGGGGACGGTTGGGAGGTGGCCGTCGAGACCGCAGCAGGCGAAGGAGCGTCCTTCGCCGACAGCGACTACGAGGCGGCCGGCGCTGAGGTCACCGCCGACGCCCGCTCGTGCGTCAGCGGGGCGACCCTGCTGGCTACGGTGCAGCCGCCCGACCAGCGGCTGGTGGCTGTGATCGACCCAGGGGTGGTGACCGTGGGGTTCTTCGACCCGGGGGGCCCCGTCGAAGTGTTGCAGGCTCTCACGAAGGCCCAAGCAACGGTGTTCAGTTTCGACCTGCTGCCGCGGATAAGTCGGGCTCAGAGCATGGACGCCTTGTCCTCCCAGGCCACAGTCTCAGGGTACCGGGCGGCGCTTGAGACGGCCAACCGGCTCGGACGGTTCTTTCCGATGCTCATGACAGCAGCCGGCACGATTCCCCCAGCCAGGGTCCTGGTGATGGGCGTAGGCGTGGCAGGTCTGCAGGCTATAGCTACAGCGAGACGTCTCGGTGCTGCCGTCCGAGCGTACGACGTGAGGGCGGCGGCGAAAGAAGAAGCCGAGAGCCTAGGAGCCAAATTCGTGGACACCGGCATACGAGCGGAAGGAGCCGGAGGCTACGCAAGGGAGCTGACACCCGAGCAGCTCGCCGCCTCCCAGGAGGCCCTCGCCGAGGAGGTCGCCCGCTCGGACGCTGTCATCACCACCGCGGCGGTTCCCGGCAGACGAGCCCCGGTGCTGCTCACAACGGCGATGGTCGAAAGGATGCCGCCCGGCTCGGTAGTGGTGGACATGGCCGCCGACTCCGGCGGGAACTGCGAAGCGACCGTCGCGGGGCGGGAGGTGACCGTAGGCAGAGCCACCGTGTTCGGGATGGCTAACCCGGCTTCGACGATGCCGGCGCACGCCAGCGTCCTTTATTCGCGCAACGTGGTTGGATTTGTCAGGTTGCTGCGCTCCGGGGCGAAGCGAGCCGGCGCGCCGGCGGGTAAGCGAGAGCCGGCCGGGCCAAGCGGCGGCCAGGGCTACGAAGGCGGGATCATGGGCGACCTCGACTTCGACGACGAGATAGTCGCCGGGGCTTGCGTTCTCGCCGGGGGGAGTCCGGTCAACCCCCGCGCGGCGCAGAACCTCGGTGT
>JAJZAM010000132.1 GCA_021799445.1 Actinomycetes bacterium
CACGCGCTGGGCAGGATAGGAACACCCGAGGAGATTGCCGAGGGAATCGAGTACCTAGCCCGAGCTGAGTGGACCACCGGGGAGACCCTGGCAGTCGACGGCGGCCTTGGGCTTGGCGTGATAGTCGACTGAACCGAAAGGAGCGGCGGTCAAGTGGCCAACAGCACCGAACAGGCTGCGATCTTCATCACCAACCTTGACGAGGCGAAGGACGCGTACCGTCAGAAGGCCCTCAAGCAGGGACTCTACGACGCTGGCGAGGTCGTCATGTCAGGCGTCCTCGTGAACCTGCACGGAGACGAACACAGGTCCCGGCGCCGCTTGGAGAATCGACTGTTTCGAAAGGAAACCCTCGAGTTCTACGAGAACGAGTTGTTCCCGGACGTGATAAGCGAGACCTTGGACCCCCACGTCGAGGTCGGACGCGCGGAGCTGGTAACGCTCAGCCACCAGCTGATGATGAACCTGGCCGCCCTGAACGCTGGGGTGGACCGCCCACTTCGCACACCTCAGGAGACGTTACGTCTCTACCAGCAGATGATGAAGCTGATCGAAGGAGCGACACTCGTGCACTCTCGCAGGGATCCCGCCGAAGTCTCAGCCGAAGTGCGCGAAGCGCTCGGCGACTTCGACAGCGAGTTCGTCACCCCGTCCATTCAGCGGCGGACGGAGCTCATCCAACGCCATGTGGCCGGGGAAATCGACGAAAGCTCCCTCCCCCGGGACGTGCTCAGCGTACTTCTTCGCAACGAGGACGACCTGAAAATCCCACGGGACGTGCTCGTCAGGGAGATCGGCTTCTTCCTGCTGGCGGGCGCCCACACGAGCGCGACCGCCTTCACCAGGTCGACTCATAACATCCTTGAGTGGCTCGCAGCTCACCCGGAGGATCAAGCCAAGCTGGACGACCGCCGATGGGTGCAAGGCTGCGTTCACGAAACCGTCCGTCTCTACCCGTCGAGCCCCACCGGCGTGCGATGGGCCCTGGAAGACGTCGTCCTACGGTCCGGGCGGCACATACCGGCCGGATCCAAGGTCGTCATCGACCTTGTCGCCGTCAACAGAGATCCGGCGATCTTCGGAGACGACGCCGGGGACTTCAACCCCTACCGCCAGGTCCCAGCCGAGGGTGTCGGACCTTACGGGCTTTCCTTCGGACATGGCATGCACGCTTGCATAGGCCAAGAGCTGGCCGCGGGGATCATCCCCGCGGATCAGGCCGGCACACAGCTCTTCGGTGTCGTGACCGTAGCGGTGATGGCCCTGCTCGAACGGGGGGCGCGAGCCGACCCCGACGAGGCGCCAAGCGTCGACAGCTCCACGCAACGTCCCTACTGGTCTCGTTACCCTGTCGTGTTCACCGGCCGGAGCCGGCCTCACAGGCCGACTGTCCTCCCGCCGTCGACCACCAGCGTGGTGCCGGTGATATAGGCAGCCGACGAGGAGCAAAGGAATGCGACGGCCCTGCCGAAATCCGCTGGGTCTCCCGCCCGGCCCGACATGCCCAGAGAAGTCATGCGTTCGGTGGCGTGCACTCCCGGGCATATCAAGTTGAGTGTCACGCCGCTGCCCACGAGCTCCTGCGCCGCGGTCTTCGCCCAACCCCACAGGCCGACCCGGGATAGGTTAGACAAGGAAAGTTCCGGTATCGGCTGGACCACCGAAGCGCTCGTGATCGCGCAGATGCGACCCTGACCGCTGGCCGCCAGGTAGGGGGTAGCAGCCCGCACCAGGCGTACCGTGCTCAGCAGGTTGGCGTTGATCGCAGCGAGGATCTGCTCGTCGGTGACTTCGAGAGCCCGACCCGGCGGGGGACCGCCCGCGTTGGCTACGAGCACGTCCAGACGTCCGAAAGCGCCTACGACGGCTTCAACGACCCGGGCGGGTTCCGCTGCGTCGGTGATGTCACCGGCCAGTTCGAGCACCTCTGCTCCCGTGTCCACGCGTAGACGCTGCGCTGCTGCCTCCAAGGTTCGAGGTTTGCGGCCGGTGATCGCCACCCGTGCACCCTCTCCCGCGAACGCCGCCGCCGCCGCGTAGCCCAGGCCCGCAGATCCTGCGGTAACGAGTGTCACCCGATCTTTCAGTCCCAAATCCATGTAGCCATGCTAGGAAAATGGGAACCGGAGAGTGCCCGCTTTCCTGACCGGCCCGATAACCCGTTCGACCGGGCCCAAAATAGGGCCGAAAGTCCCTACTCCAGCGCTTGATTCGCCGACCCAAGAAACTTACTATCTGATCAATATCTCACTTTAAGGGGGCCCTGAAATGGCCGGCTTGGACCATCCGCTTTACGGTTCACACTACGAACCCGAATCCGATGGCACGGTTCGAGTAACAGAGCCGGACGGGCGAGTCGGTTGGTTCACCTGGCAGGGGCGCTGCCGTCGTGGAAAGCGGCACGGGTACTGCTAGAAGATTCACTTGCCCTTACCACGCCTGGGTGTACGACAACAAGGGCGATCTCGCCGGCGTCTTCCAACGGGAGAGATTCGGGGACCTGGACACCTCCTGCAAAGGTCTCACCCCGCTGCCGGTGGCGGAACGGGCTGGGTTGATATTCGGCGGGACGGTTCCGGAGATGCCCTTCGACGTGGACGCCTTCCTGTGCGGTCACACCTCCATGCTCGAAGAACACGCCTTAGGAGCCTGCCAGTACGTCGGTCGAGTAGCGCTTCGCGGCTCGAACTGGAAATTGGCATAAGACGTTTACCTCGACTTCTACCACCTGTCGATCCTGCACAAGCGGACATTCGGAGCCGACTACAACAACCTGATCTGCGGCGACGCGTGGGGTCCCCACCAACGTCACATGCAACCCGACGCGCGGATCATGGAGCTGGCCACCCTAGCCCCGGACGCCTGGTTGGCGCCGACACGCCTCTGGACACCTACGCCCTCTTCGACGGGGTGAAGGAGTTTCACCACCCCGAACCGTGAACCTCATGCGCTAAGCGGCGCGTCGTGCTCGTCTGGCGTTCTAAAAAGGGCGGGGGCGGGGCGGCGCCGCTTGGTCATCGAGTCTGAGATCGGGCGGCCGGCCGTAGCGACGACGACCGCGCAGAGGATGAGCCCGACCCCGCCGAGTTGGTCAAGTGAGGGGCTCTCCCCGAATATCACGGCGCCGAGGGCGATCGCACCGACCGGCTGGACGAGCAGCAGCATGCTGGTAAGTGCCGCTGGGAGCTTGGGCAGGGACAGCGAGATCAGCAGCCACCCGATGACTTGTGAGGTCAAGGCAAGAAGAGCCAGCCAGCCGAAGGCGGCTGCGCCACCGATTCGGAAATCGCCTGCGGTTAGGGCGAGTACGGCTGCTCCACCGGTAGCTCCCAGCGTCGCCTCGTAGAGGGGACGCACGACGCCGATCCCACCTCGAGGGGCGTTCGCCGTCTGGGGCGACATAGCCTGGCGCAGGACGAGTATGTACCCGGCGTAGAGGATCGAAGTCCCGATACCGAAGACAACGCCCCGGGCCGGGTGGGCACCGTAGGTCCCGGAGCCGGCGACACCTCCGACGAGTGCAACGCCGGCAAACATGACCGGTAGTGCCACGAGCAGGGATCGGTCCGGTCGCTCTCGAAGCGCCGCCCACGCCAGGCCGGCAACCAGGAGCACCTGAAGGTTGCCGAGGACTGTGGCCAGACCTGCGCCGACAGCCGCTATGGCATGGGCCCACACGACGAGGTCCCCAGCGAGGAACACTCCCGACAGGCGCGCCAGCCACTTTGCCCGCGTCGTCATCGCCATCCTCCCAGGGCGACGCCGGTCGACAAGGACCAGCAGTCCAAGCGGCGGAAGCGCGAAGGCGCACCGCAAGAGGGCGGCTGCGGTGGCCGACGACCCAGACAGGCGGACAAGGACAGCGGAAGCAGCGATGCAGCTTGCGCCTGCCAAGGCCGTCACGATCGAAGACTGCCTAGGTCCCACGGTACAAATCTCTCTGTCATGGGCGTCGGCCCCATACGCTACTGACTTAAGCCGTCATCATTCAGGAGCCGATGTGATATTTGCTCATGACACGGAGCTCGCTCTGCGAACAGCTGCGGCACTGCTAAACACCACAGCCAACGGCCACGACACTCTGAGCGAACCGCCGGCTCTCGAAAGCTTCTTCGCCAGCCGGAGGGACTCCGGGCTTCGGGCGGGCACGCCCGACGAGCTACGAGAAGTCGTCGACCTACGAAGCCGCCTGGGGGAGGTTTGGCGCGCTAGCGACACCAAGACCAAGGTAGGTCTAGTGAACGCGCTCCTTAGTTCCACCAATTTGGAACCGCAGTTAACCAACCACGACGGCGGAGGCTGGCACCTTCACGCCGCCAGCGGGAAGGCGCCAGTGGCTCAGCGCATGAGGGCGGAGCTAGCCTTGGCCCTCGCCGACCTGATCCGCGCGAACGGCGCCGACCGGCTCCGCCTGTGCGAGGCCCCTGGGTGCGATGCTGTTCTGGTCGACCTCTCCCGCAACCGTTCACGGCGCTACTGCGACACCGGCAACTGCGGAAACCGGCAACACGTCGCCGCCTACCGAGCCCGACGAGCAACAAGACTCTCCCTGCTTTAACCCCCTGGTGAACGAAGCCGCCTGGTCAACGATGGGAGCACACCAAGCTGTAACCACCGCCAGTTGGTGTGCAGCGAGATGGCCGAACGTCCGAACCGGCCTTGGGCATCCGAGAGCCCTGCCGGGATAGCAAGATTGAGGGCGTGTCAGGGTCGCCCGCTTTTGCAACTGACCCGGCCGCCGCCGCCCACTACCAGCAGCGGGCCGGCGAGTACGAGAACCCGCCAGCAGGCGCCACTCTGTCCCTGGCGGCGCACTCGTCGTGTGGTCTCGTTTCACGTCGCTTGGTCGGCGGTGTCAGCAGGTGATCGTCCCACCCGAGATGAGCGTCTGGTTCCATGTTTTGAGGGTGGCTGCCGGTACCGCCGAGAACCCCGGGTAGCGGCCGTTTGGGGGCCACAGTTCTACCGACGTGGCGTGGTAGGTCGACGCTACAGACATGGTCGCGCAGTCGACCGCTGGCCCGCCGGTCTGGAAGTACACGCCGGACCCCGAGGCGTTAGTGGGTTTGAGAGCGGCGATCTCGGCGTAGGAGGGTCCGATCTTACCGAACGGCGCGGTGGCGGAGAGGTCGTTGTTGCCGACGACGCACTGCGGTCCGCCCGCT
This sequence comes from Actinomycetes bacterium, assembly GCA_021799445.1. GTDB lineage: Bacteria > Actinomycetota > Acidimicrobiia > Acidimicrobiales > Palsa-688 > JAJZAM01. The sequence continues at coordinate 5,166 of JAJZAM010000132.1, forward strand.
GCGCGGGATCCGACGCATGCCTGCATGATCTGATCCATGAACGCCACATCGGGCCCTGAGTGCGTCGCTAGCGGGTTGATGGCAAAGGTGATCTGGGTGTGCGGCCATCCCGAGTAGTCCGAAAGCGCTCCCTGCAAGCAGGCCTCCTGCAAATGAGGCGTCCAACCGGCAGCGACGAGCGCCCGCTGGGAGGAGATCGCCCCGCTAACGACGAACGGTTCACCGGTGCTGCTCGAACATGACGACACCGAAACCGCCCGCACGAGCGGGTTGAGGTCGTAGCGTCCGGCCAGGGCGTGCTGGAATGCGCTCCAAGCCTGGCGGAACGGCGTGGTCCACCACTCCCCGAGCGTCTTGGTTCCCCCTTTGGTCTGGACGGTCACCGTCGGGCCAGACTTTGAGACAACCCAGGCCGGAGCGCTATAGCCGGCGAAGATCCGCAGCTTGACGCCGAGAGGAGTTGCGGAGTGGGAGGCATTCCATGCGGCAACCGCTGCCAGGGACTGGTCTAGGGGCGCCCAGTTCTCCACGCCCGGGGACGGCTCCAGCTGCGACCACGACTCGTTCACGACGATCCCGCTGAAGTCCCCTGCGTAGGCGTCAAGGGAGCTCGGGTCGACCACTGGGAACGGTTGCCCGGTCTGGTAAGGGGTTTGAATCCCCATGTCGAGTAGCCCATTAAGAGGTGCTTTCTCCCCCGAAACCCCCGAGTTGGCCGAGGGGTTCAGGGGTGCAGTAGACGGTGGCGCGGTGGACGGTGGCGCGGTTTGCTGCGGTGTCCCACTGCCCGGCGCCTTCGGTGCTGAAACAGCTGTGCCCTGACACCCGGCGACGAGCACGGCACCCACAGCCACCGCCGCCAGCGACCCAATCCTGCGTGATCTCGTCGCTCTTTCCATGCGATGATCTTGCAGCTCAAAGATCAGAGAAGTGTGAGTCGCCGATCAGGAATACGCAAGGTCCCTCCACCCCGATAACGGTCCTACCTAATTCGATTCGTGAGCGCACGGCCCCGCGCACCTAGGCGGGGAACGCCCCCTACCTCGCACGACGAGAGCCGGCCGGGGTGATACGGGGGTGCCGACCCGGCCGACGAAGAGATGCTGTTGACGACGGCCGGCCAGGTCCGGTCGCCTTGATCGAGCCCGGCGACCGGTCGGACCTCGTACTGGGACGCTTGGCTAAGCGTCGTTCGGGGACGTTCAGCGTTGTTCGGGAACGCAGACGATCGCGTCTGGCAACCAAACCTGCGCTCCGCAAAGAACGAGCCGACGCCCTCATCGAGGAGGTAGACGCCGGTCGAT
>JAJZAM010000133.1 GCA_021799445.1 Actinomycetes bacterium
GCTGCTACCCCGGCCGGTCGCCGGCCGTTGCCAGCCTACTTGGAGGCCGTGGACGTGCCGCTCTCGGGCGTGGAGAGGACGACCAAAGGATGGGCCGTCCAGCCCGACGGCCTCCGGGAGCTCCTCGTGTGGCTCCGGGACGAGTACGGGAAGATGCCCGTCTACGTGACCGAGAACGGGGCTGCCTTCGCCGACTACGTGGACCCGTCCGGCAGCGTGAAGGACCCTGAGCGGGTCGAGTTCCTCCGCAACCATTTCATCATGGCGCACCGAGCGATCTCCCAGGGTGTCGACCTGCGTGGGTACTTCGTCTGGTCCCTGCTCGACAACTTTGAATGGGCCGACGGTTACTCCCAGCGCTTCGGCTTGGTCTACGTCGACTACAAGAGCCAGGAACGGATCCCGAAGTCCAGCGCCGCCTTCTTGTCAGAGGTGGCCCGGTCCAACGCGGTCGGTACAAATGCAGGTTGACACTGAGCGCAGGTTGCTCGGCACGACTGGGTTGGCGGTCAGCCCGGTATGCGTTGGCGGCGCGCCTCTGGGGAGCGCGCCGCAGAACTTCGGTTACGAAGTTGACCCGACAAGAGCTCACGAGACCGTGCGTGCCGCCCTCGACAGCGGTGTCAATTTCCTCGACACCTCCAATTCTTACGGGGGTGGGGAGAGCGAAAAGCGGGTCGGCGCAGTCATTGCGGAGCGCGGAGGGCTCCCTGGCGGCTTCGTCTTGGCCACCAAGGCCGACCGCGACGCTAGCGGCGATTTCAGCGCCGCTCGTGTCCGCCGCTCGGCGGAAGAGAGCTTGGAGAGGCTCGGCCTCGACAACTTCTCCCTCTACTACCTTCACGACCCGGAGTTCGTTAGCTTCAAGGAGGCGACCGGCCCAGGTGGGGCTGTCGAAGCTATGGTGGCGCTCCGAGATGAAGGCATAGCTCAGCACATCGGGGTAGCCGGCGGGCCGGTCGGGCTGCTCATCGACTACCTGAGGCTCGGGGTGTTCGAGGCCGTGCTCACCCACAACCGCTTCACGCTCGTCGACCAGTCCGCTCTGCCCCTGCTCGACGTGGCGGCCGAGATGGGCTTGGGCGTCGTCAATGCGGCTGTCCACGGAGGAGGGATCCTCGCACGAGGGCCGTCGTACACTGACCGTTACGCCTACCGGGTAGCGTCGTCCGAGGTGATCGGCCGCATCACTGCCATGGAAGAGCGCTGCAGGCAGTACTCGGTACCCCTCCGGACGGCAGCACTTCACTTTTCATTGCGGGAGCCGAGGATCAGTTCCACCGTTGTCGGCGTGTCATCAGCCGGCCACGTGGCCGAGCTCATCGAGATGGCATCGGTGGACGTGCCCAAGGAGCTGTTCAAGGAGCTAGCGCCCTTGGCTGCCCCCCAAGACCAGTGGTTGGGTTGAGCTGTCCCTGCCCACGGCTGAGCCGCCCTGCCTAAGCAAGGCGTTTGCACCTAAGGAGGAAGCACCCAGATGGTAACCGTCCCGTCTGTCAAATTGAACAACGGCATCGAGATGCCCTCGCTCGGCTTCGGCGTGTTCCAGATCGCGCCCGAGGAGGTGATGGGCCCGGTCGGCGTCGCCCTCGAGGCAGGGTACCGCCTCATAGACACCGCTTGGGGGTACCGCAACGAAGAAGGCGTCGGGCGAGCGGTCCGGGAAAGCGGTGTACCGCGCGAACAGCTCTTCATCACAACGAAGCTGACCAACGCTGAGCACGGCTACGACCGGGCCTTGCGGGCTTTTGACGCCAGCCTGACGAAGCTCGGGATGGACTACGTGGACCTCTACCTCATCCACTGGCCTGTACCGATGGCAGACCTCTACGTAGAGACCTGGCGGGCGTTCGAGAAGCTCTACGCCGACGGCCGTGCGCGCAGCATTGGCGTTTCCAACTTCACAGTTGCCCATCTGCAACGGCTCATCGACGAAACTGGGACGGTCCCTGCCGTCAACCAGGTCGAGCTCCACCCACGCCTAGCCCAGCCGGCACTTAGGGAGTTCGGCGCCCTTCACGGGGTCGCCACCGAAGCTTGGGCCCCTATCGGGCAAGGAAAGGGCCTCTTGGGGGACCCCTCCATCAAAGAAATGGCAACACGTTATGGTAAGTCCCCGGCCCAAGTCGTCCTGCGCTGGCACCTCCAGATCGGCACTATCGCGATCCCGAAATCCGTGACGCCAGCGAGGATACGAGAAAACCTAAACGTGCTCGACTTTGAGTTATCCCCCGCCGATGTGCTGCGGCTGAGCGAGCTCGGCCCCGAACAAAGGATCGGGCCTGACCCGGGCACCTTCGATGGCCGCTGACTCGTGAGCTGTTCACGACAATCGGCGGGACGACCCGCCGGGCTGTCCAAGGGTCCCGACGCTCGGGCCGTGAACGGTTCCATCCCGTGTATATCCCGCGAACGCCGCCGATCGCTGGAGGCCCGCCGAACGACGCAGACCAGAGGCGTTCCGCCGCCATCTCGGAGCTCTTCGGGCCGCCTGAGCCCCGACGGCGGTCGTTAAGGCGAACGTCGCCTCCGCCATCGGGGTCCTCCACGCAGTGCGCCAGATGGGCGTCCGGGTGCCCACTGACCGCTCGGTCGTCACCGCCCATGACATACCCCTGGTCGCGAACGTAGTGCCACTGCTAGCAACGGTCCGCACGCCACTTGGGCGCCTCGGCGAGCGGGCTGTCGGGCTGCTGCTCAGCACACGGCCTCACCGCCCAATCTGTGGGGTCGTAGGTCAGCCCCATGGCGCTCGTCCTGCGGGAGTCGACGGCGCCGCCGCGCTGTTCCACGGCCGGTACTGTTCACAAACGCCATCAGCCACGGTCTTGGGCACGGCTTGCTGGTGCCAGTCAGCCGGAGGTGCCAGCTCCTCCTTCGTCCTCGTTATGAACGAGACGGGCGGGCGTGTACGCGGCAACGAGGCCTGGTTGGAACGCCACGAACATCGGCATCCATCTTCGCAGACCGTCCTGGCCACATCAAGGTGGTGGCAAACGTCAAGGTGGTGGCGGACGTCCTGGGACTTCCCCTCATGCCGAGCCTCTAATTACCAATTCTGCAGGCAACGACTTGTGCCGTTTCCTGGAGCTCGCCACTGATCAGTCCGTCAAGAATTTGGAGGGCTTTCTAGGCGATATCGCCGAGGGGGTAGCGCACCGTTGTGAGTTGCGGGTTCTGTGATCGTCGCCGCAGAAGAATCGTCGAAACCGACAATGGCCACATCCTGGGGCACGCGCTTCCCAGCTTCCCCCAAGGCTAGTGTCGCCCCCACCGCCATCAGGTCGGATGCCACAAAGATCGCCCTGAATGGCGCCGCGCGATGTAAAAGCTCGTCAACGGCAAGTCGCCCACTTCGTAATGACCAGTCCCCCGTGACGACAAGATCGCCCCGGAACGCGGTGCCCAGCGCCTGCTTGTACCCTGCCAACCGGTCACGACCGCTTGTCGTGTCGAGCGGCCCGGTAACAGTGGCGGTCGGAAGGTAGCACTTGCTCTTGCGATAGCGTACGACCTCCCGGCTGGCCTTGCGGTCGTCGGTAGCCACCCAGGAGAAGTCGCGCTGGCGTCTAAAGGGCCTTCCTAGGACCACAACCGGGATGTCCTTCGCACCGAGCCATCCGAGTAGCGATTCGCGGCTATGGGGCAAGGTGAGGATAACACCGTCCACGTGCCCCCTTCCACGGGTTTCGCGAACTACGTCGCAGTCCTGAAGAACACGACATTCGTCACTGGCTTGGAACGGGTCTTCCTTTTCGCTGCTGTCGATATCCCACTGACGCTCGGCCTCGCACTCGTCTTGGCGCTCTTGTTCGACATGAAAGAGACGCCCTTCAAGAAGGTCTTTCGGCTTGTCTTCTTCCTTCCGTACGCCGTCCCTGGTGTCGTCGGAGCCCTGTTGTGGGCTTTCCTTTACCAGCCGAGCTTGAGCCCCTATACGCGCGTCCTCGCTGATGTCCGCCTTGGTCATGTCAACTCCTGTCAGGGCAGCTGGTGTTCTGGGCGATCGCCAATATCGTCGTCTGGGGTTACCCGGCTACAATATGCTGATCCTTACCGCCGCCCTGGCCGCTATACCGCAGGAGCAGTTCGACGCCGCCAGGATCGACGGCTGTACCCGGCTCGGAGAGGTCCGGCATCTGAAGCTGCCACAAATTTTGCCGGCCATCATCATGACACTGTTGTTCGCCATCATCGGCACGTTGCAATTGTTCAACGAGCCAGCCGTGCTCTCCGAGGTTACGACCGCTGTCCCCACTTCCTACACGCCGAACATGTATGCGTATACGGCAGCGTTCACTCAGGATAACTACTATTACGGTGCCGCTGTCGCCGTACTGTTGGCCCTGTTCACCCTCGTCCTGTCATTCGGGTTCCTTCGCATCGTGAACCGTCAAGCAGGGATTTGATGACGCGTCGTCTCGCGACAGCCGAAGCGGGTCCCGGCTCCTCGGCGGTCGCCCTCGACGTCGTCAGCCGATCCAGCTCGCTACCTTCGGGTTCCTCTTCATCGCCGGTCTTTACTTCGTGCTGCCGGTGTGGTGGCTCCTCGTCTCGTCGACGAAATCGTCCGGTGAGCTGTTTTCGTCTTTCGGCTTTTGGCTCGGCCACCATAACGACTTGGCGTCCAAGTTGCGACAGCTCGTCAACTGCCGTGGCGGCATCTTCTTCTGTTGGTTGCTGAACTCGGCGGTCTACGCTGGTGTTGGATCAGTCGTAGCGACGCTACTAGCGGCCGCCGCCTGGTTCGTTTTTGCTAAGTACTCGTTCCGTGGACGTCGTGCAGCGTTTCGGCTCGTCCTCGCTGGCGTGCTCGTCCCCCCCAACTTGCTTGCGCTTCCGCTGTACCTAACGTTCAATTCTGTACATGCAGTCAATACCTTCTGGTCGGTGTTCTTCCCCACGTCCGAGAGCCCATTTGGGGTGTACCTCGCGCGGATTTACGCGGAGACAGGGGTGCCGAACGAGGTGATCGACGCGGCGCGCATTGATGGTGGAAGTGAGACTCGGATCTTCCGGTCGATCGCGCTGCGCCTGATGACGCCAGCGGTGATCACGATCTTCCTGCTCCAGTTCGTAGCTATCTGGACCAACTTTTTGCTTCCGCTGATGATGTTGAACAACGAGCATTTATTTCCTGTGACGCTCGGTCTGTACACATTGAACGGACTGACAAACGAGGCTGGGGCGCCCCCGAACGTGGTGGCGCTCGTAGTCATGGGGGTGCTGATCTCGATCATCCCGCTCGTGATCGCATTTCTTCTTCTCCAGCGCTACTGGCGTGGGGGCATTGTGGTAGGAGCTGTACAGGGTTGAGGGGGCTGAGAGGGATGAGGCGGAGTTTCCGTGGGATCGTGCATGTATGTGCCTATGGAACTCGATAGCGAAAGGAGCAGGTGCACGTGCAACTACCTACCGTGACGACGCTGTTGCAGGGGTTTTCGTTGAGTTCGGATCAAGGCGCGTTCGCCTTCTGCAGCGTCAACCTCGTCGAGGGAACCGATGAGGCTGGCGGTTTACGCCGAATCATCGTTGATACGGGCCACGTGGGTCGCCACGTCCTACTGGAGGAGGCATTGCGCCAGCGCGACTTGGAGGGGGGCGACATCGACATCGTGGTCCTTACCCACGCCCACTGGGACCACGTCCAGAATGGCGACCTTTTCGACCAAGCGGTGTTCATGGTCCATCCCCGTGAACTCAAATACACGCGCTCTCCCCATCGCAACGACCACGCGACACCGCGCTGGACGAAGTCCGTGCTCGACACCTACCAGCTGAAGGAGGTGACGGAGGGCGCCGAGGTGATCCCAGGAGGCTCCGTCATTGAGGCACCTGGGCACTCGGCGGGGACGATCGCCCTGTCGGTGGCGACGGGAGAGGGCACCGCCGTTATCAGCGGCGATGCCGTCCAAGATAGCCTTGTCGCAAGACAGCGGCGCAATGCATTGGTGTTCTGGGACGAACAGCAGGCGAACAGCTCGGTCAGCAAGCTCGTGGCATTGGCCGACATCATCTATCCTGGGCACGATCAGGCCTTCCGGCTGTCGAAGAGCGGAAGAGTGGAGTACATCCAGGAGTTCACGTTTTCGTTGACCAATGCGCCGCCTTCGCAACGGGGCGTTGTGCTCAGCGAACGGCCCCCGTTTCAGCCATACATTATGGAGGGGATCGAGGAGCAGCGGACGCTTGACCTCGGGTGACGACTGCTGGCTCGGGTCCTTATAGGTAGGTGCTGCCACGTCTACGTTTCTGCAATCGGGATGAGAGCAGCGTCTCAGGACAAGTTGGCGCTGCCCTACAGGTACGTCCGGTTTAGTAGGACGGTGGTTGTTACTGCCGTTCCCGAGCCTGGTCCTCTGTGGTGGAGCTCTACAGTCGCGCTCCCTGAAGACTGGTTGAACAGGCTCGCTTCTCCTGGAACGACAAGCTTACCTTTCCCGTCGACAGACACAGCTGGG
>JAJZAM010000134.1 GCA_021799445.1 Actinomycetes bacterium
CGAAGGGGTAGCCGCAACGCTCATCGCTCTCGGCGTCGGTGTGATCGGAATGGTCGTCGGGGAGGTGCTTTCGAAACCGATGCTCGTCCTGCTTGCGGGTGGCCAGGGGACGCTCGCTGACGCCGCCGAACGCTGGTTTCGCATAGCGGTCCTAGGCATGCCTGGCATGCTTGTCGTCCTCGCCGGGAACGGCTGGATGAGGGGGATCCAAGACACGAAGCGCCCCGTAATGATCGTGGTCGCCGCGAACGTGGCATCCGCAGCAGCGTCGCCGGTGCTCGTCTATGCGGTCGGCTTAGGATTGGTCGGCTCGGCCGTAGCTAACCTTGGTGCTCAAACACTCGCGGGTGCCCTTTTCGGCGCAGCGTTACGTGCGGAGAAGCGTCCGTGGCGCCCGAGCCGTGAGACCATCACCAGCTTCCTGCGACCTGCCAGGGACCTTTTCGCGCGCAAGGCTGGCTTGCAGGTGTCCATCCTGGCAGCCGCTGCGGTAGCGGCCCGAATGGGTACAGCTCAGGTAGCCGCCCATCAGATCGGCTTCGAATGCTGGGCTTTCGTATCGCTCCTGCTCGACTCGTTCGCAATAGCAGCGCAGTCCCTGGTCGGGGCTGCCCTCGGTGCAGGAGACCACGCCGCGGCACGGCGCGTAGCGTGGCAAGTGGCCGGCTACGGGGCTGCCGCCGGCGCCGTGATGGGAGCAGCGCTTGGTGCTGGATGGTCCGTGATCCCCGACGTGTTTACTGCTACCGCTGCGGTCCGCCACCAAGTCCACCTGCTGTGGCCGTTCCTCGCTGGGATGCAGCCCGCTGCCGGTGTGGTTTTCGCCCTCGACGGAGTCCTCATAGGAGCCGGTGATGTGCGATACATGCGCGACTTGACTCTGGTAGCGACGCTCGGGGTGTACCTGCCCGTCGGGGTTGCGGCTTGGCAGCTGGGCTGGGGTATACAGGGCCTTTGGGCGGGTTTGACAGCGTCGATCCTAGTGAGGCTGGCGGGCATGCTGCTACGGACCGTCGGATCTCGGTGGAGCTCAGCGTGAGGCGCCGCTACGGCTGGGAGCGCCCTGCCAGCCCGGCCGTAGCTAGCTGCCAGCTCTGCGGTAGCGCTCCGGGAGCAAAGCGGCGTCGATCCCTTCCCCATGCACCGCTGTAGACCTGCGGCGGTGAGGCCCACTAGGGGTCGGAGTGATGCCACCAGCGGTCGGAGCTATGTCAGTTTGGATGCTCTCGACGCGGTCCGTCGCAACGGCGACTGACCGGTCGGCGGCAGCTCCTGGCGCCGACCGGCGCAGGGCGGGGACAGTGGGTTCAGGGCGGGCCCGCAACGGCGTCGCTGCCGGGTTAAACGTGGCCCGGCGGTAGGCCTTCCAGCGGTGCCAGATCACGAACGCTATAGCGATCACGGCGGCGCCAGCAAGGAGGTATCCGGCGTCGTTGAAGCCTTTCATCACGCTGCGCCACGATCCGCCTATCTCGTAGCCTATGAAGGCCATCGCAGCGTCCCATAGAAGCGAGCCTAGAGCTGTGAGGATTCCGAAGCTGACAAGCGGGACCTCGGCGACGCCAGCGGGTACTGCGACGAAGTTGCGGATGACGGGGAGAAGCCGGCTGGCGAACACCCCCCAACGTTCGTGACGTTCGTACCAGGCCTGAGCCCTGTCGAGATCGTGGGGACTCATCAAAACGTACTTTCCGTACCGCTCGACGAAAGCCCTACCGCCGAAACGTCCGATAGCCCAGGCTACGTACGCGCCGACGATCTCTCCGGAGGCCCCTACGACGATCACGGCGGGGAGGCTCAGCTTGCCTTGGGCTGCTAGGACTCCAGCGAACCCGAGCGTCAGCTCAGACGAGGTCGGGACGCAGCAGGACTGGAGGACCGAAAGCACGAAAATGGCGACGTAACCCGACGACGCAACAAGGCTCGTGACGTTCAGCAGGCCGATCATGGGTTGCACTGGTCGCCAACTCTAGCGTCGAGGGGCGCAGCGGGGCCCGACGGTGCGGTCTTGTGGCCAGGGGTCACCGTTCGGGTAGTGGCCCGGGGTACGCGACCTCCGCAGCGTCGACCAGCTGGGCAGTCTTGTGCCGCAGCGCTAGGAAACCGCCAACCAGGGCTGCGACGGCGGCGACCCCGAACGCAATGCTCGCGTCCGTTGACAGCTTGTTAACAGTGCTGCCGAGGCTGTAAGGGGCGAAGCTGTACAGCGCAGCCCACACGATGCCGCCGGCTGCGTTGAACGGTAGGAACTTTCTCCAGGTCATCTTCAACGTCCCTGCGAGGAAAGCAGCGTAGGTGCGTAAGATCGACACGAATCGCCCAAAGAACACGACCTTTGGGCCGTACCGGTCGAACACCAGCCGTCCAACTTTTATCTTCGCCGGGTCGATTCGCAAGCGGCTGCCGTAGCGGCGTAGCAGGCGGTACCCTCCTTTGTTGCCGATCCAAAAGCCGATGTTGTCACCGAGGATCGCCGCTACGGCGGCAACCGCGAAGATCCCCAGGATCGACATTTTGTGGGTGGCTCCAGCGTAAATTCCGGCGGCTATTAGGATCGTCTCGCCTGGCAGCGGTACCCCCAAGCATTCCGCCAGCACAAGCAAGAATACGGCTCCGTCGCCGTAGGTGAGAAGCAGATGGTTGACGTTCATCTAAAGGTGATTGTTCCGCTGGGTTCCGTTGGGGTCACGTAATGGGTCCGTCCGGCATTAAAGAGCTTCTCGTCGCCGTCGGGAAGGGCAATGGCTTGTATCAGCCGCCGAGAGTTTTCACTGGTGCCCCCGGAGGGCACGGCCTGGGATCATAAGGGGTCAGGTTGTCGGCGCTTGAGCTGGGGGTCTGGTTGCCTACCGTTGGGGGGTTCGTCGTGGACGGTGCGACGGTCGCCGACGAAGCAGGGGTACTTGTAGAGACGGTAGATGCGGCAGAGCTCGCCGCCTTTGAAGTGGCCGAGGGGGCAACCGCGAAGTTCGTTCCGGCTTCAACCGTTACGGTCCCAGGCGGGAGGGAGGGGTCCGGTTTGAGCGCTATAGCACCGGACAGCTTGTAGAGTACCGATACCGCTTGCGCCAGCCCTCCCGTGGGGTACTCGATTACGGTCTCGGACGGGTTGGCCGGGACAGTGCCATTGGCGACCGTCCCGATGTTGAAGCCGTCGGCCTGGAGGGATGCGGCTGTGGTAGAGGCAAGGTTGTACGAACCGACGATGTTAAGCACGTTCACCGTGGTCGGGGTCACAGGTGTTGGCAGCGCAGTGGGATCCCACTTGGCGATCGTCTGATAGTCGTTGGGCTGCACGGGGAAGTCGATGTCGCCCATCGTGGCGCCTCGATAGAAATAACCGTTGTAGGTGGTGACCGGCAGGGTTGTCTCGGGGATCGAGTTCGGGTTCAGATGGCCGTAAGTTTCGGCGAGGCTGATGAGCTGATTTTTCAGGCCGGGGTCCATTGTGACCTGGTTGATCACAGCGCTGATGAAAGAGTTGAGCCTTATCGGGTTGGTCAAACCTTTGGAGATGGCTGTAGAGAGGAGCACCCGGACGAATTCGTGGTCTCGCACGATCCGCGCCAGGTCGGACTCGGGATCGTAAGGCCATGTGGACACCGGACCGTGGTAGCCAGGCGGATCGTATTGTAGGTGGCGGGAGCGGACCAGGGCCAAGGCTTGCGCTCCGTTGATCTGCAAGCATCCGGTAGTGGTAACGTTAAGCTGGGATTCGAGATCGAAAAGTTTCTCGGGGAAGTACATCCGCAGGCCGCCTAAGGCGTTAACCGTATTCTCGAAACCGTCAAAGTTGATTTCCACAAAGTGGTTGATCGGGATCCCGAAATCCTGCTGGATTGCCTTTACAAGATTGTCTGGGCCATTGACGCCGTCGTTTAGGGCGGCATCGATCTTTTCCCAGGATAGGACCGGGCTGCCGGCAGGCATGTGGGAGAAGAGGTCACGGGGTATCGATAGAATAGACGCCTGCTTGGTTTTGGGGTCCAGGTGAAGGATCATGATCACGTCGCTCAGCGATCCCGACAGAAGCTGCGGGTTCCCGAACTGGCGGATGTCAGCGGGTGTAGTGAGCCCGGCGCGGCTTTGGTTACCGATGAGGAGGATGTTCTCGGGTGCCCCGCCACCAGCTGTGGTCGCTGGCTTGTTGGTGCCGGTCTGGTTCCCCTGCGCGGTCAGGTCGGGGGCTGCGACGGTGTGGATCGAGTCGAGCTTGAAGCGAACGTAGGCGTACGCTCCGCCAACGGCGATCAACGTGATAGCCACGAAAATGTTGGCCGCTACTAGCAGGCGTCTGGGCCAGCGCCTCCTGGGGATAAGTTTGCCGTGACGAGCACCCCTTCGGGATTCGCGCTCCATGGCCCGCAACTGTCTACGTGATGGTTTAGCGTGCATAGTTATGAAACTTCGTGCGAAATAGTGTTCTAATCTGAAGTTGGAGTTTATTGCGGTTTATTTGGTCACCGCCGATGCCCACTAGCACGACCGCAAGGAATGAGTCGAGGGAAGCGCTCCGTCACCAAGCCTTATTGCCGGCAGTTCAAGAAGCCATATCACCCCAGATACCCTATGGCCTCTGCGGTCGGATGGGCAGTCGCGTGGTTCTGAGGTGGCGCTGCCTCATCTGAGGTGGCACTGCCCCAGCCGAAGAAGACCGAAGTGTGAGAAGTAGCTAAGAATATCTCCGCTGGCGGTGGAATCTGTCCGATAATATTCATAGCGCTCCGGACAGTCCCCCCCCCTGGACCGAGCAGCGCTGATGCGAAGGACCCGGTAACCCCCCCCGCCGGGTCCTTCTGCGCGTCTTGGGGTCTTTCCTACGTCCGGGAGGGTCGCGTGAAGCGAACCTGCCAGTAGCGGTGGACGCGTGTAATGCAGTGGCGAATCGCGACCTGGTGAATGTTCGGAGCGCTTCGCTAGCGTCGAGGTGTGACCATTCATCCGTCTGGCCGTCAAGCCCACCTCGCAGCCTACGGGCAGGAGCTGACGATCGTGGAGGTAGGCGGCGGTATCCGTTCGTACCGGGTGGGCGACGAGGACATCCTGGACGGCTTCTCCGAACAAGAGATATGCCCGGCCGGGAGCGGCCAGCTCCTAGCGCCATGGCCGAACCGGCTCAGGGACGGTCGGTTCGACTGGAACGGCACGTCTTATCAGACGGCGATCACTGAAGTTCCCTCCAACAACGCTATCCACGGTCTCATTCGCTGGGTCAACTGGACCCTCCCGGAACCGGAGACCCTTCATTCCCCGTGGACGCCGGGAAGTCCTGCCGAGCATCTCAGCGTGGCCTACCGCCTCCACCCGCAACCGGGCTGGCCTTGGGCGCTTGACCTGCGAGTCGCGTACCGTCTCGGCGAGCACGGTCTGGAGGTGCGGACGTGGGCTACCAATCTGTCTGGGGAACCATGCCCGATCGGCCTCGGATGGCATCCTTACCTAAAGGCTCCCAGCGGCCGGGTCGATGACATGTCGCTGCGAGTCCCGGCTCGCACTGCTTACAGGTGCGACGAACGTGGGTTGCCGGCCGGGCGGATCAGCGTCGAGGGCACGGATCTCGACTTTCAAGAGCCGAGGCGGATCGGCAGCCTCGCTCTCGACACTCCGTTCACCGACATCGAACGAGGTTCGGATGGCAGGGCGGTCGTCGAGCTGTCCACCCCGGACGGCAAGACGATCAAGCTGTGGATGAGCTCGCAGTACACCCATCTCATGCTCTTCACTGGGGACACGATCCACGACGACTCACGGCGCCGGCGGGCTCTAGCCGTGGAGCCCATGACGGCCGCCCCCGACATGCTGCGCAGCGGGGACGGCCGCCGAGTGTTGGAGCCTGGCGACACCCTAGAAGCCGCCTGGGGAATCCAAGTCGGGTGACGGCATCCTCCAACGGGTTTACTGCTCGAATTGCTGCTCCTCGGTAGACCCGACCAGCGCTAAAGTCGATGCGTTCCCGCCGCTAAGCGTGGACGCCACGTCGTCGAAGTACCCTGCGCCAACCTCTCGTTGATGGCGAGTAGCGCTGTAGCCGTCGGGCTCCAAAGAGAACTCCTTTTGCTGTAGCTCGACGTAGGCGCTCATGCCCCGCTGGGAATAGCCGTGAGCTAGCTCGAAAGATGCGGCGTTCAGAGCGTGCCACCCGGCGAGGGTTATGAACTGGAAGGTGTATCCCATGGAGCCGAGCTCTTTTTGGAACCTGGCGATAGTCTCGTCGTCGAGGGCCTTTTTCCAGTTGAAGGAGGGCGAGCAGTTGTACGCGAGCATTTTGTCGGGGTAGCGGGCTTTGATCGCCTCGGCGTACCGGCGCGCCTCGTCGAGGTCGGGAGTGGAAGTTTCGCACCAGATGAGGTCCGCATAAGGAGCGTAAGCCAGGCCCCTGGCAACTGCTATGTCCATTCCGGGCC
>JAJZAM010000135.1 GCA_021799445.1 Actinomycetes bacterium
ACCTGTCCCTCGCAGCCCCGTGGCGCAGAGCGACCTTGAGCGAACTGGTCGCCGAGCACTCAGGCATGACCCTAGACATTGACACTCCCATCGGCGAGCTGCGGGAAGCCGCCGTGTCGGTCGGGGTGCAACCCGAGCCGGCTTGGGGGTCGGGCAAGCTGCTGCTCGAAATCTACGAGAAGACGACCGAGTCCGAACTGTGGGAGCCGGTGTTCGTCACCGACTACCCCAAAGAAGTGTCACCCCTGGCCCGCGACCACCGCTCCAAAGCCGGTTACGTGGAGCGTTTCGAGGCGATCGTCGCCGGCAGGGAGCTCTGCAATGCGTTCAGCGAGCTGAACGATCCGACAGAGCAGAGGTTGCGCTTCGAGGCTCAGGCAGCGGCCAAAGCAGCCGGCGACGAAGAAGCCATGTCCGTCGACGAAGACTACCTTCGAGCGTTGGAGTACGGCCTGCCTCCCACCGGAGGGCTCGGGATCGGCATCGACCGGCTAGTCATGCTGCTAAGCGACTCGGAGGCGATCCGCGACGTCATAGCCTTCCCGACGCTTCGCCCGGAGACAGCATAAAAGAGGGGTAGCGCGCGGGAGGGACGCTAAAGCGAGGCGGTCAGCTCGTCGAGGAGGCGATGCCCCACACCCGAGAGCAATTCCAAGCCGTCTCTCACGGCGCCTGTCTGACCCGCAGGGGTGCTTCGCAGGGGTTCGAGGGCCGCCTCGGCCCGGGCCGCCCACTCCCGGGCGGTGTCGATCGACGAGTCGATCGCAGACGTCGACAGGACCAAGTCGCGGGCCTTGTCGCGCGAAACTGTGTCGAGGGGTCCGCCGAGTATCGCCCTTAGGTCATCGCCGACCCCCGGGACCGACAGCGCTCTTAGCACCGGGAGCGTGTAGGTGCCCTCGACCATGTCGTGGCCCGCCGGCTTGCCGAGCTCGTCCTCGGTGCTGATCAGGTCCTTGACGTCATCCCAGATCTGGAATGTCATGCCGAGCGAGAAGCCGTAGTCGGTCAAGGCTTCCACTTCGACCGGGCCCGCCCCGAAAGTGACGCCCCCGACGCGCGACGCCGTCGCCATCAAAGACGCCGTCTTGCCCGCTATAGAAGCAACGTAGGACTCTTCGGTGCGCGTCACGTCGAAAGCGAAACGCATCTGGCCGACTTCCCCTTCGCAGAGCTTCCCGATCGTCCTGGCAAGCAGCGCCGCCACTTCTGTTCCCAGCGAAGCCGCGATCTCCGAAGCCCTGGCCAAGAGGAAGTCTCCGGCGAGGATCGCAACGAGGTTCCCCCACTTCGCGTTGGCGCTCATCACCCCACGTCGCGAGGTCGCCTCGTCCATGACGTCGTCGTGGTACAAAGAGCCTAGGTGCACCAGTTCGACTGCCACCGCGCCTTCGATCACTCCCTCGGAGGGGTCGGGACCCGATCCGCACACCTGCGCTGCGGCGAGGACCAGGGCGGGCCTCAGTCTCTTGCCTCCGGCGCTGACCAGGTGGGAGGCCACTTCCGCCAGGAACGGGTCCTCGCCCGCGGTCGCTCGGGCGAGGGACGCCTCGACTTTTTCCAGGGCGAGCTCGATTCCGGGAAGGCGGAGGGCTTCGGCGGCGTTCATCTTCAAAGAGGCTACGTCACCGCCGGGCTAAACAGGAACCCGGAACGATCCGATGCTCTACCCAGGCCACCCGCAGACAAGTAGCCACCGATCGAAATAACACCCCAGGGTCCGGGTAGACTGGAACAACGGAGGACCAGAATGTTCGAACGTTTTACAGACAGAGCCCGTAGAGTCCTGGTCTTGGCCCAGGAGGAGGCGCGACTCCTCAACCATAACTTCATCGGCACCGAGCACATACTGCTCGGGCTTATACACGAGGGCGAAGGGGTCGCTGCCAAGGCGCTCGAATCCCTCGGGGTGAGCTTGGAGGCCGTACGAGAGAAGGTGGAGGAGACCATAGGCCCGGCCGGCTCGTCGACAACCGGGTCGCCGCCTTTCACCCCGCGTGCCAAGAAGGTGCTCGAGCTGTCCCTGCGCGAAGCTCTGCAGCTCGGCCACAACTACATCGGCACCGAGCACATGCTCCTCGGTTTGGTGCGTGAAGGCGAAGGCGTGGCTGTCCAGGTTCTTATAAGCCTCGGAGCCGACCTGGGTCGTGTCCGCCAGCAGGTGATACAGCTCCTGTCCGGCTACCAGGCTCCCGGCGGTAAGGAGGCCGCCACGGCGGGTGTCGGCCCTTCGGCGGGCCAGGACGCCCCGTCGAGCTCGCCGGTCCTTGACCAGTTCGGGCGTAACCTCACCCAGCTAGCCCGGGAGCGTAAGCTCGACCCTGTCATAGGGCGCGAGCGTGAGATCGAGAGGGTCATGCAGGTCCTTTCGAGGCGCACCAAGAACAACCCCGTCCTCATAGGCGAGCCCGGCGTCGGTAAGACGGCCATCGTCGAAGGGCTCTCCCAGAAGATCGTGTCGGGGGAAGTGCCCGAGACGATCAAAGGCAAGCAGCTTTACACCCTCGACCTAGGTGCTCTCGTTGCGGGCTCGCGATACAGGGGCGACTTCGAGGAGCGCTTGAAGAAGGTCCTGAAAGAGATCCGGACCCGCGGCGACATCATCTTGTTCATAGACGAGCTGCACACCCTGGTCGGCGCTGGCGCCGCCGAGGGTGCGATAGACGCCGCGTCGATCCTCAAGCCGATGCTCGCCAGAGGGGAGCTTCAGACCATCGGAGCTACGACCCTCGACGAGTACCGCAAGCACTTGGAGAAAGACGCTGCTCTCGAACGTCGGTTCCAGCCGATCAAAGTCGACCAGCCGTCCCTGCCGCACACTATCGAGATCCTCAAAGGTCTAAGAGACCGCTACGAAGCTCACCACGGTGTGACGATCACCGACCAGGCAGTCGTAGCGGCTGCGAACCTGGCGGACCGCTACATCGCCGACCGTTTCCTGCCTGACAAGGCGATAGACCTCATAGACGAAGCGGGAAGCCGGCTGAGGATCAGGCGCATGGCCACCCCGGCGGACTACAAGGCGATCGAAGACGAGATAGCCAGGGTCCGGCGGGACAAGGAGATCGCCATCGAGAAGCAGAACTTCGACCAGGCGAAGAAGCTGCGCGAACGCGAGGAGGAGCTGCTTCAGCGTAAAGCCGCCAAGGAGCAGGAGTGGCGTGCCGAGGGTATAGACCTCTTCGACGTCGTCGACGAGGAGGTCATAGCCGAAGTCCTCGCCAACTGGACGGGCATACCCGTCTACAAGCTGACCGAGGAGGAGACCGCCAAGCTGCTCCGAATGGAGGACGAGCTCCACAAGCGTGTGATCGGCCAGTCCGACGCTATCAAGGCAGTCTCGAAAGCCATCCGCCGGACCCGTGCGGGTCTCAAAGACCCGAAGCGTCCCAGCGGCTCGTTTATCTTCCTCGGCCCTTCAGGTGTCGGCAAGACCGAGACGGCGAAGACGCTCGCGGAGTTCCTCTTCGGCGACGAGGATTCCCTAATCCAGCTCGACATGTCCGAGTACATGGAGAAGCACACGGTGAGCAGGCTCGTCGGTTCGCCCCCCGGCTACGTCGGCTACGAAGAGGGCGGGCAGCTGACCGAGGCAGTCCGGCGCAAGCCGTTCTCGGTCGTGCTGTTCGACGAGATCGAGAAGGCACACCCGGACGTGTTCAACTCGCTTCTGCAGATCCTCGAGGACGGGCGTCTCACCGACGCTCAGGGTCGCACGGTCGACTTCAAGAACACCGTGATCATCATGACCTCCAACCTCGGCACGGCGGACCTGCGCAAGGCGTCGGTCGGTTTCGCCAAGACGAGCGAGGCGGTGACCTACGAGAAGATGAAGCTGAAGGTGCACGAAGCGCTGAAAGCTCACTTCCGGCCCGAGTTCTTGAACCGTATCGACGACGTGATCGTCTTCCACGAGTTGACGAAGGACGAAGTGACCGAGATCATCGACTTGATGGTCGTCAGGTTGCAGACCTCCATCGAAGCTCAGGGCCTCGGCTTGGAGTTGACCCAGGAAGCCAAGTACTTCGTGGTGGACCGCGGCTACGACTCGACGCTCGGGGCGAGACCCCTGCGCCGTGCGCTGCAGAGGCTCGTCGAGGACCCCCTCTCCGAGAGGATCCTGTGGAAGGAGTTCCACGCCGGTGAGACGATCCTCGTCGACGTGGGAACCGACGACGAGACCGGTGAGCCGGCGTTGGTCTTCCGGGCGGTCGATCCTGTCGTGCCGCCGCCCGTCGCCATGGCCGGGGCTGGAAGCAGCGAATAGGCGCCACTGCGGCGACTGAAGGGAAGTAAGACCTAGTTGGACGGTCCCGGTGACGGGACCGTCCAACGCGTAGCGGTCTGGTTGGGATGTCACACCCTGCTCGTAGCCTGTCGGTATGGCGTCCCAGTCGATCCAGTTCCGCTGTGTCACCTGCGATGCGGTAGCGCCGAAATGGGTAGGGCGTTGCCCGAGTTGCGCCGCGTGGAACAGCCTCGAAGAGCAGCCCCGCAAGGCTGCGGAGCGCCCCGGTCGGATCCCCGGCAAGAGCCCAGCGCCCTGCGACGTTCCGGTACGGCTGTCTGACATCGACAGCGACGCCGCTGAGCCGATCCCGACTGGTATTGGCGAGCTCGACCGGGTGCTCGGAGGCGGGATAGTCCCTTCCTCGGTAACACTGCTGGCCGGGGAGCCGGGGATCGGCAAGTCGACCCTGGTCTTGCAGATGCTCGCCTCGTGTGCCAGGAAGGGCGTAGCCAGCCTGCTGGTAAGCGCCGAGGAATCCCCGGAGCAAGTTCACCGCAGAGCGCGACGTCTAGGCCTGGTGGAAGACGGTATCTGGATCACATCAGCGACCGGCACCGAAGCGATCGCCGCCGCCGTCGAGAAGCTCCAACCGGGAGTGACGGTCGTCGACTCGATCCAAACGGTGGCATCGCCCGACGTGGCGTCCCCGGCGGGTTCCGTCGCCCAGGTCCGGGTCGTAGCCCAGGAGCTGGCGGAGACGGCCCGGTCAGCCGGTTCGGCGCTGGTGCTGATAGGCCACGTCACCAAGGAAGGGTCTATCGCCGGCCCGAGAGTCCTCGAGCACCTGGTCGACTCGGTCCTGTCCTTCGAAGGGGACCGCCATCACTCCCTTCGAATGCTGCGAGCTGTCAAGCACCGCTTCGGCGCGGTAGGGGAGATGGCAATGTGGGAGATGACATCCGCAGGGCTCGGGGAGGTGACCGACCCGGCGAGGATGATGCTCGCGGACCGCCATACCGGTCTGCCCGGCTCGGCGATCTTCGTCGCGATGGAAGGACGGCGCCCGCTCATGGTCGAAGTGCAGGCTCTCGTCGCGTCATCACCGGCGGGTATTTCCCGCCGGGCGGCTTCGGGATACGACCACGGCAGGCTCGCGCAGGTGCTGGCCGTGCTGGAACGCCGTGTGGATCTGAGCTTCGCCGGCCGGGACGTGTACGTGTCAGCGGCAGGAGGCGTCCGCCTCGACGATCCCGGAGCGGACCTGGCGGTAGCCATGGCCCTCGTGTCGTCACTGAGCTCTCGTGTAGTCGACGACAGGCTCGTGGTCGTCGGAGAGATCGGCCTTGGAGGTGAGCTTCGCAGCGTGACCCACACGGCGATCCGTCTCGGCGAGGCAGCCCGGCACGGCTTCACGAGGGCTGTCACGGCTCGCGGAGCCGAGCCGGTGGAGGGGATCACGCTTTGGACGCCGGCAACGGTGTCGGAGGCCCTGGACCGCGGGCTGCGCAACGTGTCCGCGCCGGCGCGCCTCGTAGCCATATAGCCGTGCGCAGGCGCGCCGGCATGCTGAAGTCGAGCGCTTCTACGAAAGTTGTACGCTTCGGTGCCAGCCTCGCGGTTCCGGGCGGATCGCGGGGCGTGTCCAGGGTCAGCGGGCTCGTTGCTCCAGGCGTTCCCTGGAAACGATCCTGTAACGACGGTCGACCTGCTCGATCCAGCCGAGGCGGATGAAAGCCGCTATCGACTTGTTGACCCTCTCCCGTGACGCTCCAACCAGGCCGGCGAGCTCTTCCTGGGTGATCGGCAGCACGAACTCGACGCTGTCGCCGGCTATTTCCAGCAGCCGTTTCGCCGTGCGGCCGGTCACGTCGAGCAGCACAGCGTCGGCGAGGTCCGAGTCGGTGGCTCGGAGCCTCTGGACCAAGAGGCGGACAACGTTCCAAAGCAGCACCGGCGACTCGTCCAGCGCAGTGCGGACCGGTTCGTAAGGTATGCGAAGAACCTTGGATCGTTCGAGAGCGCGAGCCGACGTGGAGCGCGGCCCGTCGTCGAAAAGGGGCATCTCCCCGAAGACGTCCCCGCGTTCGGTGAGAGCGATCAGCGACTCCCTGCCGTCGAGGGAGCGCCTGCCGAGACCTATACG
>JAJZAM010000136.1 GCA_021799445.1 Actinomycetes bacterium
TCCTCTCAGCACGGTCGTTCGCAATGGCTTTGTGGGTTGCAGGGGCTCTCGGGCTGGCCTCAGCGGTGATGGCTGCCACCTTGATGTCGCGTCTCGACGTCTTCGCATCAGCCGACTCCGGCCCTCGCCAGAAGGTCTGGTCCTACCCCGGCGTCAGGGTCGGCTGCTGGGCGGGCACGACCGCCGGGGCCTGGCGCGGTCTTGTCGGCTCGTACATCCCGGTGGCGTTACGAGCCGCCTCGGAGTCCTCGGCCCTAGTCGGGATCATGGTCGGGGTCGCCAACGCAGCGAGCCTCGTCGGTACCGCTGCGATGGGTGTCATCGGTTCAAGGCGTACCCGTGTTAGCTTCGCCGCCGGCGTGCTGGCAGCGGGTGGCGGCGTCGCGCTGACCGGGATCACCGCGCACCAGGCGGTGCTAGTGGCCGGGTTCATCGCGTTGAGCGGCGTCGGCGCCGGGCTGCTGCAGACTCTCGGTCCTGCAACGGCCGCCACGGCTGTGGAGATGGACCGGAGGGGGGATGCCGTGGCGGTGGCGGGAAGCTTCCGTGCCGGTGCTTTGTTCGTGTCGCCCGTCGGGACGGCCGCACTCCTCGACGTGACGTCACTGCCAGCCGCCTTGTTGATTGCGGGGGCGCTTCTCAGTCTGCCAGCGCTGTCAGCCGCCCGGCCCAAGGCTTGGCAACCGAAGCCGGAGGCCGAGAAAACTTCAACCGACCGCTTGCCCACCAACCCAAAAAGGTAATACCATATGGTTTTAACTTCTGATTGGAGGCATCATGGCCAGACAATACGCAAAGGGCGTGCTAGCACCCTCCGCCAAGGCTCAATCCGAGCTGGCGGCTAGAGACCAGTTCAACAAGGACCACCCGCCCATAACCGGCTTGTCCTCGGGAGACGACCTCCGCAAGATGGAGCTCCCGGAGCGGCCTTGGCGCAACAACCGGGGCCAGTGGTTCGACCTCGCCGACTACGAAGTCCTCTCGGCGCACATAGCCGAGCTCAAACCTGGCGGGGCTTCCAAGCGCCACCGCCACACCACCGAAGCCTACTTGTACGTGGTCAAAGGCTTCGGGTTCTCTGTCATAAACTATGAAGGCGAACCCGAGCAGGTGGTCGAATGGTCCGAGGGAACTCTCTTCGCCCCGCCGCGCTGGGCGTGGCATCAGCACTTCAACCTCGACCCGGCCGACACGTCGCGTTACCTGGCGATCCAAGACACCGGACTGGTCCGGACCATGCGCTTGCATCAAATCGAGCAGCACCCGGTACAGTTGAGTGTGGAAGATGCCAAGCGACTCCTCGACGCTTACAAGGACTCCGTCACGCGCAGCCGGACAAGTGACGGCTGAGAACCGTGAAGTTAAGGCACTGATAGTCGGAGCATCCGTAGCCGGCGTCAGGGTCGCCCGCGACCTCCGCCGGCTCGGCTTCGACGGGCAGATAACCATGACCAGCGAAGAGCCGTACTTGCCCTACGACAAGCCTCCCTTGTCCAAGCAGTACCTAGCCGGGTTGTTCGACGCTTCGCGAGTGTCGTTGCTGGATGCGACCGAGTTAGACGATCTGCGCATCGACCTGCGGCTGAGCTCACGGGCTGAGGCGCTTCACGCCCGGGACAAAGTGGTGGTCGATGCCGCCGGGGCTGAGATCCCCTACGACGTCTGTGTGATAGCCACCGGCGCTTCGGCCAGGCCGTCGCCGTGGGGAGGCGATAAGCGCGTCCACCTTTTGCGAACCATATCTGACAGCGACCGTCTAAAGGCTGCCTTGGCAGGCAGTTCCAAGCTTGGTGTGATCGGCGGCGGTCTGATCGGCTCCGAAGTGGCTGGCACCGCCGCCAAGGGTGGCGCCGCCGTGACAGTAATCGATCCGCTGGCGTCTCCCATGGCCCGCCTCGTCGGCGACGACGTAGCCGGTGATTTCCTCGCCGCCCACCACCGCCACGGTGTAACAACCCGTTTTGGGGTTGGAGTGGAGACACTCTCCGAGGACGCCAGCGGCGTGGACGTCAACCTGTCGGACGGTTCGAAACTGCGTTTCGACTTGGTGGTGGTAGGCATAGGCGCCTCCACTAACGACGGATGGCTGGCCGGATCGGGAGTTGACACCGGACAAGGCGTGGAGTGCGACCGCTACGGGCGTGTAGTCGGCCTTGACGGCGTCTACGCCGCAGGTGACGTCGCCAGGTGGCCGAGACCGCCTTTGTGGGAACCTCGTAGGGTGGAGCATTGGACCAACGCCGTCGAGCAGGCAGCCACGGTCGCTGCGAACATCATGAGACCGACTGACCCGGTCGGCTACGACCCTGTCGACTACGTGTGGAGCGACCAGCACGACCTGAAACTCCAGCTCGTGGGTTGGCCGGAGCGCTCGCGGCTTTACTGTGTGATAGGCCGGCGCGACCGGGTTCCGCCGCGCTACGCCGCCTTGTACGCCGACGACCAGGGTGTCCTAAACGGAGCAGCGACCGTCAACTGGCCTCGGGGCCTGGCGGAGTGCCGGCGTCTTGTCTCCGAGCGGGTTCCGGTGCCACACGCCAAGCAACGCCTAGAAGCACTCGCTGTGCCCTCCACTCCCCCTGCTAGTTGAGGCCGGGGTCGCCTAACACGTGGCAGGGCAGGCGGCAGCCCGCGTACATGCCCGACGCCTAGCCGCTCAAACCCAGCGTAGAAGGCTCGAAGATATCCTCTAGGTCGAACCGGCGGCTCAAGATCTTTTGGTCCAGCGCATAGGAGACCAGCTTATCCAGCACGTCCCGGTTGGCTTCGACCCCGTAGGGTATCGGATCGGACCCTGTCGCGTCCCACACGAGGCGGTTCGTCCGGTCAACTCCGGATAGGCTGTCAATATCGCTGGAAGTCAGGCTTGTAAGGTAGGGCTGCTTTGCTTCGGCGAACGCCTCGAAGACGGCTCTCGCGATTCCAGGGTTTTTTCTTAGCACTTCGTCTTTGATCACGACGAGATGGTTGACCGGGTACACGGCGCCGACTCTGATCGAGTCTATGGCCGCCCGTTCGGGCTCGGGGATCAAGCTGGTGACTCTAGAGTCGTCGATGTCGGCTCCCACAACCGCTGCGAGTTCACCTTCGATGAGATGGTCCTGGAGGCTTTCCCCCGATCCGAGGTCCACGACGTTCGCCGGCGGCTGGTATCCCGCAACGTGCTCGTCACCCGAGCGAACCCACGTGACACGGTCTAAGTCCACCCCGTAGTGCTCTTTTAGGATACCCCGCCCCCACACCCCAGTCGTTACCGTGTACCCGCGGTTGACACCGACCCGCCTGCCTTCCAGGTCAGCCGGCGAGGACACACCGGACCCAGCAGCAACCTGAGTTGCGCCGTGGTGAAGACCCCTAACCAAAAGCACGGGTATTGCCGTGAAGGCTACACCGGCGGCTTTCGCGCAGAGATAGGTCGTTGCGGCCATCTCACACACGTCGAACTCCAGTGCGCGGACCATACGCCTGAAGGCCTGCACGAGGACGGGAACCTCCTCGAAGCGCAGTTGTGCTCCGCGGACTTTGACCTCACCGTCTTTCAAAGCACGGTTGGCTCCCTGCGTACGGGTCACCGTGCGCAGGACCACAGGCTCGCTCATGTGTTTCCTTTCATCAAACGCTATCGTCAAAGCTAATGTCTAACAACCATACCTTCGTAGTCACAGGACCGATCGTTATCGCAGCCGACCACAACGGCGTTGCGCTCAAATCGCTCATCGCCAGCCGCCTCCGCTCGGCCGGTCTAGCGGTCCAAGACCAAGGAACGAACGACCCCGAGACCGTTGTGGACTACCCGCCCCTGTGTGCACGCCTTTGCGAGGAGGTTACTTCCGCCAGGGCGCAGTACGGCATTTTCGTCGGTGGTACCGGCCAGGGCGAAGTCATCGCCTGCAACAAGATCAAAGGGGTACGCGCCGGCGGGTGTCATAACACCCTCACGGCCGAGGTATCGCGGGGGCACAACAACGCCAACGTGCTCGTCATCGGGTCGAAGCTGCTCGACCCCGACGAAGCTTGGAGGGTGGTCGAGACGTGGCTTTCGACTCCTTTTAAAGGTGGCCGGCACGCCGAGCGCGTGGCCATGATAGAAAAGATAGAGGAGGCTTCCGGCCGTTAGGCGCGCCATGCTGGGCCTTTGGCTACTTCGACGTCACCGGCGTTGACCGCGGATCTGCCTGGCCGCTCTGACGTCACTGGCGTACTCGCTCAACGCGTCGAAAGCGATCCGCGCGACGTTGGCGTAAGTGTCGGGAGCTTCGTCGATGCCATCGGCAGAGTAACCGATCGCTGCGTGGGCCATCCTCACACGGCCGTCCAGCCATGGCCCTCCGCCGAAGCCGCCCATCACCGGTATCGACACTCCCGCCACCACGGCCGGACCCACGGTCGGACCTGAGTTGGTAAAGTCGAGGACGGCCGCACCGGCACTTTCGAGGGATTTAGCCTGAGCTAACATCTCGCCGGCGAGCTCGGAGGGGACCACAGCGTCGGGGGCCGCAGCGTTCGCGTAGGCGACGCCGTGGCGTAGCGCCGTTTGAGGGGTGATCCCGAACTGCGCGAACACTGGCACTCCTGCACGCACAACGGCTTCGACCCCGTCGGTGAAATCAGCAGCGCCGTCCAGCTTGACCATGTCAGCACCAGCCTCTTTGACCAGCCGCAGCGCCGCTTTGACCGCCTCGCGGGGACCTTCCTGGAGCGGACCGTAGGGGAAGTCGCAACTCAAAAGCGCACGCTTCACACCGGCTCTCACCGCCCGGCAGACGACGATCATCTCGTCCATCGTCATGTCCAGCGGGTTGGCGCGCCCCCACAGGTTCGTGCCGACTGAGTCGCCTACCGACACTATGTCCACACCGACCCGGTCTGCGATGCGCGCCATTTGGCAGTCCCAGGCGACTACCCCGACGAGTTTCCGTCCTTGCCGCTTGGCGGCAATAAGATCGCCGAGGGATACCTTGGTCACAGCTCTACCATTCGGATCACGCTCTCAAAGCTAGGAGAACTTCGCTTAGATCGTCGGGGCCCGACGACACTAGAACCATGTGGCAGTAGCGACGCATCTGCGCCAGGACCGCCCGAAGGGGATTGTCGACACCTGCGAGGACGATACCCGCGACCGTCGCTCCCGCTTCGGCGGCTATGCGGCCGAAGATGCCTGCCCGGGCCGCGGAGCTATCCTCGGAGGCAAGCAGGACGGCCATGTCCACCCCGCTGAGAGTCTCGTGCGCGTCCAGGTGGTCGCCTTGCAGGTCCCTCATGACTGCCGTCCCGCCGTCGACACTACTAGCAACGAGCACCGATAGGCGGTCGGAAAGCCGAGATCTGCACGACGACGCTACGGGGATTGCCGGCGAGTCCAGCGCTACCAGGACGGTAGAACGCTCGCAGAGCACCGGCGCCGGTATCCGAAAGGCAGCCTCGTGTGCCGTCGCTGCCATAGCGCAGCTGTTAGCGAGGATTGGCCGGCGTTCCACCTGCTCAGACCGAGACGTGGGCGACGCCCGGCCGCACCGTCGTAGCTTCGGGAACCAACTCCTCAAGGGGAACGTCGACTGGCGCTACGGTAGCGAACGAACGCACCTTTTGGTGAGCTGTCTCTATGCCAGGCGGGACGGTTCCGCTCTGCTTAAGGGCGAGCGCCGCCTCACGCAACTTGTGGCGGGCTTTGACGATGCCGACGTCAGTTGCCACGAGGCGTTCCTTGCTACGGTCGACTATCGGACCCATGCTCTCTTGGAGGGAAGCGTCTTGTATCGCTATGCCCTTGACACCCGAGTAGGTGTCACCCCGGCGTTGAGCTTCGCGATCGATAAGGTAGTCGTTGTCCTTGTTGGCGAGCGGCCGGTAGGTTCCCGGAACGTACTCGTTGTGAACGCCGTTGCCGGCTCTCATAGCTTCGAGCTCCGCCTCAGTTAGGGGGCGCGCCGGGTGGTAGTCGAAGGTGTAAACCCAGCAGTTCTCGTCGTCAATCGGCACCCAGAAATGGCCGTGCACAGGGTGATCCGCCCGGGGAGGGACCATCGTGAAGTTCGGAAGCACCCAGGGAGTCACCCTCCAGTAGTAGTGCCCCTCCTCGGCGTTACGTCTAGCACCGATTAACAAGCCGCCGTCTACGTCAACCACTTCGAAGTGCGGCCTAAGGTCGTTCAAGTTGTAGATGTTGCCGACCGAACCTTTGAAAAGCGGGTCATCGCGAAGCCCCGAAGAATGCAGGAAAGAGACGTGGCTTGAGTCGATGCCCCCCTCCAACGCCTGAAGCCAGTTGCACTCCTGCCAGCGCTTCGACGTAAAAGTCTG
>JAJZAM010000137.1 GCA_021799445.1 Actinomycetes bacterium
AGCCGGCGAGCGCGTAACGCCAGCCGAGCCATCCGAGCGCCAAGGCGATAACCGGGCCGAAACGCACATCCCCGAAGCCGAGAGAGCGGGGGCTCGCAGCGTTGACGGCGAACAGCAGGGCGAACTCCACGGCAGCGCAGGCGAGCGCCACTTCCAGGCGATGCCAGCTGCCGTCGTAGGCGGCCGCGGCTACGAGCCCTACGAGGACTAGACCGCCCAGGGGGTACACGACGACCCTGGGGAGCAGCATGTGGTCGTAGTCGATGAACGAAAGGGCGACCAGGCCGGCTACGAAGACGATCTCCGCCGGCAGCGTCGCGCTCCACCCGAAACGCAAGGCGGTCGCCGCGAACGCCAGCGCGGTGAGCGCTTCCACCGCAGGGTAGCGCGCCGAGATCGGCTCGCCGCAAGACCTGCAGCGGCCCCTCAGCGCGATCCACGACACGAGGGGAATGTTGTCCAGGGGGGCTATCCGCGAACCGCAGGCCGGGCACGCGGAGGGCGGGCGCACGACGGACTGGTGCAGCGGGACGCGGTGGATGACCACGTTCAAGAAAGAGCCGATGACCAGCCCGTAAAGGCCGGCCGCGGCGGCGAGGGCGGCTGTCACGGGAGGGTCCGTGCGGTCACGGGGATACTGTAGATGCTCATATGCAACCTATGGCCGTCTCCTCACGGCTCGGCGCTCTGCGTTCGCAGCTACAAGAATTTTCGGTTCTCCTCGTGTCCTCCTTGACCAACATCCGCTACCTGAGCGGCTTCACCGGCTCCGCCGGTCTCCTCGCGGTGGGACCCGACAAGGCCCTGCTGGTCACCGACGGCCGCTACGAGACCCAAGCGGCCGAGCAGCTCACCGCTAGCGGCGCTCCCGTCGAACTGGAAGTCGCCGGGGTCGCAGGCCAACGCCA
Source organism: Actinomycetes bacterium (assembly GCA_021799445.1). Taxonomy (GTDB): domain Bacteria; phylum Actinomycetota; class Acidimicrobiia; order Acidimicrobiales; family Palsa-688; genus JAJZAM01. The sequence continues at coordinate 909 of JAJZAM010000137.1, forward strand.
AGCTCTAGCGCGTTTCGTAGACGACCTGGGCTGCCGCCGTATGGGCCTGGAGGCGGGGAACGTGACATGGGCGCGGCTCAAAGCCTTCCAAGAGGAGTGGTTCCCGGGTGTCGAGCTCGTCCCGAGCGAAGGCTGCGTCGAAGCTCTGCGGGCGCGCAAAGACCCTGGCGAGCTTGACAGGATGGGTGAGGCGGCCCGCATAGCCGACGCTGCTCTCGCAAAGCTGCTCCCGAGGCTCGGCGAGGGCCTCAGCGAAGCTTCCTTCGGACGGCTCCTCGACTTCGAGATGCGCGAGTTGGGAGCGTCCGAGCCGTCCTTCGAGACGATCGTGGCTTCCGGGCCGAACGCCGCGAAACCCCACCACCGTCCCGGCGGTCGAACGATCGAAGCCGGCGAAGCCGTCGTGGTCGACTTCGGCGCTCGCTTCGACGGTTACTGCTCTGACATGACCCGAACTGTCTGGGCTTCGAAACCGCCCGCCGACGCCGAGATGCGCCGGGCGATAAGCGTGGTGGCGCAAGCCCAGTCCGCCGGCGTCGAAGCCGTCAGAGCTGGAGTTTGCGCCGCGGACGTAGACCGGGTGTGCAGGGACGTCATCGCCGACGCCGGTTTCGCCGAGCGCTTCGTGCACTCCACGGGCCACGGAGTGGGACTCGACATCCACGAGGCGCCTTCGGTGGCGGCCGCCTCTGGCGATACACTAGAAGCGGGACACGTCGTCACCGTCGAGCCGGGTGTGTACATACCCGGCGTGGGCGGGGTCCGCATCGAGGACACCGTCGTGGTGACCGAGGACGGCTGTCGCCCGTTGACGCTCAGCCCGAAAGAATCCATCTAGGGAAGAAAGTTGCCCATGCCTTCAGTTTCGACCAACGACCTCAAGAACGGGATGTCCCTCAACCTTCCCGAAGGGCTCTTCTCGGTGGTGGAGTTCCAGCACGTCAAACCCGGAAAAGGCGGAGCGTTCGTCAGGACGAAACTCAAGAACATCCGGACCGGGGCTGTGATCGAACGCACCTACCGAGCCGACGAGAAGTTGGACCAGGCTCTCATCGACAAAAGGGAGATGCAGTTCCTCTACCCGGACGGCGAAAGCTACGTGTTCATGGACACCTCCGACTACGAGCAGATGCAGGCGCCGCGGGAGGCGCTCGGCTCGGCGGTGTCCTACCTCAAGGAAGGCGACGCGGCGGTGATCCAGCTCTTCGACGGGGAGATAGTCGGCGTCGACCTGCCCGCAGCGGTCGAGCTGACCGTCACCGAGACCGAGCCCGGAGTGCAAGGAGACCGGGTGTCAGGCGCGAGGAAACCGGCGACCCTTGAGACAGGCCTGTCCCTCCAGGTGCCGCTTTTCGTCAACGTCGGCGAGCGCATCAAAGTCGACACCCGCAGCGGCGAATACCTGACCAGGGCCTGAGAGGTTTGGCCGCGACCGCCACCCGACGCGAAGCGCGAGAGCGAGCGCTGATGCTGCTCTACGAGGCGGAGGCTAAGACGCTCACACCCTCGGCTCTCGTCGACGACCTTCCAGTGCCCCCAGACGACTACACCAGTTGCGTAGTTCTAGGCGTCGAGGCCAAAGCGCACGAAGTGGACAGCCTTATCAGCCGTCACGCGATCGGCTGGGCGCTCGACCGGATGCCCGCCGTGGACCGGGCTGTCCTGCGCGTCGCTACCTACGAGCTGATGGAGCGTCCCGACGTGCCGACAGCGGTAGTCCTGTCGGAGGCCGTCGAGCTGGCCGGTGAGTACTCGACCGAGGAGTCGGGACGTTTCGTCAACGGCGTGCTGGCCTCGGTCGCAGCTGAGGTCAGGGCGAGCTAAACTTCACGACCAACCGTGAAGCCGGTCCTGTGAGGCCGGCACGGACCGTGGAGGACGATTTTGGCTGAGCGTGAGAGATCCCTGGCGCCCCCTTACGGGGGCGTTTTTGTTGCCCGCACGACCGTCATGGACGCAGAGGACGTCCGAAGGGCGATATGGCGGATGGCCCACGAGATTATCGAACGGAACCGGGAAGTGTCCGGGCTGGTGCTGGTCGCTCTGCAGACCGGAGGAGTGTGGATCGCCGAGGCGCTGGGGCGGGTTATCGGGGAGGTGAGCGGCCACGACGTCACGATCGGAACTCTCGACGTCGCGTTCTACCGCGACGACATCGGCCTTCGACCTGTCCTCGCGGAGGCGGCCACCGACATGCCCGGGGAGCTCACCGGCAGCACGGTTGTGCTGGTCGACGACGTCCTTTTCACCGGCCGGACCATCAGGGCGGCGTTGAACGCCCTCGGCGACTACGGACGAGCGAAAGCCGTCCAGCTGGCGGTGATGGTCGACCGGGGCCACCGGGAGCTTCCGATCAGACCCGACTATGTGGGCAAGAACCTTCCGACGCGCCGCGACGAGATGGTGGACGCCTCGCCGGACGGGGTGGTTATCGGAGACGTGGTCAAACCGTGACGGGCGCCACCCCAGCCCAGCTCGAGCCCACCCCCAGCCCGAGCTCAGCGCCGTCGAGCTCCGGCGGCTCCAACGAAACGGACCGGGCCCCCAGGCACTTCCTCGGAGTGACAGGATCGCAAGGAGGCGAGCTCCGGGATCTTCTCCGGCTGTCCGACCGCTTCGGAGAGGTCAACCGCCGGCCGATCCCGAAAGTTCCGGCGCTTCGAGGCAAGACGGTTGTCAACATGTTCTTCGAGGACTCGACACGCACCCGGCTCAGCTTCGACACCGCAGCGCGGAGGCTTTCGGCTGACGTCGTCACTTTCTCGGCGGCGACGTCGTCTTTGAACAAAGGGGAATCCCTGCGTGACACCGTCGAGACGGTCGAGTCGCTCGGAGCTGACGCCGTGGTGGTCAGGCACTCATCGTCGGGCGTTCCCTGGCAGATAGCTTCCTGGGTGAAAAGGACGTCGGTCATCAACGCAGGCGACGGGTGGCACGAGCATCCCACCCAGGCGCTGCTCGACTGCTACACGATCGCGAGAAGCTCGCCTGTGCTCGCCGAGCGTTTTGGGCCTGACTCGGACGCCTTCGACTTTGAAGGGTTAAAAGTCGGAATAGTCGGGGACATAAGCCACAGCCGTGTCGCCCGCTCGAACGTAGCGGCGATGACAGCCCTCGGAGCTAGCGTGACGCTCGTCGGACCCCCAACCCTTCTGCCGTCCTGTCTAGATGGATGGCCGGTCGAGGTGTCGAACGACCTCGACGGTCTGATCGGCGATCTCGACGTGTGCTACCTGCTGCGCCTGCAACGGGAGCGCACCACCGAGGCGTTGCTGCCGACGCTGCGCGAGTACAGAGCGCTCTACGGCCTGAGCGCTAAACGGGCGGACAGGCTAAAAGACGGTGCGATTGTCATGCACCCCGGCCCGGCGAACCTAGGCGTCGAGATCGACGCTGACGTCACCCGCCGACCCTGCTCGGTGATAAGCGCCCAGGTGACCAACGGAGTGTCTGTGCGCATGGCCGTGCTCTACTACTTTCTCGGCTCGGGGGTGGACCTTGTCAACTAGCGCGGCGTTTGGCGGTGAAACGCACTGGCTCGGAGACGTCGCCCTTCGAGGCGGGACGGTCCTAGACGCTGGGGGCTCCCGCAAAGCTGACGTGCTCGTATCGGACGGTTCGATCGTCGCCGTCGGTGACATCACCGACCTGATGTCTCGCAGCGCGGTCGTGTTGGACGCGTCGGGTTGCGTGGTCGCCCCAGGCCTGGTCGACTTGCACACCCACATGCGCGAACCGGGCTACGAAGATGCGGAGACGGTGCAGAGCGCTGCGAGAGCGGCGGCCCTGGGCGGCTATAGCGCCGTAGTCGCGATGCCCAACACCGAGCCCCCAGCCGACAACGCCTCGATCGTCAGCCACGTGAGAGCTCTCGGGGAGCGCTCCTGCGTGGACGTCTACCCGGCGGGGACCATAACCCTGGGACGCGCGGGTAGGGCTCTCGCTCCGATGGCGGAGATGGCAGCGCTCGGCGTGAGGATCTTCACCGACGACGGCTCCGGTGTGCAAGACGCCAGGCTCATGCGGCGCGCCATGGAGTACGCCAGGGCTTTAGGCGTGACCGTCGCTGAGCACTGCGAGGACGCCGCCATGTCAGCCGGCGGTCACATGCACGAAGGCGAATGGTCGTCGCGTCTCGGGATCGCCGGCCAGCCGGCTGAAGCCGAGGAGCTTATGGTGATGAGAGACCTCGCTCTCGCGCGTATGACCGGAGCGAGACTGCACCTTCTGCACCTTTCCACGGCCGGTTCCCTCGCGATGGTCTCCGCCGCGCGTCGGGGCGGTCTGGACGTGACAGCCGAAGTCGCGCCCCACCATTTCACGCTGACCGACGCTGACGTGGCCTCCTACGACCCTGTTTTCAAAGTGCACCCGCCTCTGCGCTCGGCCACCGACGTTGCGGCCGTCAAGTCGGCGGTGGCCGACGGCACCGTGGACGCCATAGCCACCGACCACGCCCCGCACGCCCGCCACGCCAAGGAGGCGCCTTTCGACGTCGCCCCGCCTGGCATGCTCGGACTCGAAACGGCCCTCGGACTGGCTTTAAGCGAGCTGGGACTGCCCGTGGGAGCCGTGCTCGCGCTGATGTCGTGGCAGCCGGCGGCGATCGCCGGTATCGGCGCCACCCACGGCGGACCGCTGAAGGCGGGCAGGCCGGCCAATCTGTGTGTGATAGATACCGAGGAGACCTGGGTGGTGGAACCCGACCGGACCGCCAGCCTGAGCCGCAACAACCCCTACAAGGGGAGGCGTCTGACCGGCCGGGTCCGCCACACCGTCACGAGAGGCGAGCCGGTAGTCGTCGGCGGGGAGGCCCAGCGATGACCCCGGCGATGCTGGTACTGGCCGACGGGACCAGCTTCGAGGGGGAAGCCGCCGGGTGGTGGGACCCCGATCTGAGCCGCCCCGCGACGGGGGAAGTCGTCTTCAACACGTCGATGACCGGCTACCAAGAGATCCTCACCGACCCGTCCTACGCAGGCCAGATCGTCTGCTTCACCTACCCCCACATCGGCAACTACGGTGCAACACCGCAGGACTATGAGAGCTCCCGGGCGTGGGTGAGGGGCGTCATCGCCAGGGACCTTTCTCACAGGCCGAGCAACTGGCGTTCCACCACGTCCATAGGAGACTTCCTCGACAAGGAGCGCATCCCGGCGATAGCCGGCTTGGACACCCGCCGCCTCACGCGCCACATACGCGAGGCGGGGGCCATGCCAGCCGCGTTCGGACCCGTGTCGGGTCCGGGTGGTTTCGCCGTGTCCGACCTCGCCGAGGTAGCGGCCGCCGAGGCCGGGACGGACGGAGCCGACCTGGCATCGGCGGTGACCACGCCCGCTCCTTACAGTTACGGCTCTGGACCGCTTTCGGTGGTCGCCTACGACTTCGGG
>JAJZAM010000138.1 GCA_021799445.1 Actinomycetes bacterium
GAGAAAGTGCTCGGCGGGTCCTTCCCGACGCTCCCGTTCGTCTAAAGCGTCTAACACGGTGCCCGCGACTCTTGGCTGGACCTGAACGAAGCGGCGACTGGTAGAGTAGGAAGGGTGAAAAAGCTACTCATTCTCGCTGTGCTGGCCGGGCTCGGACTGTTTGCGGCTCAGAAGCTTCGCTCTAACTGACCGCTAGGGTTTCAGCTGGTCGGCTACCGCAAGCCGGTGCGCCGATTTGAACGTGTACCTTGTCGACGGAACCTACGAGTTGTTCCGTCACTTTTACGGCGCGCCCTCGCACGTGAGCTCGGAAGGTATCGAGGTCGGAGCTGTAAGGGGAGTCGTCGGATCGCTGATCGCCCTTATGGAGGACGGCGGTCCTTATGTGGGCGTCGCAACAGATCACGTGATCGAGTCGTTCCGCAACGAGATGTGGCCCGGCTACAAGACCGGTGAAGGAGTGGACCCGGTCCTCAAAGGGCAGTTCAGCCTGCTCGAAGAGGCCCTAGGTCTTTTAGGGGTGGACGTCTGGGCGATGGTCGAGCTAGAAGCCGACGACGCGCTCGCCTCGGCGGCGCAGTGCGCAGCCGCTGAGCCACAGGTCGAGCAGGTGTTCATATGCACCCCTGACAAGGACCTTGCGCAGTGCGTCGAGGGAACCCGCGTCGTGCAGCTCGACAGGCGCCGCAGAACAGTGATCGACGAAGACGGGGTAAGAGCCAAGTTCGGCGTCGACCCCGAGTCCATACCCGACTACCTTGCGCTAGTCGGTGACGCGGCCGACGGATATCCGGGACTGGCAGGGTGGGGTGCCCGTTCGACCGCTGCGGTCCTGGCCCGCTACCGTCACCTGGAGGCCATCCCCGACGAGCCCGGCCGGTGGGATGTTCCCATTCGAGGGGCGATGAAACTGGCTTCGACTCTCGCCGGTTCACGGGATCTGGCGACCCTTTTTCGGGATCTCGCAACTCTCAGACGGCAAGCGCAGGTGTGCTCCTCGGTTGCGCAGCTACGTTGGCGGGGTCCGGGCCAGGGTTTCGGTGAGCTCTGCGAGAGGCAACTCGAACAGCCGGGCCTGTCAAGGCGGGCGGACCGCCTGGCGACCCGCTTCGCCTAGCAAGCCCGTCGAAGCCTACCTCGCTGTCCTCAGCCTCCGAAGATGGCCGGCTGGGGCCGGCTGATCGCGTCTTTAAGCTTCTCCAGGTAGACGCGCCGGGGAACCTCTACCACACCCAAGCTCTTCAGGTGATCGGTCGCCCACTGGACGTCGAGCAGGCAGCATCCCGCCTCGACCAGCAGGTCGACCAGGCCGACCAGAGCTACCTTCGAGGCGTCCGTCTGGTGGTGGAACATCGACTCGCCCGCGAAAAGCCCGCCGATGGCCACACCATACAAGCCGCCAGCCAGAACGCCTTCGGCGTCCCACGCCTCGACGCTATGGGCCCAACCCAGCTCGTGCAGGCGAAGGTAGGCGGAACGGATCGGCTCGTCGATCCACGCTCCCCGCCGGCGCAGGTCCGAGCAGGCGTCGATGACAGCCTCGAAGTCGACGTCGAGTGTCACCGTGTAGCGCCGGCAGGACCGTCTAAGCGAACGTGACACCCGGAGGTTGTCGAGGGGCAGGATGCCTCTAGGGTCCGGAGCCCACCAGGCCAGGGTGCCCCGCCCAGCTGGCATCGGGAACACCCCCGTGCGGTAGGCCCGCAGGAGAGTCCCCGGCTCTAGGTCCGCGCCGACGCCGACCACCTCTTCCGTCCCGGCCGGACCCCGATCCCCGTGGCGCGCCGAACGCCTGGTCTGCTCCGGAGGTACGGATGGGAAAGCCCAGCGGCTCTCCGGTGGCTCTACCGCAGCACGGGGTACGCGCAGCCCCACCGTCGCTGCGAGGGAGAGTCGCTCAGACGTCACAGGGATACATTTAAACAAAACGCGGTCCGGCAGGCGGCCAAAGACCGGCGCTACTAGCCTTCGTGTCGATGTCAGAGCACCCGATGACCGAACGCCTAGCCGAGCTGGCACGACGACGCGAGGCGGCTTTGCACGCTGGAGCACCCCACGCCGTCGAACGCCAGCACGCGAAAGGCAAGATGACCGCCCGGGAGAGGATCGACTACCTCCTAGACGAAGGCTCCTTCCAAGAGCTCGACATGCTGGCCCGTACGCGCGCTCCAGGGTTGCCCGACGACAAGCGGCCCTACACCGACGGGGTCGTCACGGGTTTCGGGACGATCGACGGGCGCAAGGTGTGCGTGTTCTCCCAGGATTTCACCGTCAACGGCGGGTCCCTCGGCGAGGTGTTCGGCGAGAAGGTCCACAAGGTCATGGACCTCGCCGCGTCCCTCGGCGTGCCGATGATCGGCATCAACGACGGCGGCGGAGCGCGGGTCCAAGAAGGAGTCGTCGGCCTGCACTACTTCGGCGGTATCTTCAAACGCAACGTCTCCTCCTCGGGCGTCATACCCCAGATCAGCGTGATCATGGGCTCGTGCGCCGGCGGCGCCGTGTACAGCCCGGCCATGACCGACTTCATATTCATGGTCCGAGACACGTCGCAGATGTTCATCACCGGACCGGACGTCGTCAAGACGGTGACCGGGGAGGAGGTCACCCTCGAGGCTCTCGGCGGTGCGCTGACGCACGCCACCAAGTCCGGCGTGGCCGCCTTCGTAGCAGCAGACGAGAAAGGGTGCCTCGACGAGGTCCGATACCTGCTCGGGTTCCTGCCGTCGAACAACATGGAAGAGCCGCCGAGGGTGGCCAGCGGAGACGACCCTGACCGGTCGACCCCGGAGCTGACGGCGCTCATACCCGCAAGCCCCAATCAGCCCTACGACATGAAGAAGGTCATCGCCGCCGTCGTCGACGACGGGGACTTCGTCGAGTACCACTCGCTGTGGGCGATGAACCTCGTGTGCGGGTTCGCCCGGATCGACGGGCACGTAGTGGGGATCGTCGGCAACCAGCCTCAGAACCTGGCAGGGGTCCTCGACATCGAGAGCTCCGAGAAAGGCGCCCGCTTCGTGCGCACCTGCGACTCTTTCAACATTCCGCTGGTCACCTTCGTGGACGTACCCGGTTTCATGCCCGGAACCGACCAGGAGTACGGGGGGATCATCCGTCACGGCGCTAAGCTCCTCTACGCCTACTGCGAGGCGACGGTGCCGCGAATCCAGGTGATCACCCGCAAAGCCTACGGCGGGGCCTACGTGGTCATGAACTCCAAGTCGATCGGGGCTGACCTGGCGTTCGCCTGGCCTTCCGCGGAGCTCGCCGTGATGGGCCCGCAGGGGGCTGTCGACATCGTCTACCGCCGTGAGCTGGCCACGGCCGCCGACCCCGCCGCCCGACGCGCCGAGCTCGTGGAGGAGTACACCGAGCGTTTCGCCAACCCTTACCTAGCCGCCGAGCGAGGCTACGTCGACGACGTCATCGACCCGGCCGACACCCGCAAGGCGCTGGCCCGTTCGTTGGACCTGCTGCGCTCGAAGCGGGAGGAGCTGCCGAAACGCAAACACGGGAACGTACCGCTATGAGCCGGCCGGCACGCTCGCAGCTGCGCGATCCGTCCCCCGAGCAGGTGGCGGCGATAGTCGCCGCCGTCGAGGTTCTGTGGCCCCGCGCACCCCAAGAGGCGGCCGTCGCCGTCGAGCCCACGGGTTGGAAGTTCTCCGGCAGGTGGTGGTCGAAGCCGCATCCTGTGCAGCGGACCCGGCCGTGGGTCTCGCCTAGTTGAAGCCGCCGGCCGAACTGGCTACCCCAGCGACGATAGTGATCGCCAAGACCGCCAGCCCGATGTAGCCGAGCACGAGCGCGGCCACCGCAGCGCCGGCCCCGGCCTGAAGCCGCCCGAGGCGCCTGTTGGCCCTGATCTGGTACAGCGCGACATGTCCGAGTACCACCGCAGCGAGAGAACCTATCCAAAAGACCCACACGGCCCCCGCTGCCAGGGCAAGGAGGGCGAGACGGTTAGTCTCGCGCCTTCGGGTGGCCATGTAGCCGTACTGCGGGTAGGCACCGGCTGGTGCCGGCGGTGGGTAGGCGCCGGCTGGTGCCGGCGGTGGGTAGAGCGGATGGGGAGAGTAGGAGCTGTCCGGCGGGTAGCCCGCAGCGCCGTTCCAGACCCCCTGGGGTGGAGTGTCGCGGGGGCGCTCTGCGGTCGCCTGGACGGCCGGGGCGCCGCAGCGGGGACAGAAGAAAGCGCCCCTCGGAACGTCGTGGCCGGCGAAGCACATGCCACCTACCTGTGATGCGTCTTTGTCTGGCATCGCCGCACTCCCGTCTCAAGGGACCCTTCCCACAAGATACGCCACTCGCCGCAGGATCGGTAGCAGTTCTGGCTTTTCATCGCCGTGCGACCAGAGACGAACGGCGACGTCGCCGTGACGGCTACGGTGGAGCCGATGTCCGATCAACCTGGAAGCCTGTGTCTCGTCGGCGGTGCCGAATGGACCCCCGGATGCACCTTCGACGTCTCCGTCTGGGAGGCGGCCGGCAAACCCGAGGTGCTGATCCTGCCGACCGCCGCAGCCTACGAGCATCCCGAGCGGGCTGCGAGCACCGCCAAGGCGTGGTTCTCGTCGTTCGGGGCGACGGCCGAGGCGCTGATGCTGCTTTCTAGACCGGACGCATCGAACCCGGACCTAGTCGGTAGGCTGGCAGCGAGCCGCTTCACCTACCTCGGCGGTGGCTCCCCGATGCACCTGCGCTCCGTCCTCAAGGAGACCCCGGCGTGGTCGGCGATCGTAGACGCGTGGCACAAAGGCGGGGTGCTGGCCGGCTCTTCCGCCGGGGCGATGGTGATGGGCGACTCGATGGTCGACCCTCGCGGGGGAGCTTTGACGCTCGGCTTGGGGCTGATAGAACGCTTCGCCGTGCTGCCCCACTACGACACGTGGTCACCGGAGAAAGCCCGTCGCAGCGTGCAGCTCGCCACCGGTCATCTCAGGATCGCCACGATCGACGAGCGGACCGCCCTGATCCGCGATCCCGACGGTACGTGGCGGGTCGACGGCACCGGGTCCGTTACCGTCTACGTGGACGGCCGGCCGGCCGGCCTGAGCGCCTTGAAAGGCAACTGACCACCGGCGCTTCTAGCCGGCGCTCTCGGCGATCGTCACCGACTCGATGGTGACCCGCTCCTTTGGGGTGCCCGAGCGCGAACCGACAGCGTCGATGGCCGCGACGACGTCCAGGCCGGAGACCACCTTGCCGAAAAGGGAGTACTGCGGTGGCAGGGAAACCCCCTGCGGGCCGGATATCACGAAGAACTGGCTGCCGTTCGTGTCGGGACCTGCGTTGGCCATTGCCAGGGAGCCGATCTCGTAGCGACCGGGTTTGGGAAGCTCGTCGGCGAATCGGTAGCCGGGGCCCCCACGACCTGTGCCGGTCGGGTCGCCTCCTTGGAGCACGAAGCCCGGTATGATCCGATGAAAGACGATCCCGTCGAAGTAGTGGTAGCGGGCCAGGAAGACGAAGCTGTTGACCGTGACCGGCGCTGACAGCGGGTCGAGCGCTATGCGCAACGTGCCTTTCGAAGTGACCATCTCGGCGCTGTAGCGGTGCTCGGGGTCGATGCACATCGGCGGAGCGGAGTCGAAAGAGGAGACCTTGGGGCTGCTCCCGTCGGGTTGCGGGCAGGGCTGTGGCATGTGTTAGCTCCGTTGTGGTGTAGTGAGCTGACCGGTAAGGGTCAGGGCTTGGTGATGGTGACCTGCTTGACCAGCGTCAGCTTCGCCGGGGCGCCTCCCAGCGGGCTGTTGGGGATGGTGACACTCGACGCCAGTATCTTCTGCAGCACGCTGAGCCCGCTCGTGACGTGACCGAACACGACGTAGGTCCCCTGGCTGTTCAAGTTGGAGCAGGCCGACGTGACGCAGAAGAAGAACTGCGCTCCCGCGCTGTTCGGAGCGCTGGTGCGGGCCATGACAAGGTCGCCGGGCGCGTAAGTGTAGCCCTTGCCTTCGTCGGGGATCGTGTAACCCGGGCCGGGATCGCTTGCGCTCTGCGTCGTCGGCGAACCGCCCTGAATGATCCCTATCGAAGGGTCGGTGCGGAACAGGGCGGTGTCGTTGTAGTAGTGGTACAGGGACAAGACGATGAAGTTGTTCGCAGTGATCGGCGTCTTGGTCGTGTCGAGGCTGACCACGACCGTGCCTACGTTTAAGTCGAACGTGGCGGTGTAGGCAGCGCCCTTGGTTATGCACATGGGCGGCGCCTTCGCGAAGGAGGTCACGTGGGGGGAGGAGCGATCGG
>JAJZAM010000022.1 GCA_021799445.1 Actinomycetes bacterium
AACCGAACTTCGATGGCATGCCCGGACGGCTTCACGTCGGACTGGTCGAAGCCGAGCGGTTCGCCCGACGCCACCCGCAGCTGCAAAGCCACGAGGTCCCTGCCGAAGACGAGCTCCGTGGCGGGATGCTCGACTTGTAAGCGCGTGTTCATCTCCAAGAAGAAGAAGTCCCCGTCTTGGTAGATGAACTCGACGGTACCAGCGTTGACGTACCCGCAGGCCTTGGCGACTTTAACGGCCGCTTCGCCCATCGCCGCAAGGGTTTCCTCCGGGATGACCGGAGCTGGGGCCTCTTCGATGAGCTTCTGATGGCGCCGCTGCGCCGAGCAATCCCTGGTCCCAAGGTACACGGCGTTGCCGTGGGTGTCAGCGAACACTTGGACCTCCACGTGGCGCGGCCATGTCAGGTAGCGCTCCAAGTAGCTTTCGGATCGCCCGAAGGCCTTCTCCGCCTCTCTTTGAGCCGACTCCAAGGCCGATGCGGCGTCCTCGGCGCGAGTCACGACCCTCATACCTCGACCTCCGCCCCCGTAAGCCGCTTTTATAGCCACCGGCCACCCGTGGGTTTCTCCGAAAGCCACTACCTCCTCGGCGGAGCGCAACACCTCCGTCGTTCCGGGGACTCCTGCCACGTTGGCGCGCTGGGCTGCTAGGCGGGAGCTTATCTTGTCGCCCATCACCTCGATCGCCTCGGGCGGCGGTCCTATCCACGCTACCCCCGTGTCTGATACCGCCCTGGCGAAGTCGGCGTTCTCGGAGAAGAAGCCGTAGCCGGGGTGGAGGCCGTCAGCCCCCGAACGGACGAGCACGTCGAGGATCTTGTCGGTCGCCAGGTAGCTCTCCGCAGCGGTCTGGCCTCCAAGGGCGTACGCCTCGTCCGCCATGCGGACGTGCATGGAATCACGGTCCAGCTCCGAATAGACGGCTACGGTAGAGACACCGAGCTCCCGGGCGGTCCTGATCACCCGCACTGCGATCTCTCCCCGGTTGGCTATAAGCACCTTGTTGAGCACAAGAAAGCATTCTGTCAGCATGAACCAAGATGGGCTAGTCCGCCGGGTCGCTGAGCGCGCAGGGAGCCGCACGGGGACAGGTTTCCGATTCCGCGACGTGCGCTACGTCGAGGTGACAGCATCCACCAACAAGGACGTCATGTCGGCCGCTGAGCGCGGCGGGGGCGAGGGGCTCGTCGTCGTAGCCGACTTCCAGACGGCCGGGCGTGGACGCCTCGACAGACGCTGGGAGGCCAGCCCGGGGCAAGCGCTTCTCGTCTCGCTCCTCTTGAGGCCAGCTGGCCTCGACCCTGCACGCTGGTACCTGCTCGCCGGGGCTGCTGCGCTGTCAGCCCAGTTTGCGTGCGCGGAGGTGGCCGGCGTGGCGACCGTCATAAAGTGGCCGAACGACCTGCTAGACGCTGGGGGAGGGGCCAAGCTCGCCGGGATCCTCGCCGAGGCGACGGCCGGCAGGGCCGGGGCTGGTGCCGACCGAAGCGCTGTAGCGGTGGGAATGGGTGTCAACGTGCACGGCGGCCCTCCCGGAGCAGCTGTCCTCGACGAACTGGCAGGCAGGAAGGTGTCCCGCAGTGACCTGGTCGCCTGCTGGCTTGCTGACTTGGACAGCCGTCTCGGGGACTGGGACCGTATCGCTTCGGACTACGCGGACGCTTGCGGCACCGTCGGACGTCGCGTGGAGGTGGACCTGGGACATCAACGAAGACTGCTGGGCGTGGCGGTCGGTGTCGACAGCGCCGGACGATTAGTGGTTCGCGGCGAAGACGGGGGCGAAACGGTCCTGTCGGTGGGGGACGTAACCCACCTGCGTTGAGACTTCGACCCTGCGCTGAGGCTTCGACCCTGCGCTGGGGCGGCTGGTGGTAGCCTCCCGCCTCGTGAAGGCGCTCATCCTCGCGGGCGGGGCAGGAACCCGGCTGCGGCCGATAACCCACACCCGGGCTAAGCAGCTCGTGCCCGTCGCTAACAAGCCGATCCTCTTCTACGGTTTGGAGGCGATCGCCTCGGCGGGTATCAAGTCAGTTGGGATCGTCGTCGGCGACACCGCCGACGAGATTCGCGCTGCGGTCGGGGACGGCTCCGAGTGGGGCGTGGAGGTCACCTACATACCCCAGGAGGCTCCCCTCGGGCTAGCCCACGCGGTGAGGATCGCCCGGGACTTCCTCGGCGACGAGGACTTCGTCATGTACCTGGGGGATAACCTCCTGCAGCAGTCTTTGGAGGACTTCGTCGAGAGCTTCGAGGACGACCGCCGCCGAGCGAACGCTCAGACCTTAGACGGCAGCCATCCCGAGCCGCCCTGCGCGCAGATACTTCTAAAAGCAGTCCCCGACCCGCAGCACTTCGGGGTTGCGGAGCTCGGCCCTGACGGCTCGGTGGTGCGTCTCGTGGAGAAGCCGGCCAGGCCTGTCAGCAACCTCGCTCTCGTAGGGGTGTACCTTTTCGACGCCCGAATACACGAAGCCGTGTCCGCTATCGAACCCTCGGCGCGCGGGGAGCTGGAGATCACAGACGCGATCGGATGGCTGGTCGACCAGGGGTTGAGAGTCCGCACCGAGATCCTCGACGGCTGGTGGATCGACACGGGAAAGTTGACCCCACTGCTGGAGGCTAACAGCCTGATCCTGGAGACCCTGGAACGCAGAATTGACGGGGAGGTGGATGACAGCTCGGAGATCGAGGGGCGGGTCGTGGTCGAAGAAGGGGCGGTCCTGCGCCGCAGCAGGGTGCGCGGACCGGCGGTGATCGGAGCTGGCACGACGATAACCGACAGTTTCATCGGCCCTTTCAGCGCGATCGGCCGCCGCTGCTCTATCACGGGAAGCGAGGTCGAGCACGCGGTCATCCTCGACGACTGCAGCGTCATCGAGGCGGGAAGGCTGGAGGACTCTCTGCTGGGACATCACGTGAACGTGACCCGGACTGCTAGACGTCCGAGCGCTACCAGGCTTATGGTCGGCGACCATTGCAGCATCGACTTGAAATGAGTTGTTCGCCGGGTCCGCTGGTGCTCTCGGCGCCAACCCGGAGTCAGGCTGTTCCCGGCTAACCTCGGCGGCCATGAGGATTCTCGTCACTGGTGGCGCCGGTTTTATCGGCTCCAACTACGTGCGCCGCGTCTTGGGTTCCACTAACGACGCTGTCACTGTCTACGACGCTCTCACCTACGCAGGTAACGAATCGACCCTAGCCGGCCTCGCCGAGCGCTACCCGGGACGCTACCGGTTCGTCCATGCGAACATCTGCGACCTTGCGGATTTCACCGCGGCGCTTGAGGGCCACGACGCGGTAGTCCATTTCGCAGCCGAAAGTCACGTTGACAGGTCCATCGCCGGCCCTGAGGACTTCGTGGTCACCAACTGCGTAGGGACCAACGCTGTCATGCACGCTTGCAGGAAGCTCGGGGTTTCCCGGGTGGTGCACGTGTCGACCGACGAGGTGTACGGCTCCGTCGAGCAGGGGGAAAGCCTCGAGACGGACCCTCTCGACCCCCGGTCGCCTTACAGCGCATCGAAGGCCGGCTCGGACCTCATAGCCCTGTCGTACTACTCCACCTACCAAACGCCGGTGATCGTCACCCGGTCATCGAACAACTTCGGTCCCTGGCAGTACCCCGAGAAGGTGATCCCGCTTTTCGTAACGAACCTCCTCGACGGCCTGGAAGTTCCCCTCTACGGGGACGGCCTCAACCGGCGGGACTGGCTTGCCGTCCAGGACAACTGCGCTGCCATCGACCTTGTCTTGCGCAAAGGCGAACCCGGGGAGATTTACAACATCGGCGCAGGCAACGAACTGTCCAACCGGGACCTGACCGACAAGCTCCTCGCGCTCGCCGGCGCCGGAGGCGACAGGGTCCGCTACGTGGAGGACCGTCTCGGCCACGACCGGCGCTACTCGGTTGACTCCACCAAGGTCCGAAAGCTCGGCTGGGAACCGTCGGCGGATCTCGATCAGGCCCTAGCCGATACGTACGCCTGGTACAGGGACAACCGTTGGTGGTGGGAGCCGCTCAAAGGCGTCCGATGACTTCGAGGATTGACGGCGCCAGCCGGCGAGGCGCGGCGGCGGGCGGACGGTGACCTTGAAGGTCCTCGTCACCGGGGCGGGCGGCCAGCTCGGCTGCGAGATATCCAGGCTCGCTTCGACCCAGCCGGACCTGGAGGTCATAGCAGCGTCGAGCGGAGAGCTCGACGTGGGCGACCGGGAGGCGGTCCTCTCGGCGGTTGGCGGGCACCGGCCGGATCTCATCGTCCACGCCGCGGCGTGGACGGCGGTCGACGCGTGCGAAACGGACCCGGGGAGGGCATTTCGCGTGAACGCGCTCGGAACCCGCAACGTAGCCGAGGCGGCGGAGCGTCACAGCGCCCATCTGGTGTCGCTATCCACCGATTACGTCTTCGACGGGACGGCGTCTCGGCCCTACAACGAATGGGACCAGACCAACCCGCTGTCGGTGTACGGCGCTTCCAAGCTTGCCGGGGAGCGGGAAGCCCTGTCAGTCTGCCCGGGAGCGACGGTGGTGCGCACCTCGTGGGTATGCGGCGCCTTCGGCAACAACATGCTAAAGACGATCCTTCGCCTGGCGGCAAAGGACGGCCCGCTGCGCTTCGTCGACGACCAAGTCGGCTGCCCGACGTTTACTTCGGACCTTGCGGCCATGCTGCTCAGATTGGGCAGGGAACGCGCCCCGGGGATCGTGCACGTTACGAACCAGGGCGCGACGAGCTGGTACCAGTTCGCCACGGAGGTGGTCATAGCCAGCGGGGGGGATCGCAGTCGCGTGCAAGCGATCACCACCGACCAGCTTCAGCCGCCCCGGCCGGCGCCGAGACCGAAGAACTCGGTCCTCGACAACGCCGTGCTGCGCCTGTCCGGGCGGGGCCAGCTCGACGACTACCGCAAGCCACTCAGCCGTGCCGTCAAAGAGCTCATGGTGTGAGCTCAGCTTCTTCTCAGCGCGGCCCCGGCCGGCCCTTTGCGCCGGCCTGCGGAGAGGCGACCGCCGCAACTGGCGTCGCGGCGGTCGTGGTCAACTTCAACACGGCCCGGCATCTCAGCCGCTGCCTGAGCTCGCTTCGGGGCGAGGGGCTGAGCAACATTGTTGTCGTCGACAACGGCTCGCACGACGACTCGAAGCGGGTAGCCGAGTCGACCGGGGCTATCTGGCTGGAGTCGGGCGGGAACATAGGCTACGGACGCGCCGCGAACCTCGGAGCTGCGCACCCGGCTCTGTCGTCGTACCCGCTGATCTTGGTCTGCAACCCCGACATTGAGCTTCGCCCGGGTGCCCTCGCTGCGTTGCGGTCAACCCTCGACGAGCACCCCCGCGTTGGGATGGTCGGCCCGAAGCTGTTGAACACAGACGGCTCGCTGTACCCGTCGGCGCGGGCTTTTCCTTCCCTGCTCGACGCCGTCGGGCACGCAACGCTTGGACTTTTCTTCCCGGGCAACCCGTTTACTCGGCGTTACCGTCTCGTCGACTGGGATCACTCGGAGGCGGCCCTCGTCGACTGGGTGTCAGGAGCGTGCTTCTTGGTCAGCAGGCAGGCGTGGGAGAGCGTCAGCGGTTTCGACCCGGCCTACTTCATGTACATGGAGGACGTGGATTTGTGCTGGCGCCTCGGGCAGGCCGGATGGCAGGTGGCCTACGAACCGTCGTCGGTAGTGGTGCACGCTCAAGGTGTCGCCGCCGACTTGCACCCCTACAAGATGATCGTCGCTCACCACAAGTCGATGTGGACCTTCTCCCGTCGACGAACCCGGGACCCGACCGGTCTCGGCGGGGCCGTCCTGCTGGCAGGGCTAGCAGCCAGGGCCGCGTTGTCGGTCGCTGCGAGGTTCGTATCAGGCGCCAGGCGGGGATGGCTGGGAGAGGGCCGCTCGACCGGCTAACCTGACCGCCGACATGGGCAAGGCTTCGTCTAGCAAAAAAGTGGCTCGCGCCGCCGGGATCGGCGCCGGGAAAGGTAGGCGTCGTCGAACCCCGTGGGGTTACTTCGCTGTCATAGCCGTGATCGTGGCCTTAGGTCTCGCAGGCACCGTAACGAGCCGCAACCGGCTGATAGCCCAGATCAACAACGCGGGGGGTACAGCACCTACCGTGGGCACCACCTGGTATGAGGGCTACGCCGTGTACGCGTGCGGCAAGTTCCTCCCCGACATAAAAGTTCCGGCTCCTGACCCGCAGGGCATAACCACCACACAGTCCGGAATCATCACTGTCTCGCCGAAGGTGAAAGCCGTGGCCGGGAAGAACGCAACGCTGGGCAAGTTCGCTTCCGCTGTCGGTATGAAGCTGAACGCGGCGGAGCTTCAACTCCCCGGAGGTCACCTCTACCTTGACGGCAACACTTGCGAAGGGCAACCCGGCCACGTTTATATAAAGCAGTTCGCCTACGTGGGTGACACGGTAGGAGAGCTCTACAACGGGGCCAAGAACCAGCTGCCCAAGCTGGACCCGACGCAAGTTCCTTTCGTAAACGGCGACCTCATAACAATCGCCTTCGTCCCGGCGGGCAAGGCGTCGTCCATCCCGGCACCGCCCGCTTCGGTCGGCAAAGCCCTAACCGCCCTGCAGGCGGCGTCGTCTTCGACGGGGACAGCCACGACCGTCCCGTCAGCGTCTTCTACCACCGTCCCAGCGGCCAAGTCTGCGTCGACCACCACGCCCAAGCCGGCTGCTACCACCTCGCCTACCAAGACGGTGAAAGGGTCGACGTCTACGACGGCACTAAAGGGCTGACGGTGAAAGCCGTCGTGCTGGTCGGGGGAGAGGGAACCCGGCTGCGTCCCCTGACCTTGAGCGTACCCAAGCAGATGCTCCCGGTAGGCGGGCGGCCGATGATCGAGCGGGTCCTCGAATGGCTCAGCTCGCACGGGGTGACCGAGGCGGTCCTGTCCCTGGGATACCGCCCACAAGCGTTCATAGAGGCCTACCCCTCAGGCGAAAGCTGCGGGGTGGCTCTAAGGTACGCCGTCGAACCCTCGCCTCTAGACACCGCCGGGGCGATACGCTTCGCGGCCCTCGAAGCCGGCATAGACGAGGCTTTCGTCGTTGTCAACGGTGACGTGCTCACCGACTTGGACCTCACCGGGCTGGTGGCGTTCCACAGGGACCGCACTGCAGAGGCGACCATAGCGCTCACTCCCGTACCCGACCCATCCGCTTTCGGAGTCGTGCCAACCGACGCCACGGGCAGGGTGGAGGCGTTCATCGAGAAGCCGCCGGCCGGAGAGGCCCCCACCAACTTCATAAACGCCGGGACCTACGTGCTTGAACGTTCGGTCTTGGACCGTGTGCCGCCGGGTCGGAGGGTCTCGATCGAGCGCGAGACGTTCCCCCAGCTGGTCGCCGACGGACGTCTTTACGCTTTGGGTTCGGACGCTGCGTGGTTAGACGCCGGCACCCCGGCAGCGTACTTGAAGGCGAACCTCGCCTACGCTCAGACGACGGCGGGAGCCGGGAACGTGGTGCGCAGCGTAGTCGGCGTCGGAGTCGAGCTCGGCGAGGGATCCTTAGTGGAGGGATCAGTGCTCATGGACGGGGCTGTCGTTGGGCCCAAAGCTCGGGTCGTCGGGTCGATCGTCGGCCCAGGGGCGACCATTGGCGAGGGCGCCACCCTCGACGAGCTGTGCGTCATCGGAGCAGGTCATTCGGTCGACGCTGGTGTCGGTCTCGTCGGCGCGCGGCTGCCTCAGGTCACCTGAAGAGATCCTCCTGGTGGGGTCGGACGATTTCTTTCCTCACCGACCCGTCGCGAAACCACGAGGGGTTCACTCCTCGTACGATGGCCACCGGGATCCCGGTCGACTTGCCCATGACCAGCTCGGCTGCGCCGGCGATCTCGTCAGCCACGCACACCTCCGTGACGGTCAGTTCCCGGCCCAGAGCGTCCCGAGTCCCGCGAAGGTCCACCACAGCGGCCACCCCGGCACAGCCGATGGCCACGTCGGTGACGCCCCTGCGCCAGGCACGGCCGAAAGTGTCAGATATTACGACGCCGACGTTCTTTGAGCTTCGCGCTACGAGGCCGTCACGGATCCTTCTAGCCGAGCGGTCCGGGTCGACCGGCAGCAGAGCCGCCCATCCGCTGTCGACGTTGGAGAGGTCCACGCCTGAGTTGGCGCAGACGAAACCGTGACGGGTCTCGGTCATGATCAGATCCCCGCGCCGGCGGATGATCCTCACCGCTTCGGCTTCGACGTGAACCTTGTGGGAGCGAGGGTCGGCAGGATCGACCTTCACCAGGCGCCCTTCGGCTTTCGAGACGACTTTTTGGGTTACTACCACGACGTCCCCCTCGGCGAGCTCGACGCTGCCGGAGTTCGGGGTCGACGCCGGTGGTCGACCAGCCGTGCCGGCCGGCGACCGGGTGGCCGCGAAGATGAGCCCGGCTAGGTCATCCCCGGGCTGAACCTCACCTATACCCTCGACGGGTATGAGGCTTATCGTCACGGTCCGTCCGGGCTGCGCAGCCCTTCGGGGCCCCCGGAGGTGAGCGGCACTTGGTGGGCGGCGCGAGTCTTCAGCACGGTGCGTGCAAGGTTCGCAGCTTTGATCTCGTCGGACATCACCGTCGGGCAGATTACGACGTTCATTCCTTGGGCTTCCACCTCGCTTGCGCGCTCTGCGTCCGCCTCGTCGATGACCAGTGTCGCCGAGTAACGGGACAACATGCGGGCCACGCCGACCACCGAGGATTCGTAGCCCAGCTCGGCGAGCATACGGTCGGCGGGACCTTTGAGGGCGTGGCCGGCGACGATCGGCGAAACCGCCACCGTCGAGGAACGCCGGGCGGTCACCGCTTCGCCGATACCGCCGGTGGCTAGCACGGGCCCGATCGAGACTACCGGGTTGGAAGGGCAGATGACGATCCTGTCGCACGAAGCGATCGCTTCGAGAACGCCGGGGGCCGCTTTCGCGGTGTCAGCTCCGCGCACCTCGACGCGCCGGACGGGTATCTGGTGGCGCTTTTTGACGAAGTACTCCTGGAAGTCGAGCTCGGCGTCTTCGCCGGTGTCGCCAGCGACGAACACCTTGGTACGGACCGGATCGTCGGACATGGGCAAGATTTTCAATCTCAGCGCCCACCTGGCTGCTACCTCCGCGGTCACCTGGCTCAGGGTCGCTCCTTCGGCCAGCCGGCTCGTCCGGTACAGGTGCGTTCCGAGGTCCCTGTCGCCCAGGTTGAACCAGCCGAGCCTGCCTCCGCTCAGCTCTCGCAGCTCCCGCATCGCCTCCCAGGTTTCGCCCTGCAGGCCCCACCCCGAGGTCGGGTTGATCGCCCCAGCCAGGGTGTAGGTGACGGTATCGAGGTCGGGTGACACGTGAAGGCCGTGCATCAGCGTGTCGTCACCGGTGTTGACGACAGCGGTGATCTCCTCCGGGTCGAGCACCGAGGACAGCCCGGCGAGCATCCGGGCAGCGCCTACGCCTCCGCACAACGCGACTATCACCCGCGCTACGCTACCGTCGCCGACGGCGGAGCCGGACACGCCCGGGTTGCAGGACCGAGGAGAAAAGCTCTTCGAAGCCGCCGGCGCGTGCGTCTGCGAGGGCGGTGCGTGACCGCCGCCGGTCGGTGCTCGAAGGCCCGGCGGGGAGCAGCCCGACGGTGGCGGCGGCGAGGCTTGCAGGGTCCCTGGGAGGGACGAGGACGCCTGAGGCCCAACAGGCCCCGCGGCTATCTCGGGCGGCGGCGATGATCTCCGCCGGCCCTCCCGCGTCCCCCGCCACTACAGGTGTCCCGCAGGCGAGGGCTTCGACGATCACAAGTCCGAAAGGCTCGGGCTGCGAGGAAACCTGGACGAAGACGTCGCAGTCCGCCATGATCTCGGCGACGTCGCTTCGAGGTCCTAGCCAGTGAACGCCTGACATGGACCGAGCTCGGGACTCCAGGGTCGCAGCGTACAGCTCCTTGCCGGGAACGACCGGTCCGGCTATGACCAGCTCAGCGTCGGGCCGACGCTCTTTTATCATCGGGAAGGCGTCGAGGAGAGTGTCGAAGCCTTTCCAGGTGTCGAGCCGGGCTACCGAGCCGATCAGGGGAACCTCATCCGCTATACCCGCCTCGTACCTGAACCTACCGGCCCGCCCCGGGTTGAAAGTGGAAGGATCCGCCTCGTCTGTGAGCACGACGACGTTGCCCTCGTCCAGTTGAGCAGCGACGGCGCCCGAGATCGCGATAACGCGCTGCGCGAACTTCTTCGTCATGAAGCGCTCCAACCGTAGAGCTGCGCTTGACTGGAACACGATCTCCCTGGCATGCCAAACGTGCGGACGTCCCGTGACTAACGCCGCTGCCCAGCCGTACCAGCAGTGAAGCGAGTTCGAGTGCACGACGTCCGCTCCTACGCGTCGGGCGAGGAGCGACAACGCGACTACGCTCCTCGGCCAGCCGAGGCAGTACCGAAGCCAGCGGGCCTGCGAGCCGCTCGTGCTAAGGCGGTTCATGGGAACTATGTGCAGGATCGCACCGGCGTCACGGTACTCGCTGGCGAGCGCCGGGAGGTCCGGGAGGGCAACGTGGCATTCCCAGCCCGACGAGGTCAGGCTGCGTATCATCGCGATAAGCGCCCGTTCGGAGCCACCGCCGTCTGCCACCGGCTGCACGCTGAGCAGCTTTGGACGTTCTTGGCCGGCCGAGCCCGGCAGGCCGGCGGGCCGCAGCGGCTTCACGGCACGGTCACCTGGTCATGTTACGCAACGTCTCTGCAACCGCGGTTGCAGAGACGTTCCAGCGCTGGCCCACCGCTAGAGGGTAGGGTCTCGTCGATGCGCGTTTTGGTCACCGGTAGCAGAGGGTTCGTCGGGTCCTGGTTGGTGCGTCACTTCGAAAGCAGCGGGGATGCGGTCACCGGGCTCGACGAGAACGCCGACGTCACCGACGCAGCGCTCATTCGTGAAGCCGTAGTGGGCGACTCGCCCGACTGCATCGTGCACCTGGCGGCGCTGTCGAGCGTAGGCTCGTCGTGGGGGGATTCCAGCCGCACCTACGAGGTTAACACCGTAGGAACCGCCAACCTTCTAGACGCTGCAGCGGCGTGCGCTAACCCCCCCAGGGTTCTGGTTGTGAGCTCCTCCGAGGTATACGGCTGGGCAGGCCGGGAAGCCCTTCCGGCTAGAGAGGAGCTTCCTGTAAGACCGTTGAGCCCGTACGCAGCCAGCAAGGCAGCAGCGGAGATCGTGGCGTTTCAGATGTTCAGGTCGCGTAAGCTCGAAGTGATAGTCGCACGTCCTTTCAACCACACAGGCCCAGGCCAGACCCCGGCTTTCGTCGTGCCGGCACTCGCAGAGCAGGTCGCCAAGGCCATAGCTTCGGGGACGTCCACCATCAAAACTGGAAACTTGGACGTCTATCGCGACATAAGCGACGTTCGCGACGTGGTCGTCGCCTACCGCCTTCTCCTCGAAAATGGCCGGCCTGGTCAGATCTACAACGTCTGCAGCGGGCGGTCGGTGTCGATCAGAAGCGTGGCTGAGCGCCTCATCGACCTCGCCGGACTGGACATCTCGATAGACGTCGACCAGCAGCGCGTACGACCCGTGGACGTTCCCGATCTATGGGGTGACCCTGGCAGGCTCGCAGCCGATTGCGGCTGGGAGCCTGCTTACAGTCTGGAGCGAACCCTCGGAGACGTCCTCGACTACTGGAAGGGCAACTGGAAGGGCGACACCTGAGGTTCGACTCAGGCTCAGGAGATTCCCAGCGCCGCGCGAATGGCCTTTTCCTGGCTCAGAGCTGTCGCTCGAACGGTCTTCACCGTGTTGCGGGCAGCTTCAGGGAGTGCCTCCTCAAGCTTGTCGAGGCGTTCGTCAGCCTGCTTGCGGGCGGGGGCGACCGCGGCGTCGACGATCTTTGCGACGCTGCCAAGTTGCGACACCACAACGTCGAGGCTCGGAAGTGTCTGAACCGGCACTTCCTTGGCCATCTTGGACAGCTGCTTCGCCAACTCCACCCTACGGACCTGCGCCCGCTGGAAGCTCAAGACGCCCAAGCCGACGGCGACATACGCTGCCTCTTTGAGGGCATCGCCGATACCGGCCGCAGCCTTGTCCCATTCGACGCCCGGTAACACAGTGCTAGGCATGATCATAACCTTTCCGTAGAAAAACCAACTGCTAACTATTGTATAGCATCAGTTAGCACTTGCGGTGGTCTGCTCGGCTCTAAGTGACACAAGTCACCGTGTTTAACGGTTCGCACCTTAAAGGCTCCCCAACGGTCGAAGTTGACGGCGTTTTGCTCGAAAGGCCCACACCGTGAGGGCAGCGCCGTCCGGCGGTTAACTACTGTGGACTACCCGGATGCCAGCCGACCCACTTACTGCCGAGCCTGTCGCAACACCAGCGGTAGCCGCTGTCGTGGTCATCCGTGACGCCGGCTGGTGGCTTGACGAGTCGCTTCTGGCGTTCGCGAACCAGGATTACCCGAACCTGTCACTGATAGTCGTGGACACGACCGGCGAGCCTGACACTCCGTTACGAGTACAGGCGGCCGCACCCGACGCCTACCTGTTGCGCCTCGGGGCCGACACCGGTTTCTCCGCAGCGGTGAACGCAGCGGTCGGCATGGTCGAAGGGGCGTCCCACTTTGTGATCTGCCACGACGACGTAGCCCCTAGCGCGCAGGCGGTTCGCCTCCTTGTCGAGGAGGCGTTCCGCTCCAACGCTGGGATCGCAAGCCCGAAGTACGTGGAGTGGGAACGCTCGGACCGTCTGGTGGCGGTGGGTGCGACGACCGACTGGGCTGGGACCGTGCGAGGCCTGGTCGAGCCGGGAGAGCTCGACCAGGCCCAACACGACAGGGTGCGGGAGATACTCGTCGCGCCGGGCGGCATGACCCTAGTGAGGTCCGACCTTTTCCGTACGCTAGGCGGGTTCGACACTTGCTTCGACGACGACGGCCGCGATCTCGACTTGTCCTGGCGGGCGAAGCTGCTCGGGGCCCGCCTGGTAGTCGTGCCAGCCGCAACAGTCCGCCACGCCCAGGAGCCTCACGGCGAGGAGCGCCGACGAGGCAATGACATCCAAGAACGGCTGGCCGCTCGAAGACGCGACGCGGAAGTGTCCCGCTACCGTACAGTGCTCACCTGCTACCGGTGGTTCAACCTTGTGTGGGTTGTGCCCCTCGGCCTGCTCTGGGCGCTGGTCGAAACGCTGGTCCTCGCCGCCGGCGGCCGAAGAGGAGAGGCCTGGGCGACGCTGAGTGCGCCGATCCTAGCGTTACGCCGCCCGGCAGCGCTTCTACGCTCCCGGCGGGATGTCCAAAAAAGCCGGAGGGTAGGGGATCGCGCTCTCCGAGCCCTTCAGACTGGAACAGCAGGGCAGGTTACGGCGTTCTTGCGTTCCCGGGCTGATCACCTGCGGATCGGCGCCGACCACCAGGCCGGTGGCATCCAGGCGGTCCAGGAGGAGCGAGAACGCCCGGGGGGCGGTCCGGGTGGCCGGCGCGCCTTGGTCGCGCTGGTGGGCGTGGGCTTCGTGGTGCTCGTGTTCGGCTCCCGTAACATCCTCGGTCACGGCCTACCCCAGATCGGACAGCTACCCCACGCCCCGTCTGGGTGGGCTTCTATCTGGTCCGACTGGTGGTCGGGCTGGCAGACCTCAGGCCTTGGAGTTGCAAGCCCGGCCACTCCCATGCTGGCTCTCATCGGAGTCGCTGCTACAGCTCTGTTCGGCGCTGTAGGCACCCTGTCCCAGCTTCTCGCGTTGTTACCGTTCGTCGTCGGACCCGCCGGCGCATACCGTGGCGCGAGGTGGTGGGGCTCGAAGCGAGGCCAGCTTCTTGCCGCAGCAACCTACGCAGTAGTCCCTCTCGCTTACAACTCCCTGTCCAAAGGCGACTGGGAGGGGCTCGTCGCGTTCGCAGCCGCTCCGTGGGTGCTGTCCCGCCTCGTCGAGCTCTCCGCGGCCATACCCGTCCCCCGCGGCGCCTCGGCGGCCGTAGCCTCGAAGGTGCTCGTTCTCGGGGCGCTCATCGGAGCTACCGCTGCAAGCGCGCCGTCGTTTTTTTACGTAGCTTTGATCGTCGGTATCGGACTGATAGTCGGCTCTGTCGTCGTAGGAGACACGGCGCCGCTCCTGCGGTTCGCAGCCGGAACACTGACATCGGTGGCCGCCGCCTTCGTGCTGACCCTGCCTTGGTCGGCCACGGTCATCTCAAGTCCTGCGGCCATCGGCGGACCGTCCCTGTCATCGGCGGATCGGCTGGGATGGTCTTCTCTACTGCGTTTCCACACGGGCCCTTACGGTTCGGGGTTTTGGGAGTGGCTGATCCTGGCCGCCGCCGCCCTCGCCTTGGTGTTGGGTCGTGGATGGAGGCTGGCCTGGGCGTCACGCCTTTGGGCGGTAGCGCTCGCGTGCTTCGGGGTCGCCTGGGCGGCCAGCCAGGGGGCGTTGCCCAACATTCCACCCGATGTGGTTCTAGCTCCGGCGGCCGCTGCCATCGCCAGCGCGGTTGCTCTAGGGGCGGCTTCATTCGAGATCGACCTGCCCGGGTACCGCTTCGGCTGGCGCCAGGGTGCCGCCGCAGCGGGGGCCGTGTGCCTTGCGCTCGCAGCGGTCCCGTTCGTAATGGCCTCCGGCAGCGGACGCTGGGACATGCCGTCAGCGAGCCCTTCGAGCGCTCTGTCGCTTCTGCCCAGCCCGTCGGCGGGTGGGTACCGAGTCCTGTGGGTCGGCGTACCTGACGCGTTGCCGCTCGCCAGTCGTAGCTTGGAGCCCGGGTTCGGGTACGCAACGACGTTCGGGACAGTTCCTTCGCTGACCGACGAGTTCCCGACAGGCTCCCCAGGGGCCTCTCCGATCCTAGCCGACGACCTCATTGCCGCTCAGGACCGGCTGACGACAAGGCTCGGTCACCTACTGGCCCCGGCCGGGGTGCGCTACATCGTCGTAGCTGACCATACCGGCCCGACCGGTTCGGGGTCCCGACCAGTTCCGGTCCCCGAGGCGCTGCTGGCGGGCTTAGAGACTCAGACCGACCTCGCCCCGCTCGACGTCGGCGACAGCCACTACCAGGTCTACGAGAACTCGGCGTGGTCCCCGGTTCGTTCGCTACTGCCTTCGGGAGCGGTCGGCTTCGCCCTGTCTGAGGCTGCGGGATCGTCGAGGGCCCGAACCTACCAGGCGGAGCGTCCGCTGCAGCAGACCGAGCTCGGCGGTGCAGGGGGCTTGCTCGGAACCTGGCCCGGCGCTGGGGTGGGGACACTTGCGGCTTTGACGGCCCCGTCTGGGAACGTGGCGTACGTAGGGTACACATTCTCGAAGGGATGGTCCTTGGACCTACAAGGGACCAAGGTCGAGCCGAGACGGGCTTTCGGGTGGGCGATGGCCTTCGAACTGCCGGCTCTAACCTCGTCCACGCCGAAAGCAACCCTGCGCTACGCCACCCCGTGGGGTCTGAGGGCACTCCAAGTGGGCGAGGTCTTGGTCGTAGCGCTGGCCGTAGCGGCAGCCGCGATCTCCAGACGCCGCAGCAACCGGGCCAGCGTGGAGCAGCGTGTCGCTCCTCGCGAGTGGTTCGAGCCGGCGCCCCCGCCGGGCGGTCGCCCACGGTCCGGTGGGTCGCAGCGCAGAGTTGCAGCGAAGTGGGCCGGAGGCGGCTTCGACGCAGACGACAGCTGGGGAGCCGACGGAAGCTGGACGGATGACTGAAGACACTCCCGAACGTCGCGACGGCGGCACCGTCGAAGCCGGCGACGGGGCAGGCGAGGGTCGACTCCCTGGCACCGGGTGGTCACGTGGAAGTTCCGACGGTGTTCGCCGCCTCCGGGTTGTCTCATTCGTCCTCGGTGTGGTCGTGGTGATTGGGATCGTCGGCCGCTCGACTTCGCGGTCTGCGGGGAAGACCTCTCAAAGCGCGACAGCTCAGATATCACCGGCAGCTGCCCCGCCTGGAGCGCTGTCATCATCGTGGTTCTGTGCCGGAGCGACGTCAAGCTTTCAAAGCGCTGCGCCCGCCACAGCTACGACGACAACCACTACCACGGCAGCTTCTTCGAGCGGGAAAGCTTCCGCCGCTAACCCGCCAGTCACGAAGTCGTCGGTTGACCCGGCCGGTGACGCGTCGGGTGTGGTGGTAATAGCAAACGCGGGGGGTATCGAAGCCACAGCCACGGTGTCCGTAGTCGGAACAACAGGGTCCCCCACCACGAAAACGCTGGACGTTCCGGCGAGGGGATCGGTGACAGTCCCGGAGCTAGCAACCGGTGACGGGGGATGGGCCGGGGCGATAGTGGAAGCCGACGCCGGGCAGGTCGTCGTCTACCAGTCGGTCGGGGGGCCTTTGGGGGCGTCGGTCAGTCCGTGCGCGACGTCGGGATCGCCGACGTGGTACCTGCCGGGCGGCCAGACACGGGTGAACGCAGACGAGTACATCTCGCTTTTGAACCCGTACCCGACCTCGACGATCGTCGACCTCAGCTTCGTCACCAACCAGGGGGCTGAGCAACCGCAGAACTTCCAGGGGATCGACGTTCCTGCCGACGGGCTGGTGACCGTAGACCTTGGAAGCTATCTGAGCCGTCGCAGCAGCATCGAGACGACGGTCAAAGCGCGCACCGGCAGCGTCGTCGCTTGGGAGACGGAGATTGTCACCCCTCCTGCTTCAGGTGCCCCGCTCGTAGGTAGCGTCGCTGCAGGCAAGCCTCTGGCTGACCCTGCGTGGCCCACGGCCGGGGTCACGGTGACTCTCGGAGCTCCCGGCGCAGCCCTGTCGTGGACGTGGCCCGACGGCCTCGCCGGCAACAACCTCCAGGAGCAGTACGTTGTCTTCAACCCGGGATCGGCAACGGCGAAAGTCAGGTTGTCGATCGGAATCCTCGGCGCCGCCGTCGAACCTTTCGATTTCAGCGTCGGCCCCGGGCAGGTGGTCCCGATCGTGTCCGAGCAGCAGGCCAGGATCCCGGCGGGGGCCCCTCACTCGGCGACGCTGGTCAGCACGAACGGCGTTCCCGTCGTCGCCGCGCGCACCTTGACCGCAACCGCCGCCACGATCCCCGTCTCTGGTGTCACGGGGATCGTCAACGGCAACGCGCAGATCCTCGGCGAGACCGCCAGCGCCGCCGACTGGCTTGTCGCTGCCACAGGCATGGACTCCCACCACGCCGGCGAGCTAGTCGTCTACAACCCGGGGGCGACGAGGGTGAATGCCCGGGTGACGGCCCTATCAGGCAACTCCCAGCCGTCCTTGCCCGCCGGCGGCGTGCTGAGCGTTGCTCCCGGCGGGCAGGTCAACCTTGCGGTTACATCGCCGGCGACCGGACCACTGGAAGTCAAAGCAAGCGCAGCGGTGTTCGTCGAGTACGATCTCTACGGGGTCGGCGGCGCTGGCGGCATTGGACTAAGCCCGGCGGTACCCCTAGACGACCACTGACGGCCGACCGGCTAGCTGTCCGTAAGCCGCCAGCCGGCGGAGCGCGGTCACAACCCTTATCACCTCACAGGTCGAGAGGGTCGCCGGTCACCTCGGCGAAACGCGGCACGATCGGAGCGTCGTCGTGCACCGGCTTGCCGTAAGCTTCGTCGACGAGCCGGGCAACTTCGGCGCCGTCGATGGTCTCCTTTTCGAGAAGGGCGGAGGCCACGGCGGCCAAGCCCCGGCGATGCTCGGTCAGCAGGCGTGTCGCGCGGGCCTCTTGCTCTCTTAGGATCCGTTCCACCTCTTCGTCTATGACGCGTGAGGTCACGTCGCTGTAGTCGCGAGCGTTGTGCATCAGGTCTTCACCCAGGAAGACCTGACTTTCCTGGCCCCAGGCCATCGGGCCGATACGGTCGCTCATGCCGAACTCGCGCACCATTTTGCGAGCCATCTCAGTCGCTCTCTGCAGGTCGTTCGAGGCGCCGGTCGACAAGCTCCCCAGAATGAGCTGCTCGGCGCAGCGGCCGCCCATCATCACGCACATAGCGTCCTCGATGTACTCCCGCCAGTAGGTGTGGCGTTCCTCGATGGGAAGCTGTTGTGTCACGCCGAGGGCCATGCCTGTCGGAAGGATCGTAACCTTGTGCACCGGGTCGGCGTCAGGTAGCACGTACGCAAGGACGGCGTGACCACCCTCATGGTAGGCGGTCGCTTCCTTCTCTTTGTCCGACAGGACCGTCGACTCCCGCCTCTGGCCCATGAGGACCCTGTCTCGTGCCGCTTCGAAATCACGCATGGCAATAGCAGTAGCCCCACGCCGGACTGCGTGAAGCGCCGCCTCGTTGACCAAGTTGGCCAGGTCAGCGCCGCTCATTCCAGGCGTACCACGGGCGACGACCGTCAGGTCCACGTCGGGGTCCACGCGCTTGTCCTTGCAGTGAACCGCCAAGATAGGAAGGCGTTCTTCCAAGTCGGGTAGTGGCACGACGATCTGGCGGTCGAAACGACCCGGGCGCAGCAGCGCCGGATCGAGAATGTCAGGCCGGTTCGTTGCGGCCATCATCACGACACCTTCGGTCGCTTCGAAGCCGTCCATCTCGGCGAGCATCTGGTTGAGCGTCTGCTCACGCTCGTCGTGGCCGCCCCCGAGACCGGCACCGCGCTTTCGTCCGATCGAGTCGATCTCGTCTATGAAGATGATCGCGGGGGCCTGCTTGCGGGCGGTCTGGAAGAGATCCCGGACGCGTGAAGCGCCGACACCGACGAACATCTCCATGAAGTCGGAGCCGGTCACCGAGAGGAAAGGCACGCCCGCCTCGCCGGCTACGGCTCTGGCTAGGAGGGTCTTACCCGTACCGGGAGGTCCGACCAAGAGGACACCTTTGGGTATTTTCGCCCCGATCTCCTTGAACCTGTTCGACGACCGCAGGAAGTCGACGACTTCCCTGATCTCCAGTTTCACGCCGTCGTAGCCCGCTACGTCAGCGAACGTCGTGCGAGGTCTCTCGGTGGTGTAGACCTTCGCCTTGGATCGGCCGATCGACATGATGCCGCTCATCTGACCCTGGGCACGCCTGGAGATCCACACGAGGAGACCGACGAATATCAGCCCGTAGATTATCCACGGCAGCCAGGTAGCGAGCGCACTGGTCGTCTCATTGGTAAGGGTAAGGTCTTTGATGTCTTTTTGGTACAACGCGAGGGTTGTGCCGTTGCCGACGAGGGGAGGGCCCTGCACCGAGTACTGGTTGCCTGACTTGTTCGTGTAGGTGATATGCCCGGTGTCGTTGTTCACGGTTGCCGCGGCGACCTGGCCGGCGTCGAGCGCAGACACGAAAGCCCCGTAGCTCTGCGAGGGCGGGCTGGAGGACTTCGTCACTGACGACAGGGCGATAGCCAGGACGACGACCACAGCGAGGACCACGGCTATCCACCGCCAGTTGGCACCTGACGGCTGTCCAGCTCCGGGCATTCCCGGACCCCCGCCCGGCCTCATATCGCGCATATCTCCGGGTTGCCTGCTCATGACACCATGCTAGGCCGGGGTACCCCGTTTTGGTGGGACAGCATAGATAAACTTCAGCTATGAGAAAAGCCATGCTCTGCACGAAGCCTGGCTGCCAGGAAGTCACCGTCGCATGGCTGACTTATGACTACTCGGGCCGGCGTCTCTGGCTCGACGCCGACCCGACCAGTGGTGGTGACCAGTGGGGGTTGTGCTCGGAGCACGCGGACCGCCTGTCGGCTCCCGTCGGATGGGCAAGGGTAGACCGTCGCTCCCAGGGCAGCGGCAGTCCGCCCGACCGGACCGGCGGCGAAGCGCCGTCGTCGGCAGCGTCTTGAGGTCTCTTCCATCGGGAGAAGGTCTGCTGGTGTCCGCAGACGGCGTATGGTTCGCCGTGTTCGGTTTCGCCGCCGGGATCCTCGTAGCGACCGCTACTACGGCCGTAGCGGCCTCCGCCACCGGCTACAAAGTCGGATCCTCCGGTCCTGTACCGCTGGCCGTTACTGCAGCCGACCTCGTCGGACTGTGGGTTGCCCTCATCGGGGCCGTTGTCGTGTTCAGCCGGACGCGGGGCACCGGGCGGGTCGCGGCCGACTTCGGACTTTCGAGGGTCAAATGGTGGGATCTACCGATCGGCGCCGCAATCGGGCTTATAAGTCAATACGCTCTCATCCCGGTCATCTACTACCCCCTTGAGGCGTTGGACAGTCACCTGTCCCACGAGCTTTCCGGCCCGGCCCGGAGTTACACCGGGTCGGCGCACTCGGTCGCAGCGCTCAGCGTTTTGATGGTGCTCTTGGCGCTGGGAGCGCCGTTCGTGGAGGAAATTTTTTTCAGGGGACTTCTCATGCGCTCCTTAACGGCCCGTCTCGGTGCGCCGTGGGCGATACTGCTCAGCGCTGTCCTGTTCGCCTTGGCGCACTTCGAGGCGGCGCAGTTCGTGGGGCTCGCCGCGTTCGGGATCGTCCTGGGGGTTCTAGCCTGGGCTACTGGGCGGCTGGCTATTTCTTTCGGCGCTCACGCAGCGTTCAACGCCGCCGCAGTCGTGGCCGTCGCGCACCTGAAATGATCCGCTCTAACAGTCCGGCTCCCCTAAAGTTGCGCTTTCGTCGTTCCGACGACTGTAACCGTGAAGTGTCCGGCGTGTCGAACCAAGAACTTGGTGGTGATCGACATCCAGATAAAAGGGGAGCCGGTCACGATGCTGAGCTGCTCCAACTGCGATCGACGTTGGTGGCAGGGCCTGGAGGGGTCTCTCACCCTCGACGCAGTCTTGGGGATAGCCGCCGAAACCTAGCAGGAGACCCCCTCGCTGGGTGGGTCCGCACGGACTTTGGGGGTCGCTCGCCGGCCTTCGTGGCTGGGATTCAGTTTGGGGTTGCCCGGCGCCGTGGGCTTCCTGGCGGCGGGCGAACAGCGCACGAGCCGGATGGAAGGCAACATAGGGACAGATGACAGCGACCGACGCTCCCTCTGTAAAGGCTCCGCAACCGTCGGGTTACGAGGATTACATCTGGCCCCCCGACTCTGCACAACCGAGGCTCGACAGGCTGCGGGAGAGGTTCAACCCGCAGGCCGTCATCACCTTCTTGGTGGTGGCGTCCGCCGTAGTGTTCGTGTTCAAGGAGTTACAGCCCTCACAGCTGTTCGCTAACACCACACCTACCGGCGGGGACATGGGAGCTCACGTGTGGCTCCCGGCGTTCGTCAAAAGGGCGCTGTTCCCTCACTTTCAGCTCAACGGGTGGGCCCCCGACTGGTACGACGGCTTCCCCGCTTTGACCTTCTTCTTCCCTCTGCCTATATGGGCGATCGCCCTCGCCTCCTACGTGATCCCCTACAACATCGCCTTCAAGCTGGTCACAGTCGTGGGCTTGGTGACGTTGCCCGTCGCCGCGTGGGCGATGGGCCGGCTAGCCAAAGCGTCTTTCCCGGTGCCGGCCGCCCTTGCCGCTGCGACGTTGCCGTTCATCTTCACCAGGCAGTTCACCATCTATGGGGGCAACATAGCCTCGACGATGGCGGGAGAGTTCTCCTTCTCCATCTCGTTGACGTTCGCCATCTTGTTCCTCGGTCTGGTCGCCCGGGGATTGGACAACGGTAAGCACCGAGCGTCGGCCGCCGCAATCCTGGCGTGCTGCGGACTTTGTCACGTCCTCCCGTTGATCTTCGCGGCTGTCGGAGCTGTCGTTCTGGTCGTTATGAGCCTGGTTTCCACGCGGGACTGGAACCGGCTCTTACGCTGGGCGCTTCCGACCGGGGTGGTCGCGTTCTTGCTGCTGGCGTTCTGGTCTCTGCCGTTTTACTGGGACTTGCCTTATTCGACGAACATGGGATACCAGAACCTGACCAATTACGTCGCTTCGCTGTTCCCGGGCAAAGACCTCTGGCTGATTTCGCTGGCGGCCTTGGGGTTCGTGTTCTCGGTGCTACGGTCCAGCCGCCTCGGTGTGTTCTGGGGGATCATGGCGGCTATCAGCGCTTTGGTGTTCCGTTTCTCACCGCAGAACCGCCTTTGGAACGCCCGTGCCCTGCCGTTTTGGTTCTTGTGCTTGTACCTTCTCGCCGGGTTGGCGCTCGCGGAGGGCGGCATGATCGTCGTGGAGGCGGCCCGGCGCCGGCGAGCCCGCGCAGCCGCCGCCGAGGCCCGCGTTCTAGGAGCCGTCCCCACGGCGGGCCGCCTCAAGCCGGCAGGTAAGGGAACCTACAGCCTTGGCGCCCTGTCAGTCGCGGTTGTCGTCGCCCTAGCGTCCTTCGGCTGGGTTCTGTACCCTCTCCACGACCTACCCTTCGGTCACACGACTTCGAGCGGTGCTTACGATTGGCTCGGCATCACGAGCACGGACAGCTCTTTCATCCCCGACTGGGTCTACTGGAACTACTCGGGTTACCAGAACCCGGGCAAGTCCCGCCGCAACGAGTACTTCGCCTTGATCGCCGAGATGACCAAGATCGGCAAGGAGTACGGCTGCGGCCAGGCGATGTGGCAGTACGAGCCCGAGCTGAACGACATGGGAACCCCCGACGCTTTGATGCTCCTTCCGTACTGGACGGACGGTTGTATCGGCTCGGAGGAAGGGCTCTACTACGAGTCGTCGGCGACCACGCCGTTTCACTTTCTAAACGCAGCCGAACTTTCGGTACAGCCAGCTAACCCGGTCAGAGGCCTCGACTACCCGTCCTCGCCCGACGTTTCGGAGGGAATAGACCACCTCATAATGAACGGGGACCGCTACTTCATGGCTGAGACCCCGACCATCGAAGCCGCCGCTAACGCTGACCCCAAGCTCAAGCTCATAGCCACAGTCGGACCGTACCCGGTGACCTACACGTCCGGGTCGACCTCGACGGTAAAGCAACGCACGTGGGACATATACGAGATCCTCGGATCGGCCCTGGTCACTCCCCTCCAGAACCAGCCGGTAGTGATGACCGGGATGGACACCCGCGACCCGGCAGTTTGGTTGAACGCGGCGGAGTCCTGGTACCTCAACCCGGCCCGCTGGGACGTTTACGAGACGGCAGCCGGGCCTTCCACGTGGGCTCGTGTCAGGCCCACCCAAACCGACGTGCCCGTCAAGGCGCTGCCGTCCGTCTCGGTCAGCGACATCGTCCAAGGCACGCAGACAATCTCGTTCAACGTGAGCCGGACGGGCGTCCCGGTGCTGGTACACGAGTCGTACTTCCCGAACTGGCACGCCTCGGGGGCTACGGGCGTCTACCGGGTCACTCCCAACCTGATGGTCGTCGTCCCCACCGCCGCCCACGTCACCCTCTACTATTCGAAGACGGCCGTCGACTGGGTCAGTGACATCCTGACTCTCATCGGCGTAGCCGCCTTGATAGTCCTGTGGCGGTTAGGCCCGGTGGTCTACCGGAACGGCCGGAACCGTCGGCGGCGCCCGGGCGTCGCTGGCCCTTCGATGTCACCCCCGGCTCTTGGCGCAGCGGCTGTCGCCGGGTCGGGGATGAACCCTGACCCTGCCGAGACTTCTGAGACCTCCGGGACTGGTGATTCTGATGGTGCGGAAGGCATTGGTGGAGCTTCGCACGGTTATCCGGAGTCGCCGCCAGATGAGCAGGAGAAGCGTTCGGGCGACGACACCTCGGCGCCCACTAATGTCACAGCTGAAATGACTGACCCAGAAACGCTCGGCTTGGATGACATCTTCAAGGCCTACGACATCCGGGGAGTGTTCCCGGCGCAGATCAACGCCGCCCTAGCCGAAGCGGTCGGCACTGCTTTCGCTCACTTCGCAGGTTCGGAGCGAATCGTCGTCGGCATGGACATGCGCCCTTCGGGTCCCGAGCTCGTAAAAGCATTCAGCAGAGGAGCGACCTCCGCGGGCGTGGACGTGGTCGACATAGGCCTCTGCTCCACCGACGAAATGTACTTCGCCTCCGGTCTCATGGACGCTCCCGGTGCGATGTTTACCGCTTCCCACAACCCGGCCCGCTACAACGGGATCAAGCTTTGCAGGTCAGGGGCCAGGCCTATCGGAGTCGAGACCGGCCTTGGTGATATCAAAGCGGAAGTCGCCTCGATCCTTTCGGGTCGGTCCTCGGCGCAAGACGCAGGCAGCTCGCCTGGCGCTCCCGGGGACTCCCCGTCCGGCGCCGCAGGGTCCGGCGCCGCAGGTAAGGTCGTCTACGGGGACGTGCTGGGCGAGTACGCAGCCAAAGTGAGATCTTTCGTGGACCGCGAAGCTCTGCGACCTCTCAAAGTCGTGGCCGACACAGCCAACGGGATGGGAGGCCTGGTCGTACCGGCGGTTTTCGAGGGACTACCAATGAGACTAGAGGTCCTCTACGGGGAGCTCGACGGCAACTTCCCCAACCACCCAGCTGATCCGATCCAGCCGTCGAACCTCGTCGACTTACAGGCGCGTATCCGATCCACCGGCGCTGACGTCGGGTTGGCGTTCGACGGTGACGCAGACCGCTGCTTCTTGGTCGACGATCAGGGGGTGCCCCTTTCCGGGTCGACGACGACCGCCCTGGTCGCAGCGGCGATGCTAGAGAAGCATCCAGGCTCCACGATCCTCTACAACCTGATCTGCTCGAAAGCGGTACCGGAGATAATCGCCGAGCGGGGCGGGACCGCCATTCGGACACGGGTAGGCCACTCCTACATCAAGGCTGTCATGGCGGAGACGAACGCACTCTTCGGCGGCGAGCACTCGGGTCACTACTACTTCAGGGACAACTTCAGGGCTGATTCAGGTTCGATAGCGGCACTTGTCGTGCTCGAAGTTCTAAGCAAGACCGACCGTCCGCTGTCGGACCTACGGCGGGACTTCGAACGCTACGCCGACTCCGGCGAGATCAACACCGAGGTGTCTGATCCCCACGGCGTGATCGAAGCCGTAGCCGAGCGCTTCTCGGCTCTATCTCAGGACCGGCTCGACGGCCTCACCGTGGAGGGGTCCGACTGGTGGATGAACCTCCGCCCGTCGAACACCGAGCCCCTGCTGCGTCTCAACCTGGAGGCGACCGACCGTCAAACCTGCGACGAGCGGACCGCCCAAGTCGTAGCCTTGATACAGGAAGTGTCCGGCAACGCCGGAAGGGAAGGAAGATAGCCCAATGACGCTGGACCCGAGGCTGCTTGAGATACTTGCCTGCCCGAAGGACAAAGGGCCCTTGCTTTACTTCGCCGACGAAGACGCCTTGTACAACCCGCGTCTACGGCTGGTCTACAAGGTCAAAGACGGCATCCCCGTGATGCTCATAGACGAAGCGCAGGCTGTAGACGACGCCGAGGCCGAGCGCCTGGAGTCCAAGGCGGCATCGGAGGGTATCTCGGCGAACTGGCAGGCCGCCAGTTGAGCGTCCCGGCGGGCGCCGTCGACACTGTCGGCATGTTCGAACTAGCGGCGGCTTTCCCCGAGCAGGTCGCTGACGCCGCGACGCGGGCCACGCAGGAAGTTGAACAGCTGGAGCCGTTCGACCCCGACGCCGTGCTGATCGCCGGTATGGGCGGGAGTGGGATCACCGGGGATATCGTCGTCGCTGCGACCTCCCCTTTGATGTCGGTGCCCGTAGTCGTGTGCAAGTCGTACGAATGCCCGGCTTTCGTCGGTCCGGGCACACTGGTCATAGCAGTGTCGGCCTCGGGTAACACAGAAGAGACACTGCAGGTCGCCACGGACGCGCTCGACGCTGGCGGTCGACTGGTGGCCGTGACCGGGGGAGGCCAGCTCGAGCGGATGGCCCGCTCCGCTGGGGCTGCCGTCTTGTCGGTGCCCGCCGAGATACCACAACCTCGCGCCGCCCTGGGGGCGATGCTCGCACCGGCTCTGGTCACCTTGGAGCACGTCGGAATCTACAGGGGCGCTTCGACATGGATCGGCTTGGCTGTAGAGCAGCTCCGCAGACGGCGCGACGAGATCGAAGCCGGCGCCGGAGGCAGCCTCCCGGCGTCTATCGCCCGGAAGGTGGGGCGTAGCATCCCGCTGATCCACGGGGGCGGCCTGGTCGGCGCGGCAGCGGCGCAGAGGTGGAAAACTCAGGTGAACGAGAACGCGAAGACCGCCGCCTGGTGGGCTGCGCAACCGGAGCTGTGCCACAACGAGATCTGCGGCTGGGG
>JAJZAM010000139.1 GCA_021799445.1 Actinomycetes bacterium
CGATCTGGTAAGCGTTACGCCCTGCCTCACGCCCGGATCCTCATACACCAGCCCTACGGCGGGGCTGCTGGTCAAGCGGCGGACATCGAGATCCAAGCCAAGGAGATCCTTCGGATGCGGGACCTTCTCAACGAGATGCTCGCTGCTGACACCGGCCAGCAGGTGGAGAGGATCGCAGCCGACACGGACAGAGATTTCATCATGAGCGCCGACGAGGCTCAGGCATACGGAGTGATAGACGAGGTAATAACGACCAGGGACCTGGCTCTGCTCCCGCAAGCCGCCGGCGTGGCCTGAGAAGGAGCGGGGGAGATGGCCAAGTTTGGAGACTCAAGCGACCTAGTCAAGTGCTCTTTCTGCGGGAAGTCCCAGAAGCAGGTTAAGAAGCTCATCGCAGGTCCGGGGGTGTACATCTGCGACGAGTGCATCGAACTTTGCAACGACATAATCGAGGAGGAGCTGACCGAGACCAGCGAGGTCCGCTTCGACGACCTACCTAAGCCAGCCGAGATATTCGAGTTCCTAAACGACTACGTGATCGGCCAAGAGCGGGCGAAGAAGATCCTGTCGGTGGCCGTTTACAACCATTACAAGCGGGTCCAGTCTGGTGGCTACGGTGACTCCGAGGTGGAACTGGCCAAGTCGAACATCTTGTTGCTCGGACCGACAGGTTGCGGCAAGACGTTCCTCGCTCAGACCCTGGCCCGGATGCTCAACGTGCCTTTCGCTATCGCAGACGCTACCGCTCTCACAGAAGCCGGCTATGTCGGCGAGGACGTCGAGAACATCTTATTGAAGCTGATCCAAGCGGCCGACTACGACGTGAAGAAAGCCGAGACCGGGATCATCTACATAGACGAGATCGATAAGATCGCGCGCAAGAGCGAGAACCCTTCGATAACCCGAGACGTCTCGGGGGAGGGAGTCCAGCAGGCTCTGCTAAAAATCCTCGAGGGCACCACCGCCTCGGTGCCACCTCAAGGCGGGCGCAAGCATCCCCACCAAGAGTTCATTCAGATCGACACCACGAACATCCTGTTCGTCTGCGGCGGGGCTTTCGCAGGTCTGGACAGGATCATTGAGGCCCGCCTCGGACATCAGGGGATAGGGTTTCGAGCCGACATCCGCAGCTACGAGAACCGCTCGGAGAGCGAACTGTTAGAAAAGGTTCTCCCAGAGGATCTCCTCAAGTTCGGGTTGATACCTGAGTTCGTCGGCAGGTTACCCGTCATCGGCGCAGTGTCCAGCCTCGATGGGTCCGCCCTCGTTCGGATACTGGAGGAGCCAAAGAACGCCCTTGTGAAGCAGTACAGGCGGGTGTTCGAGCTTGACGGCGTCGACTTGGTGTTCACCTCTGACGCGCTCGACGCGGTAGCCGAGCAGGCACTGCTGCGCGGTACCGGCGCGCGAGGCCTGCGGGCGATCCTTGAGGAAGTACTTCTCGACGTGATGTACGACCTGCCTGGGCGCACGGACGTCAGTAAGTGCGTGATCGACCGGGCGGTGGTCCTAGAGAGGGTCGCCCCTACCCTCGTCCCTCGCAGTGACAGCCTCCCAAGGGCTGCGGCGAGAGGCCGCAGAGAGGCATCCTGATAACCGTTTCCTGCACAGGTTGGCTGTGAGATTCTCCGGCTTGGGTGACGCCCTCGAATGGTTGGACGGTCACCAGAACCTCGAGAGGATGCTCGCCGTAACACCCGAAAGGCGCAAAGCGCCGGATCTTGAGCGGATGCGTCGCCTTATGGACGCGCTCGGAAACCCTCAAGCGTCCTGCCCCGTTGTGCATGTGACAGGAACGAACGGCAAGACGTCGACGTCCCGCTGCATAGCGACGATGTTCAAGACGATGGGACTTCGCGTGGGACTGTTCACCAGCCCGCATCTAGAGTCCATCAACGAACGCATAGAAGTGGACGGCTCGGCGGTCGACGACGAGGCCTTACTGGCAGCGTTGAATGTTATAGCCGGAGTCGAAGCGCTGGTCGCGCCGGCGGAGGGTTTCACCTGGTTCGAGCTGATCACCGCCGCAGCCTTCCTTCACTTCGCTGACAGCCCGGTCGACGTGATGGTCCTCGAAGTGGGGATGGGCGGACGTTGGGACGCCACGAACGTCGCTGACGCTGTCGTTTCGGTGGTCACCAACGTCGGACTCGACCATCTCGAGTTCCTCGGGCCGACGCGTGAACACGTGGCGCGCGAGAAGGCGGGCGTAGTGAAACCCGGGTCGACTCTCGTGCTCGGCGAGGTCGAGGCTAACCTGCTGGAAATATTCGAGGGTCAGTCACCAGACGCAGTTTGGCTGGCAGGCAAGGACTGGGATTGTGAGACCAATGATCCAGCCCCAGAGGGTCGGACCTTGGATTTGCGGACTCCAAGTGCGTCCTACGAGCAGGTGCGCCTGTCCCTGCACGGTTCGCATCAGGGTCGCAACTTTGCGGCTGCCCTCGCTGCGGTGGAGGCTTTCTTCGGCCGTAGCATCGACGAGGGGGTCGTTCGCTCAGCGGCGGCCGGCGTGTCCTCGCCAGGCCGAATGGAGATAGTCGGTTCTGATCCAACCATCGTCTTGGACGGCGCTAAGAACCTGGAGGGCGCCACCGCCGCAGGCGCGGCCCTGGCCGAGGAGTTCAGCTCCCATTCCTCGCTGGTCATGGTGGTAGGGATGCTTGCTGGTAAGGATCCGGCGAGCATGCTGAGCGCCCTGGGGGCCCGCCACGCCCGCTTGGTGGTCGCCTGCAGGGCCCCGTCGCCGCGCGGCCAACCTGCCGAGGACATAGCCAAGGCCGCTCGGTCACTCGGCTGCGACGCTATAGTCGCCGGCGAGGTAGCCGATGCTGTCGAAGAGGCCCGCAGGTTCGCCCGACCCGACGACGTCATCTTCATCACCGGCTCGCTTTACGTCGTCGGCGCTGCGAGGGCGATCCTATCCGCGCGCCGGACGGGTTGAGAGCACGCTAACCTGCCAGGCTCGTGAAGCGAACACTGGTCATATGCAAACCGGACGCTGTCGAACGCGGCCTGAGCGGTGAGATCATCTCACGGTTGGAGCGTAAAGGCTTGAAGCTCGTCGCAGCCGAGCTTCGCTCATTGACCCGCGAGACGGCCGAAGCACACTACGCCGAGCACAAAGGTAAAGCCTTCTACGAGGATCTCCTTGCCTTCATCACCCGCTCGCCGGTGTTCGCTTTGGTCGTCGAAGGGCCCGAAGACACCTGGCAGATAGTACGGTCGATGATGGGCGCGACGAACCCTGCCAACGCGGTTCCCGGGTCGATCCGAGGGGATCTGGCCACCGACACCGGGGAGAATCTCGTGCACGGCTCCGACAGTGCCGAGGCAGCGGAGCGCGAGATCTCCATCTTCTTTCCCGATCTCGCCTAGGTTTGCGTCTCGCCCGTCAGTGACAAGTGCCTCCTCTGAGACCCCGGGCGCCTGGAACCGGTCGAGCGGCGGCGGAACTATAGTGGGGCCAACCGTTCGAGTGGTGGATTTCTGAACGGTAAGGTCGGAGCTCTCAGCCCGCCCGTCAGCTTCGGCTCGGCCGAAGTCCCCCGAATAGTGATGGAGGCCTCTTAGGATGTCAGAAAAAATCTTGAATGGCTTCTTCGGTCGGGACATGGCGGTCGATCTTGGAACTGCCAACACCCTCGTGTACGTTCGCGGTCGGGGCATCGTCCTAAACGAGCCTTCCGTGGTGGCGGTCAACACGAAGGACAACCGACCTGTCGCCGTGGGCATGGAAGCCAAACGAATGATAGGGCGTACACCGAGCCACATACAGGCGATAAGGCCGCTGCGAGATGGCGTCATAGCCAACTTCGACATGTGCGAGAAGATGCTCGCCTACTTCATCAGGCGGGTCAACGGCACGAGGAGGTTCTCCCGGCCCCACATGGTGATCTGCGTCCCGTCTGGTATAACCGGAGTTGAGCAGCGGGCGGTCCAAGAAGCGGCGGAATCAGCTGGCGCGCGAAAACCCGCGTACATAATCGAAGAGCCGATGGCGGCAGCGATCGGAGCTGGTCTGCCGGTCCACGAGCCGACCGGAAACATGGTCGTCGACATTGGAGGCGGTACGACCGAGGTGGCGGTGATCTCCCTCGGCGGGATCGTCGCCTCGCAGTCGGTGAGAATCGCCGGTGATGAACTGGACGAGGCGATCATCCAGTTCATCAAGAAGGAGTACAGCCTGGCTCTCGGTGAGCGCACCGCAGAAGAGATAAAAATAGCGCTCGGCTCGGCTTGCCCTCTCGAAGAGGAGTTGTACGCCGAGATTCGCGGGAGGGATCTGATAACAGGCCTGCCTAAGACGATCGTCACGACCACTGAAGAGATACGCGAAGCCATCGAGGAGCCGGTATCGGCGATCGTGGACGCGGTAAAGGTCACCTTGGATAAGACCCCCCCTGAGCTGGCTGCTGACATCATGGAACAGGGGATAGTGCTGACCGGCGGCGGTGCCATGCTCCACGGGTTGGCCGCGAGGCTCATGGCGGAAACCGGCATGCCGATAGTAACGGCGGACGACCCACTTAACTCGGTTGTGATGGGAAGTGGGCAATGCCTCGAAAGCTTCGACGTGCTGAAGGGCGTTCTCATGACGTCGCAGACCCCGTGACCCTTACCCGGCCGGGTCTGACCGAGTTCTAACCCAGAACTGAAGCCTTAAGTTCCGCTGCACCTCGTGATCTCACACAGAAAATCGTTGCGTTCTAGATACGTCGTCG
The DNA here is from genome assembly GCA_021799445.1 of Actinomycetes bacterium. Lineage (GTDB taxonomy): Bacteria > Actinomycetota > Acidimicrobiia > Acidimicrobiales > Palsa-688 > JAJZAM01. The sequence goes on from JAJZAM010000139.1 coordinate 4,725, forward strand.
CCACGCTGCTGCTGGTGGCTGTGACGCTGGTAGCGCTAGACACGCGCTCTGGCGGCGGGGGTATCACAGGCCAGCTTCGTAACGCCGTGTCAGACGTGGTGAGCCCGATCCAGTCGGCCACTCGGGACGTGCTCGCACCGGTAGGCGACTTCTTGGCGGGCGCGGTCGACTACGGCACGGTTAGCAAGGAGAACCAGCGACTGCGAGATCAGGTGGCTGCCATGTCAGACGCCGCAGCGCAGGCGGCGGCGGCCGAGCAGGAGGCGGCGGCAGTCCTAAAAGAGCAGGGCCTGAAATTCGTTGGTTCGATCCCGACGCGCACGGTGCAGGTGGTCGAGCGGAGCTCTTCGAACTTCGCTAGCAACCTCACCGTCAATAAAGGCACCTCGCAGGGCATCGCAGCAGGCGAACCGGTCGTCGCAGCGGGTGGGCTCGTCGGGATGATCGAAAGCGCCGGCACAAAGACCTCCACGGTGAGGCTCTTGAGCGACCCGAGCTTCTCCGTCGGGCTGAGCCTTCCCGGTGGCAACATAGGGTCCGCGTCCGGACAGGGACTCGGTCGCCCCCTGGGTGTGACAGTCGACACCACCTCCCTCAAGGCGCCGGCGGTGAAGGTTGGTGACGTTCTCTACACGAGCGGTCTGTCCCTTGAGACGTTCCCCAAGGGTATACCGGTGGGTAAAGTCTCAAGTGTGTCAGCGGTTCCAGGCTCGCTTGAGCCGCACATCACCCTGACTCCGCTGGTCGACGTGGCGCAGTTCTCCTACCTTGAGGTGATGCTTTGGTCGCCGCCTTGACATGACCTCACCCCTGGCGTTCAAGGCCCGGCTCGCCGTGCTCATATTGGTTGTCGTGATCGTCCAGACGGGCTTCGGGAATGGCTTAAGGCTGGGCGGCGTCGCACCCGATCTCGTGCTGCTAGTGGCTGTGGGAGCCGGGATTGTGGAGGGTGCCCAAAGCGCTGCGTGGGTGGGATTCTGGTCCGGGTTGTTACTGGACTGTCTATCTCCGGCTACACCGTTGGGCCTTCACGCTTTCACCTTCTGTGCTGTCGGCTTCGGCGTAGGTTCGCTGTTCGACTCGGTTATAGAACAGCGCAAGCTCACGGTGGCTCTGGCCGGAGCGGTCGCCACCGGGGCGGCAGTGCTCGTCTACGTCGGTGCGGGCGACCTGCTCGGACAGGCGCATCTTCTGTCGGCTGGCCGGTCCTGGCTTTTGAGGGTTGTCTTCGTGGAAGCCGCATGGAGCCTCGTTCTGTCCGTCCCCGCGGTAGGGGCGTACCGTTGGGTTGCCACCTCGGGCGGGTGGCGTGGGGTCGTGTCCGGCGGAGGGGGAAGGGCGCTCCCTCCAAGCCGACCGGGAGTGCAATGATCTTCGAGGGTGTTCGACAGAGGGAACCAGTGAACGACGCAAGATCACTAGACCGTTCTAAGTGGATGCGCCTCGACCCGCTCCTCGGGTTG
>JAJZAM010000140.1 GCA_021799445.1 Actinomycetes bacterium
TCCGGTGCCACCCTGCCGCGACGTCCGCGTCCGCTTTCGGGGTCTGGAGCTGCGTCGCTGCCGATCCCGTGGGAGATATACGACGACTCGTTCAGCGGCGTGACCTCGATCGTGTCGGGTAGCCCGGCGGCGTTAGCGGCGGTCTAGCATCCGGTTTGGTGATCCGGGGCTGGCTTCGGTCGAACCGTCGCCAAGTTTGCTCAGACTGATAAGTCCACGAATACCGGAGCATGGTCGGAAGGCTGCTTGCCTTTACGGGCGTTGCGGTCCACCAGCGCCCAGTCGACCTTAGCTGCGAGAGAAGCCGTAAGCAGTATGAGGTCTATTCTCATCCCACGGTGCTGGTGAAAGTCCCCGGAGCGGTAGTCCCAGAAGCTATACAGCTCCGGGTCGGGGTAGAACTGGCGGAAAGCGTCGGTCATTCCCCACTCTTCCAGGGTCCTCAGGCTGGCTCGCTCCTCGGCGGTCACGTGAGTCGATCCGGCGAAAGCAGCTGGATCCCAGACGTCTATGTCGGCTGGCGCAACGTTGAAGTCCCCGCAGACGGCCATGGCGTCTCCCGGGTCGCCTAGAGCGTTGATGTGCTCCTTCAGCTTGCCCATCCATTCCAGCTTGTAGTTGTAGTGCTCGGAGCCGACCTCCCTGCCGTTAGGGACGTACACGCTCGTCACGTGGACACCGGCGCACCTGGCGCTCACCAACCTGGCGTCGCGATCTGGCGCTATCGGATCGACGAAACCGAAGACAGGATCGCTGAGCCCTACCCTCGACAAGATAGCGACCCCATTCCACTGCCCTGACCCGTGATGGACGCTCTCGTAGCCTTGAGCACCGAAAGCGAGATGAGGGAAAGCAGAGTCGGACATCTTTGTCTCTTGGATGCACAAGACGTCCGGCTTCGCATAGGCGAGCCACTCCTGCACTCTTGGCATTCTGGCTTTCAAGGAGTTCACGTTCCATGTGGCGATCCGCATAGGACGTTGATGCTAGGAGCCAGCCGGCGACTTGCGCACCGTCGCCTTTCGCACCGTCGCCTTAGGCGCCGCAGCCTTGCGCGCCGTGCCCTTCGCCGCAGCGGTCGTGGCGGTGGAGGCCCCGGCGGTTGAGGCCCCGGCGGTTGAGGCCCCGGCGGTGGACTGGGTCCTTTTGGCGCTCTTGATCGCAGACTTCTCTGCCAGGGTTTTGACAGCGGCACCAGCCTTAGCCGCCTTCGCTGGTAAAGTCGCAGACGTTCGCGGGGGGCTTTTACGGGCAGCGGCAGCCGTCACCGGGCCATCGCTACCCTCCTTAGCAGGAACAGGATCAGAGGATCGGGGTGCATCCTCTGCTAGTCGAGATGGCTCCTTGACCGCAGAGCGCCTCTTCGTAGCCGGTGTCTTCTCGGCTGGCACCTTGGCTGACGCCTTGGACGCCTTAGCGGCCGGCTTGAGCGCCGCAGACTTCTTTGCGCTCAAAGCCTTAGAAGGCTCGACCGACACGCCCGCCGACTTGGAGGCTCCCGAGGACTTTGCTACGCCGGCGGCACCATCCAACGCCGGAGCGGACTTTTTGGTCCGGGACGCCTTCTTAACAGGAGCAGCCTCAACAGGTCCAGCCTCGCTGAGGGCAGTCGACGACTTTGCGGCCCTGGACGCCCTCTTGGCCGGCCGTAAAGAAGTCTCGGCCTGCTCCGATCCTGCCTCAGCGGCAACCCCGTCGCTCTGCGCCGCAGCGCCGCGGGTCGCAGCTTTTCTAGCCGGAGCTTTCTTGGCGGCCGGCTCGACGGTCGGTGTGCCACTGGCGGTGCTGGCGTCTTGCTCCTCGCCGACCTGCGGCCTGCGCCGGGTGGTGCGTCGCACTGGGACAGGGCCGCTAGCGCCGAGGGAGTCGTCGGCCGTGACGGCCTGAACCGTCTCCGGTGTCGGCGACCCTGCAACGTGCTCATGTCCCGGCATAGCGAGCTCGATACCCCGCCTTTGGGGGTCCAAAGCCTGGACTACGAGGGAGACGACTTCGCCTTTGCCCATTACCTCCCGGGCGCTTCGAGGCGCAGGGTCCCCCATCGCCGAAAGCGGCACATAGCAACGGGCTCCGTCTGCTTCCACGAAAGCCCCGTGGGAGGAGTATTCCAGGACTACCCCGTCGACGAGACTTCCAAGCGGGTGGGAGGCTATGAAACTGATGAAAGCCAGGGGCTCGTTGACCGGCTCCGCCGGCGGCCTGCTTGGACGACGGCTGCCGCTAGCGGAAGGGTCGACCACCTCGTGGGTGGCTGTCTCAATGGCACGGTCGACGCTTTTAGACCTCTGCTTCGACGCACCAGCCTGCTTGGACACGCCAGCCTGCTTCAGCCGCGCCCCCTTCCTGCCGGCGGGCTCAGCGCCGGCTTCGGTTTCGAGCCCCTCAGCAGACGATTCAGTATCCGTGGTGTCCTTACGCCTCCTGGCTTCTTTGATCACCTCCCTGCTTTTCGGTCCCCTGACCGGTGTGCGCTCCATGAAGATCCATCCGACGCCCGGTACCGGCTTCCCGCCGACCAGACGCCCCTTGTCGAAAAGCCACGGGTGCTGCGCATGGAACTCTTGGAAGGAGTCATTCGACAGCACGGTCGCCCCGGTCTTCTGGGCGATCCGCAGCAAGAAGGCGTCACCTCTTCCGATAGCCCCAGCCGGAGGTGACACGACTTCGCCGGCCGCTTCAGCCTCCTCGAATGTCGGAAGCTCGCGGGGATCGATCCTGTGGCCGAACGAAGCATCCACCACGACCGTCACCTGGTCGTCGGGGTTCTCGCTTATAAACTCCCGAACCGCCTGGTCCAGTTGCTCCAAGCTCGGCAGGGAGCGTCCCTCCGTCGCCAGGTTCGAACCGTCGACTATTACTTGCCGTCTTGACATGTCACCCAAGAGTCAAGCAGCCCACGGGCACCAAGTCGGGGATCACAGCGAACCCTTGCGTCCAGCGCACCCGCCGGAGACGCAGGAACCAGGAGAGACCTTCCACCGCGCTACGCTGAGCGGGGTGACGACGTGAGAGCGGTCCTCTGGGATTTCGGCGGGGTCATTACGACCAGTCCTTTCGAGGCTTTCGCCAGCTACGAGCGCACAGCAGGGCTCGAACCGGGGTTCATCCGGGCTCTCAACGCGACCAACCCGGACTCCAACGCGTGGGCCCGACTCGAACGCGGTGAGATAACCATCGACGAGTTCGCACCTCTGTTCGAGGCCGAAGCGGCCAGAGCCGGCGGCAAGCTGAGCGCACCGGAGGTGCTCGGCGCGCTCAACGGGCAGATCCGCCCCGAGATGGTCGAAGCTCTCCGACGCTGCCACGAGAGGCTGCGGACAGGTCTTCTCACCAACAACTTCGCGTCGATGGACACCTCGACCAAACAGACCGTGGCCGAGCACTTCGACGTGGTCATCGAGTCTTCCAAGGTGGGGCTGCGCAAACCCGAGCCAGCCTTTTACCAGCTTGCCTGTGACCGGCTTGGGATAAAACCCTCCGACGCGGTGTTCCTCGACGACCTTGGGATCAACCTCAAACCGGCCCGGGCCATGGGAATGGCCACCATCAAAGTCTCCGACCCGGCGACCGCGATCGCCGAGCTCGAAGCCGTCGTCGGCTTCGAGCTGCGCTGAACTGCCTCGGCTCACTTAGGATCGCTCAGCTCCGAGCGCCCTTTCGAGCAGGTCCTCCTGTTCCAGTTCGTGCATGGCGTGGCTTCCGGTAGCCGGAGAGCCCGAGGCGACACGACTCACCTTCGAGATGACGTAGTCGCCGCCGAAAGCTTCTTGGAGCTTGTCGCGAACGTAGCCGGCTGCGCCCATGTTGGCAGGCTCCTCTTGGAGCCAAACGACCTCCTCGGCCCGCTCGAACGACGACACTACGGAGGTCAGCTGCGCTGCCGGCCAGGGGTGGAGCTGCTCGATTCGCACTACCGCGACGTCCTGACGCTTCGAAGCGTTGAGCAAGTTGAGAAGATCCAAGGAGACTTTCCCCGAAGCCAGAACTACCCGCCTGACCCCGGAACGTCCGGCGGGGGCGTCCCCCTCGAAGCGCGGGTCGTCGAGGACTTCGCGGAAATGCCCTGACGTGAACTCTCGGACTGGGCTGTAGGCCTCACGGCCCCTCAAATATCGCTTCGGGGTGAACACGATGAGCGGCTTGCGGCTTGTGCGCACCACCTGCCGGCGCAGCAGGTGGAACAGTTGCGAAGCTGTCGTCGCGTTGGCGACTTGCATATTGTCCTCCGCGCAGAGGTCCAAGAAGCGTTCGATGCGCGCAGAGGAGTGCTCGGCGCCTTGGCCTTCGTAGCCGTGCGGAAGCAGCAGGGTCAGGCCCGACTGCTGGCCCCACTTGATCTCCGCCGCGGCCAGGAACTGGTCTATGACGATCTGCGCTCCGTTGACGAAGTCACCGAACTGCGCCTCCCACGCGACCAGCCCATCTTGGGCTATCAGCGAGTAGCCGTACTCGAAGCCCAAAGCCGCGTACTCGGAAAGAAGCGAGTCGTAGATGCTAAACCGGCCGGGCTCCAGCGCCGCTAGCGGGACGTACTCGGCTCCGGTCCGGTAGTCGACTACGGCTGCGTTGCGGTGGCCGAAAGTTCCCCGTCGGGTGTCCTGGCCGACGAGGCGGACGTCGCGACCTTCGAGCAGCAAGGTCCCGAAGGCGAGTGCCTCGCCCATGGCCCAGTCCGCCTCGCCTGACTCCCACAGCCTGGTTCTAGTTTCGAACACCCGCGTCAGCTTCGGGTGCACGGTGAAGCCTTCAGGGAAGGTGGACAGCGCGGTCACGACCCGGTCCAGGTCCGCCTCGGAGACCCCTGTCTCCTCGGGCGGTAAGACCGGTGCTGGCCCGGGCGCCGGCGGCAGGTGCGTCGGCTTGGGCGGCGCGGCAGCTCTGGTCTCGTCCAAAGCTGACTGCAACCGTGAGGAGAAGTCAGCTAGGGCCCGCTCCGCTTCGTCCATGTCGATGTCGCCTCGCCGCACAAGTGACTCGGTGTACAGCTTGCGGACGCTTCGATGCTCTTTGATGAGCTGGTAGAGAAGCGGCTGCGTCAAAGACGGGTCGTCCTGCTCGTTGTGGCCGTACCTGCGATAGCAGACCATGTCGATGACGACGTCTTTGTGGAACTTCTGGCGGAACTCGAAGGCGAGCCTTCCGACCCGAACGCAAGCCTCCGGGTCGTCCCCGTTGACGTGGAAGATCGGCGCTTGGACCATCCTCGCCACGTCGGTCGGATACACCGACGAGCGCGCCGCGTCCGGGTTGGTAGTAAAGCCAAGCTGGTTGTTGATCACCAGGTGCACGGTCCCGCCGGTCTCGTAGCCCGGCAACGCCGACATGTTGAGGGTCTCCGCTACCACCCCCTGGCCCGCGAAGGCGGCGTCGCCGTGGATCAAAAGGGCCAGAACAGGATGCTCGCCGGGGGACGCAACCTCGTCCTGGGACGCTCTGGCCATGCCCTCGACTACAGGGTCCACCGCCTCTAGGTGCGACGGGTTCGAAGCGAGGATGACGTCCACGCTGACACCGGAGCGACCGGTGAACTTACCTCTAAAACCCTTGTGATATTTCACGTCACCGGAGCCTTGGACGCTGCCGGGATCTATGTTGCCCTCGAACTCCTCGAAGAGCTCCTTGTAGCTCTTTCCTACGATGTTGATGAGGACGTTGAGCCTTCCCCGGTGCGCCATGCCGAGGACCACCTGGGTGATCCCGTCGGTCGCAGCTTTGTCGATGACAGCGTCCACGAGCGCGATCGCCGCCTCTCCGCCTTCGAGACCGAACCGCTTCTGGCCGATGTACTTGGTGTTGAGGAACTGTTCGAGAGCCTCGGCGGCGTTCAGCCTGTCGAGGATCCACCTCTGGTCGTCTATCGCTAGCGCGGTGGGTACGCCTTCGACACGTTCCTGTATCCAGCGCTTCTGCTCGGGGTCTTGGATGTGCATGTACTCGACGCCGACGGTGCGACAGTAGGCGTCTCGCAGCACGCCGAGGATGTCACCGAGGCGCATCGACTCGGTTCCGGCCAGCCCGTTGGTGTAGAACTCCCTGTCTAGATCCCACAGCGAAAGACCGTGCGTCGCCGGGTCGAGCTCCGGGTGCATGTGCGGGTCTTTCCAGTCCAGCGGGTCGAGGTGGGCTATGAGG
>JAJZAM010000141.1 GCA_021799445.1 Actinomycetes bacterium
CGAGGATCGCCGTCTCGTCCATGGGGACTAGCGTCCGCAAGTCGAGAACCTCCACCGACACCCCCTCCCCGGCAAGGGTGTCAGCCGCTTGGAGCGCGAAGTTCACTTCCCGCCCGTAGGTGATCAAGGTCACGTCGCTTCCCGGTCGAGCCACCCGAGCCTCGCCGATCGCTACGGCGTGCTCACCCTCGGGGACCGGACCTGACACCCAGTAGTCAAGGGTCGGCTCGATCACCACCACGGGGTCGTCGTCGAAGATCGCCGAAGTCAAAAGTCCCTTGGCGTCCGCAGGATTGGAAGCCACCACCACCTTCAAACCCGGGATGTGAGCCACCCACGCTTCGAGCATCTCGGAGTGCTGAGCTCCGAACTGCATTCCCGCTCCGGCCGCTGTCCTGATCGTGAGCGGAACGCCGGTCTGGCCACCCGACATGTAGCGCAGCTTCGCAGCGTGGTTGGAGATCTGGTCCATCGCCACAGCGAAGAAGTCCATAAACATCAGCTCAGCTACCGGCCGGTAGCCGCCTATGGCGGCTCCGATCGCCGCGCCGATGATCGCCTGCTCGGAGATGGGAGTCGAACGGACCCTGTGCTCGCCGTGCTTGGTGGACAATCCCTCGCTTATGTGGAACACGCCACCGCCGCTCGGGTCCGACACGTCCTCGCCGAAAAGCAGGACCTTCGGGTCCTTCCCCAACGCCAAGTCCAACGCCTCGTGGATGGCCTGGGCGGTGGTCAGCTTCCTCACGTTCGCGTCTGAGCTCATGCCTGCACGACCTCCCCGGCGTAGACGTCGGTGTAGAGCTCCTCGCTGCCAGGCGGCGGGCTCTCTAAAGCGAATGCCATCGCATCGTCGATTGAGGCGATGATGTCAGCTTCTATCGCAGCGAGCTCGCCGTCGGTGAAGAAGCCTCCGTCTATGAGCCAGCGCCGGTAGCGGACGGTCGGATCAGCGTCCATCGCAGCCTTGCGTTCTTCGGCGGGCATGTAACGCATGTTGTCCCCGAAGATGTGACCCCAAAAACGGTAGGTCATCGCCTCCACGAGCGTCGGGCCGCCGCCGGAGCGAGCCCGGCTGATGGCCTCGGCGGCCGCCCAGTAGGTGGCCACCGGGTCGTTACCGTCGACGGTAACTCCTGGCATCTCGTAGGCAGCTGCGCGCTGCGACACCTGCGAGGCGCTGGTGGCCCACTCGTAGCGGGTGTGTTCGCCGTAGCGGTTGTTCTGACAGACGAACACGACCGGGAGCTCCCACACCGCCGCGAGGTTGAGGGCCTCATGGAAAGCACCGATGTTGGAGGCCCCGTCCCCGAAGTTGACTATGGTGACCTGGTCGGTGCCCGAAAGCTTCGCCGCCCACGCCAACCCGTTGGCTATCGGAAGGCCGGACCCGACGATGCCGGTGGTGACCATCAAACCCGACGCTGGGTGCGTCACGTGCATCGGGCCACCTTTGCCCTTGCAGGTGCCGGTGACACGGCCGAGGAACTCCGCGAACAGTTCCCGCATCGGAACGCCCTTCGCAAGGTGGTCGTGCAGGCCGCGGTACATCGTCACGCAGTAGTCGTCGGGTCGTAGCAGCGCCCCGAAGGCAGCCGATATGCACTCCTGGCCTTTCGGAGAGTAGTAGGTGGAGCGGGCCCGCCCGCTCGACAGCAGCGTCCTGAAACGCTCGTCGGTGAGGCTGATCGCGCTCACCAACTCGAACATCTTTTTGAGCGTGTCCTTGTCCGGTGCTTGCACCGGTGCCGATTCTGTCAAGGGTAACCCCCGAATTCTCGATAGAAGCCGGAGCGCCTGGGAGCTCCGGCCGGCGTCCCATGCCGCCGGCGCAACGATTCAAGCACGGATCCTAGCCCAGGCGCATAATCTACTAAGCGATCAATATGATGTTGACTTTAGTCGCTACGCATTGTTAGCCTGAAGAGGGGAGCGTGACGCGGATATGAAAATGGTTCACCCACTGACGCAGGCCGTGTACGAGGCCGAGGCGGACGGATCCGTATGCGTCACCGAGACGGACGGCTCCAAGGGCTGGTTCAGCCCCACAGGAGAGCACCTGCGCGGGGAAGTCCTCGCTGCCGATCCCCACATCCTCGACTGGGTGGGCGGCCCTCAGGCCAAACGAGCGAACAGCCGTCTTCGTTTCAAACGGGAGACCACGCCGGCATCCGAACGAACTTGACGAGGAGGACGAAACATGGCCATTACCGACAGACCCGGCGTCAGGCCGGGTGATGCACCAGCCCCAACGGATCCGGGCCCAAGATCGCAGGGTCCGAGCGCCCAGGAGATAATCGCCGGCGACAGGGTACCTCCCCCTTCCACGCTTCTCATAGAGAGCCAGCTCGACCTCGGGACCGACGACATTCCCGTCGAGCGTTACACTTCGAGGGCTTTCCACGACCTGGAGGTCGAAAGGATGTGGAAGCGGGTGTGGCAGGTGGCGGCCCGCGAGGACGACCTGCCAAGGGTGGGCGACACGGTCGTGTACGACCTGGCCGACATGTCGTTCCTCCTCGTTCGCTCCGCCCCTGACACCATAAAGGCCTTCTACAACGCCTGCCTGCACAGGGGAACCCAGCTCCGGGACCGCAGCGGGTACGCACCCGAACTGCGATGCCCGTTCCACGGCTGGACTTGGAACCTCGACGGGAGCATCAAGACTGTCCCCTGCCACTGGGACTTTGCGCATCTCGACAGGGAAGGACTCAACCTACCCGAGGCGAAGGTAGCAACTTGGGGAGGCTGGGTTTTCATCAACCCCGACCCCGACGCGATCTCCCTATCCGAGTACCTGGGAAGCTTCCCGGAACATTTCGTGTGGGACACCGCCAGGCGCTACAAGAGCCTTCACGTCTCGAAGCTGCTGCGGGTCAACTGGAAAGCCTGCCTCGAAGCGTTCATGGAGTCCTACCACGTGATCGCCACGCACCCTCAGATCCTCACCTACCTAGGCGACGCGAACACCCAGTACGACGTGTTCCCAGGCACCGGGCCTGGACGGCCTGGCTGGAACCGCATGAACACCCTGAGCGGAGTGTCGAGCCCTCACCTCGGCTACGCACCCTCCGAGGAGGACATCCTCGCAGCGCAACTCGCCTCCTACGGCCAGGATCCGATCCCGGTACCACCCGGCGAGACGGCCCGTCGTGTGCTCGCCGAAGCCACCCGCCAGGTCTATACGCCCAAACCGGCGAGCATCCCCGGCGACGAGCTGTCCGACTCCGAGGCCATTGACAACATCTTGTACTACGTGTTCCCGAACTTCCAACCGTGGGGTGGCGTCAGCCCGATCAACTACCGGTTCAGGCCGAACGGGAACGACCCCGACAGCTGCGTGATGGACGTCATGTTCCTCTCGGACTACGCAGGCGACGACAAGCCGCCGTCGGCGAAGGTGACCCAGCTCGGTTTCGACGACGACTGGACTGAGGTGGAAGCCCTCGGCACTCTGGCTATGGTGTTCAACCAGGACACCGGGAACCTGCCGAGAGTGCAGCGCGGTCTTCACGCCACGAGAAAGCGGGGGGTGAGCCTCGGCCGCTACCAGGAGTCGCGGATACGCCAGATACACCACGAGCTCGATTACTGGATCAACCGGCCACCGGCCGAAAAGGAGTAGAGATGGCCAGCGAAAGACCCCTCGAGTTCGGCGCCAAGGCGACCAAGGCCGGATCAGCTAGGGAATGGGCGGATCTAGCCCGCCAGGCGGAGGACCTCGGCTTCGTCAGCTTTCAGATAGACGACCACTTCGGCGGTCAGTTGGCACCGATGCCTGCAGCCATGGCCGCTGCGGCGGCCACGTCGAGGATCAAGGTGGGGCCTCTGGTCGCCGGCAACGACTTCCGCAACCCTGTCGTGACGGCTAAGGAGTCGGCAACGATCGACCTTCTCTCGGACGGTCGTTTCCTTCTCGGCGTTGGGGCAGGGTGGCTGAAAGGCGACTACGAGGTCGCCGGGATAACCCAGCACGACGCGTCGACGCGCATCGCGCGCCTCGGTGAGGCTATAGACATCTTCCGTGGGATCTGGAGGGCGGAGCCGTTCAGCTTCGCCGGCGAGCACTACAAGGTTGCGGAGACCACGGGATACCCCAAGCCGGTGTCGGAAATTCCTATTCTCGTCGGCGGCGGCGGCCGGCAGATCCTGTCCCTCGCCGCCCGCAAAGCCGACATCGTAGGGGTGAACCCGAAGATCGTCGGGCGTTCGATCAACCCTCGGTCGATGGCGACCGCTGCCGCCGACGTCGTCGACGAGAAGATCGGCTGGGTCAAAGAGGCCGCCGGGGACCGCTACGGCCAGCTCAAACTTCAGCTGCAAGTGTTCGTCACCGTGGTAACAGAGGACCCCATGCCCGTAGCAGAGAAGCTAGCCCCAGCGTTCGGGCTGCCGCCCGAGGTTGTGCTAGCAGCACCGTACTTCCAGATCGGACCTCTGTCCAAGATCGAGGAGAACATCTTGGAGCTTCGCGACCGCTGGGACATCAGCTACATCGCCTTCCAAGGTGACGCAACCCAGGCTGTCGCCCCCCTCGTCGCCAAGCTCGCCGGGAAGTAGCGGCGTCGCGTGGGAGTACTGGACCTCTTCCGCTTGGGCGGCAAGGTGGCGGTGGTAACAGGCGGCGGTACCGGCATCGGCCGGGCGATTGCGATCGGGTTGGCCGAGGCGGGGGCTTCGGTGGTAGTTGCCGGGCGGCGGCCGGACCCCCTCGAAGCTGTGCGAGGTGAGATCGACGCTGGCGGGGGGCGAGCTCTGGCCGTTCCCGCCGACGTGACCGTAGAGGCCGACTTGGAGAAGCTCGCCGCGGCCGCAGTAGAGCGCTTTGGTGCGCTCGACGTCTGGGTCAACAACGCAGGCGGTTTGCAGGGCGAGCCCCTCGCCTACCTGGACGAGACGTCCAAGCAGTCGTGGGACACCACCGTCGCACGGAACTTCACCGCAGTGTGGATGGCCTCCAAGGTCGCGTCGGGGCACCTACCTGACGGTGGGGTGATAATCAACGTGTCGTCGATAGGCGGTTCAGCCCCCGGGTCACCGCTCAACGGTGTGTACGGGGCTTGCAAAGCTGCCGTTAACCACCTCACCAAGACCTACGCTAGCGAACTGGCTCGGCGCCGGATCAGGGTTAACGCGATAGCGCCCGGCCATGTCGCCACCGAGGACTACTACGAGGCGTCGGGTTTCACCGACGCGCAGTTCGCGAAACTAGCAGCGAAGCAACCGTTGGGCCGCCTGGGTTGCGACGCTGACTTCGCCGCCGCAGCGGTGTACCTGGCTTCGGAAGCTTCGTCTTGGGTGACCGGCCACATCCTCGCAGTTACCGGCACCCCCTAGGATCCCGGCTGGGCCTTTACGCAGCCGGTTTGCCCGAAGCCCCGGCTGCCTCACCGTAGTCGACGTCGATCGGACGGCTGAACGGGTCGTCGTCGTCCAGGCAGCGCTGCACCCACGAGTGGAACGCATGCCCGCCGCCCTCGTTGCGGCCGAAGAGCACCTCGGTCTTGGCTCCGGCGGCGAGAGCCTTCTGCAAGCGCAGCCCCGTGTAGTAGTCCTCGTCCTCGACGACGTGACGCATGAAAGCCTGCTGCTCGGCGCTGCCGTTCTCCGTGTCCTCGGGGACCAGATTGGACCGGCGGGTGATCTCCACTTCCTTGGTAGGCACGAACCAGCTCTGCACGGTCAGCGAGCGGTCCCAGGTCGGCCCGGGGAACAGCTGGGAGAACATGCCGCCGCTGTGGTCGCCGGCGAAGGAGATGTGCGGGAATATCGTCCACACCCCGCCGTCCATCATGTCGATGCTCCATTCCTCCTCTGGCTTGTCGACCAATTCGAGCAGTTTCGGGTCCGGACGCTGCACCCGCTGGTGAGGGCCCCAAGACGTGTAGAGGGCTTTGTTGGAGATGTCAGGCCCGAAGGTGTTCCTGTGCAGGAACGGCAGGTGGTAGAAGTCGAGGTAGCCGTCGTAGGCCACCTTCCAGTTAGGGCCGGGGATCTCCTGGCGCCATTTGAGCTCCCACGACCCGAAGTCGAAGTGCTCCAGCACCTGGTCGTAGCCGTGGAGGAAGGCGTCGACGTCCA
>JAJZAM010000142.1 GCA_021799445.1 Actinomycetes bacterium
TAGCGGTCGCAACCCTCGCCGCCGCTTCGATGGCGTCACCCCACGGGTCGGCTCCACCGGCCGCCGACGTCGCCCTGCCGTCGGTCACCAACACCATGAGAGGCCTGTAGTCCCCCCCGACCCCTCGTGACGTCGCAGTCGACAGGGCCGTCCGGATACCCTCCCCGAGCGGGGTTCGGCCGCCCGTGCCGATGACCGAAAGGCGGGCCTTTGCGACCTCCACGCTTCCCGTGGGAGCCAGGAGGACCTCGGCGCGCTCGGCGCGGAAGCTGACCATCGCGACCCTGTCCCTGCGCTGGTAAGCGTCACGTAGGAGCGACAGCACAGCAGCCCTCGCCGCTTCTACCCGTCGTGGCGCTCCCATCGACCCTGATGCGTCGACGGCCAGCACGATCAGGTTGGCCGTCCGGTGCTCCCTCAGCGCCTCGCGCACGTCTGAAGCCTTCACCAGCCGGCCCGTCATATCCGTCCCGTCCGTCCCGGTTGTCCCGTCCGGGGCTGCTTGTGCGCCGCCCGGCGCGCCGGCCCTCCTTGAAGCCGCCACACGAACCGTCGCCACGACCGCGACGGACTGCACCGGCCCGTCGGGAACCCGGTCACCTACCAGTCTTCCCCGTGCGGCCGGCGCGGGTGCGCGCCGGCCTGCCGAGGTACGCGACGCCCGTTCGAGCCTCTGGTCCGCCGCCCGGCTGAGCGCCCTTGCAAGGTCGGCGCTAAGCGGACCCTCGGCGCCGGCCTGAGGTTCGAGCCGCGAGCCGGTACCGTCGCCTGCCTGGCCGCCGCCGGGCGGCCCTCCCGGAACCTCCGGCCCGGCCTGTTGTTCGCTGGCCTGTTCTCCGCTGGCCTGTTGTTCGCTGGCCTGTTCTTCGCTGGCCTGTTCTTCGCTGGCCTGTTCTTCGCTGGCCTGTTCTTCGCTGGCGGGCCCGGCTTGGCTTGAGCCGCCGTCGCTTAGGTGCTCGTCGAGCGCTTTGTCGATCTCCTCCCGAGCGTAGGACGGGTCCGCGAGAGGGTCGTGGTGCGCACGGTGGGCGAGAGCAAGCGGCGCTACCCGCCTGACGTCTGCGGCTGACACCTTGCTTCGACCTTCCCAACCGGCCAGGGCGGCCGCCGCCCTGCATATGGCCAGGTCCGCTCTCAACCCCTGAGCCCCGACCGCTTCGCACAGCTCGGCCACCCGGTTGGACATGTCGTCTCCGATACGAGCCGGACGGGCCGATCCCAGACGGGCGGCCAGGTCCGCCTGCTCATCGCTGTGGGAGAGGACAATCCCCTCGGGGTCGGAGTCGAAAGCGAGGCGCCGGGACAGCGCCAACGCCCTCGCGCCCGGTCCTGCGGGAGTTTTCACGTCGACGGCCAGACCGAAACGGTCGAGCAGTTGGGGGCGTAGCTCGCCCTCCTCGGGGTTCATGGATCCGACCAGCACGAACTTCGTCGGATGCACGTGGGAGACACCGTCTCGCTCGACGCGGTTCACCCCGCTGGCGGCCACGTCGAGGAGCACGTCTACTAGATGGTCAGGGAGGAGGTTGATCTCGTCCACGTACAGCACACCGCCGTGAGCCGACGCGAGCAGGCCAGGCGCGAACCGGACTTCCCCGCCGGTGAGAGCCGACGCGATGTCGATAGTACCGACGAGGCGATCCTCCGTCGCACCCACCGGTAGCTCCACGAACGGAGCGCCGCCGGGAAGTAGGTCCGCCAAGCCTCGGGCCAGGGTCGTCTTAGCCGAGCCTTTGTCACCTCTCAGCAGCACCCCCCCGATCCCGGCGTCGACCGCGCAGAGGATCAAGGCCAGCTTGGCGTCGTCCTGGCCGACGACCGCGCTGAAAGGCAAAGTCAACCCGGCTCGGCTCACCTTCCCTCCTCCCAGCCTTCACCTTCGAGCACAGCGGAGCGCAGCACGGCGAGGGACTCGTCCGAGGCCCGCCAAAGGCCGCGCTCTACCGCCTCTAGCAGCCGTTCCGCCATTTGCCGCAACGCCCACGGGTTGGACTGCTCCAAGAACTTTCGCACGGCAGGGTCGGCTATGTACGCCTGGGTGACCTTCTCGTACATCCAGTCCTTGACAACACCCGCCGTGGCGTCATAGCCGTACAGGTAGTCGACGGTAGCGGCCATCTCGAAAGCCCCTTTGTAGCCGTGGCGGGTCATGGCGTCGATCCACTTGGGGTTAACAACCCGGGTTCTGACCACCCGGGCCGCCTCCTCGTCGAGGCTGCGCGTCCGGGGAGCCGCCGGGTTGGCCGTGTCGCCGAACACCGCCTTGGGAGCCCGCCCGGACAGAGCCCGCACGGCTGCGATCATCCCACCGTGATCTTGTAGGTAGTCGTCGGAGTCGAAAATGTCGTGCTCGCGGTTATCCTGGTTCTTGACGGCAACGTCGATCCTCGAGAACACACGTCTCATTGCCGCCTCCGCCGGCACGCCCATCCCCGCCCGGCCGTAGGAGAAGCCGCTCCACGCGCTGTACACGTCGGCGAGGTCAGCGTCGTTGCGCCAGTCCCGGCTGTCGAGGAGAGCGAGGATCCCAGAGCCGTAAGCACCCGGCTTGGCGCCGAAGATCCGCGGGTCGCCGTCCGCGAAGCCGGCGAGCTCCACGGCTTCGTCTAGAAGGGCGATCAGGTGCGGGAAAGCATCCCTGAAGAACCCCGATATCCTCACGACGACGTCGACTCGCGGCCTTGCCAGCTCGGAGTCTGGGATCAGCTCCACTCCGGTCACCCTCCCCGACTCGGCCGCCCAGCGGGGTCGCACCCCGAGAAGCGCCAAAGCTTCGGCTATGTCGTCACCGCCGGTGCGCATGGCCGCGGTACCCCACACGACGATGCCGACCCGCTCGGGGTACCGGCCTTCTTCCTCCAAGTGCCTTCTGATCACGCCGTCGGCGAGCTTGACCCCGACTTCCCATGCCAGCCGGCTCGGAAGTGCTTTGGGGTCAACCGAGTAGAAGTTGCGCCCGGTGGGCAATACGTGGGCCATCCCCCGCGTCGGCGCCCCGCTAGGGCCGGGCGGCACCCAACGCCCTTCGAGGGCGGCCAGGACGTTCGAGATCTCGTCGGGGGTGGCGTCGAGGGCCGGTCCTAGGGTCGACCTGACCCAGTCGAGCACCGCCCGCTCGTCGTCGCTTCGTGGTTCGGCGTCGCCTGCCAGCAAGGCCACGCACTCCTCTTCCACCCTGTCAACGGCGCTTCTAGCGGAAGGAGACGCCACACCCTCCGCCAGCACTTCACCCTCCGCCGGCAGTTCAGCATCCGCCGACAGGCGCCCGGTGACAGCCTCCCGCAGGGAAGGGACGCCCGGCTGGGCCAGGCGTGTCAGGGCTGCGAGCAGGTCCAACCGGGCCTGACCCTGCGGTATATGGCCGAGGACGTGCAGACCTCCCCTGATCTGCGCGTCTTTCAGTTCGCACAGGTAGCCGTCGACGTGGTTGATCAGCTCGTCGAACTCGTCAGCCTGCGGAGGGGCGTCCACTCCGAGATCCTCGTGCAGGGAGGAACGCACGAGAAGATCCCACACCTTGGCCCTAATAGCAGGCAGCTTCGACGGGTCGAGAGCCGCTACCTGGGCGTGCTCGTCGAGGAGAGTTTCGAGTCGGGCGATGTCGTCGTATGTCTCGGCGCGTGTCATCGGCGGCAGAAGGTGGTCGACGATGGTCGCGTGACCACGCCGTTTGGCCTGCGTTCCCTCGCCTGGGTCGTTGACGATAAACGGGTACACCAGTGGCATGTCGCCGAGCGCGACGTCGGGCCAGCACGATCCGGACAGGCCTACCCCTTTGCCGGGCAGCCACTCCAGCGTGCCGTGCTTGCCGACGTGGACGACGGCGTCCGCGCCCCACACCGTGTCCAGCCATCTGTAAAAAGCGAGGTAATGGTGCGTCGGAGGCAGATCAGGCGAGTGGTAGATCGCCACCGGGTTCTCTCCGAAACCCCGCGGGGGTTGGACAGCGACGAACACGTTACCCAAGTCCAGCCCGGCGAAGACAAGGTCCCCCGAAGACGGGTCAACGTAAACCCCGCCCGGCGCCGGGCCCCACGCGGCCTGAAGCGAGGCTCTGAGCGCGTCGGGCAGACTGGCGAACCAAGACGAGTACCGCTGCTGGTTGATGCGTCCGGCTGCGCCGGCGAGCTGCTCGGCGGTCAGGGCGTCCGACTCGTAGGACATGGCGTCGATCAGCTCTCCCATCAGCTCGTCGCCGCTGCTCGGCACCCGGCTGACGTTGTAACCTGCCTGCCGCATCGCTTCGAGGAGCTCGACGACCGACGCGGGGGTGTCGAGGCCTACAGCGTTTCCGATCCTGGCCCTTTTGGTCGGATACGCCGACAGCACTACCGCCACTTTTTTCCTGTCGTTGGGGGTGCGGCGGAGGCGTCCCAGCCTGACGGCGCTTCCCGCCACCCGGCTCACCCTGTCGGGCACGCTGCGGTAGGCGCTGACCGACGTACCAAGAGCGGTCTCGTCGTCGACCTCCTCGTTGAACGAGAAGGGAACGGCGATGATCCTACCGTCGAACTCGGGTATCGCCACCCTCATCGCTACGTCTATAGGCGCGAGACCTCCTGACGACTCCTCCCATGCGGACCTCGAAGAGGTGGACGTGATCGCCTGGAGGACCGGGACGCCGATCGACCCGATAGCCGACGCGTCCCAGCACAGGCCGTCGTCGCCGGCGGAGCCCGACACGAGCACTGTCGTCACTATCACGTCCGGTTTCAGGTCGCGCAGAAGGCTGAGGGCTGCTACATCCCCCTGCTCGTCGGGTCGCAGCGAGTAAGTCCACACCGCTACCACCCCAGCGCCTTGCGACTCGATCGCCTCGCACAAGTCGTCCACGAACGTCGTGTTACCGGCGATCAGGTGTGCACGGTAGAACAGCACAGCCACCGTCGGGCCGGAAGGCTCGGGGGTTTGGTAGTAGACGCCGGTCACGGGGATTTCGACGGGCGGGTCGAAACCGAACCCGGTCATGTTCAACGTGTCTGACACGAACCTGAGCATCTGTTCGAAGTTGCGCAGCCCGCCGTGGACCAGGTACTCGAAAGCCTGAGCGACCGTCGCGCTCGCAACGTTAGAGATGGCTGTCAGCTCGGCGTCAGGTGCTGACTCGCCTCCAAAGGCGAGCAGCGGCACTCCTCGCGTGTCGGCTTCGGAGCGCAACCGGCCTAGCTGCGCCCGCCAGGCGTCCGCTCCTCCGAGCAGGCGGACCGCGACGATCGTGACTCCGTCGAGCGACGGAACCTCCCGAAGTGTCGTCACGTCGGCGGCACGCAGCTCGGGGAAGCCGTCGGGAAGGCCTTCTACGATGGAGCGCAAGGCGAGTATCTCGCTCGGCGCATTGGTCAGGTACAAGATCATGTTGTCGCTCCGTCTATGAGGTCTGTGATCTTCGTCGAACCGAGATGCTCCTCTAAGGCGTCGGCGATCATGTCGAAGCGGGCTTGCCTTGCCCCGCTGAACGACACGGCGTCGCCTGGATCCCAGCTGAGGCCGCTGCGGCGCGCCACCTCGGACAGGAAAGCCCGCCTGAAGCTGTCCGACTCGAACAGGCCATGGACCGACGTTCCCCACACGTTCCCCGCAGGGCTCCTAAGACCCTCGGGGCCGTGCTGGGTTGTTATCCACGCCGCCCGCGGGCCCCCCTGCGCCAGGGGCAGGGTGCGACCGTGGTGGATCTCGTAGCCGGCGACCGGTTCGCCTAAAGATTCGCCTGACACTCTCCTGGTCAGCTTGGTCTCCTCGAAGACGGTCTCCGCGTCGAGCAGGCCGAGACCTTCCATTCGCGAACCCCCCGGCTCCTCCACCGTGTCGGTGATGGCGTACCCGAGCATCTGATAGCCGCCGCAGATGCCGAGGACGGTCGTCGTGCCCGCTGCGCCCCCGTGGTGAGCGAGAGCCTTGATCGCAGCCGCTAGGCCGCTGCCCGCAAGCCAGCGCAGGTCGGCGACGGTCGTCTTGGTGCCGGGGAGGATGACTAGGTGCGGCCGGCCCAGCGCACCGGCGGACTCGACGTAACGCACACGCA
This sequence comes from Actinomycetes bacterium, assembly GCA_021799445.1. Lineage (GTDB taxonomy): Bacteria > Actinomycetota > Acidimicrobiia > Acidimicrobiales > Palsa-688 > JAJZAM01. The sequence continues at coordinate 6,023 of JAJZAM010000142.1, forward strand.
CAGCTGGCTCTAAGCGGAGCGCTTCCACGT
>JAJZAM010000143.1 GCA_021799445.1 Actinomycetes bacterium
GTTTGGCCAGGTCCAGATCCGCTTTCGAGGTCTTCTGGGTCTTCTTCTGGAAGGCGTGCAGGACATACACCGTCTCGTCGATAGTGGCGACGTAGAACACCCGGAAGGTTCCGTCCTTGTCTCTGACACGAATCTCGCGGCAGCCCGATCCGATCGAGGACATCGGCTTCCAGTCGTCGGGATCGAGACCGTGCTGTACCCGATCCAGTTGGTACCCGGCCCGGCGCCGGGCGTTCTCAGGGAACCGCCGGATGTCATCAAGCGATGACCCCCAGAGAGGTGAGCCTCTTCAACACTCCCACCCATCATACAAGATATTGTATGTGGCAGTTGACAGCGGTGACCCGACCGCCATCTCGCTATGTCAGCGACGCGAGATCGAACACGGTCTCGCGTGTCGCAGGTGGGCGAGTCCCCCTCCGACACGATCCTGAGCACACGGGCGGGATTCGACGAGAGTCCGGCCCGTCTTAGGGTCGCACGTCAGCGTCACCCCGAGCCCTTTGTGCAGGGCGGCTTTCATCTCGGGTCCGGCGTTCGCGAGCTTCTCGAGCGCCTGCTGCACCCCTCCTATCAGCGCCCGGATCTCCTCTGCCGTCATCGGCTCAGCTGGGACGCTCTGGCCGAGTTGGCCGGTCGAGCACCGTCCGCCATAAGAACAAGGGGTTCGAGCTCGTTTTTGACTAGCGTGTCGCGGATGTGAGACAGCCGGAGTAAGCTCGGTCCTGTGAGCAGCCAGTTCGCGATGTAGCGGGACACGGCACTGCTGGCCGAGCAGGCCGGCGAGGCCACCAATGCCATGTTCCGTTGGGGCCTCGCAGCGCAGGCGGCCGGCGACGCGCGCGAACGCCTGCAGGCCCTCGCCGCAGCCCGCCGCCAAGCCGAGCTGGCCTTCCACCAAGCCGTCTGGTCGGCGGTGTGGGCGCGACCTGAACGCCACCCCTGGCGCGAGATTGCTCCGCTGGTCGGCATCCCGTGGCAGACGCTCTACCGCCGATACCGCCAGCCGCCCGAGCGGTTCCCGCGAGGGAGTGTGTCCGTGGATGAGCACGGCAGCGTCGGTCAGGGCCAAAGGGTCAAGGGGTCCTGACGACCGCGATGACTACGCCTCCTTTGATGCGTGATCCCCGTCGGCATTTTTCGCGCCAAGACGATTGGTGGTCCTGGCACGTGCAAGGTTGCGTCTACAAGCTGTGCGGTCGGGCTATTCCATTCGACCTCATGGTAGGCGACCACATTGTGCCGTGGAGCCGTGAAGGCCCAACCACGCTGGAGAACCTTCAGGCTCTCTGCGGATCTTGCAACCTCCGCAAGGGAAGCGACCCTCAGAAAGCCGTTGAGGTGCATTTTGATGTGGATCAGATAGCTCCGAGCAAAGATGCGATGTGTAAGTGGCAGACGGCAGCGATGTCTGTCGTGCTCCGGGTGATTGGAAATGAACCCGTCCTCGTTGAAGCGTGCCCAGGATCGGGAAAGACGCGCATTGGACTTGAAGTCGCCTATGAGCTTGTGAAGAAAGGCGATGTCTCCCGTGTCGTGATCGTCGTTCCTTCGCTTGCTATCGCAGACGGGTGGCAGCGTGCCGCCTCAGCAGGCTCGACCGACACGCCGACGTTGCCCTTGCGGACGCGGCGGGACTGGCGCCCAGTCGACCCGATTGGCAACCCCTGGTTGGGGGCGATCATCACCTATCAGTCGCTATTCCGTTTCCCTGAGATGTTCCTCGCGCACGCCACGGATCCAGGGCACCGGACGCTCGTCATCTTCGATGACGTCCACCACGCAGGGACCGATGGAGCGTGGGGTGCGTCGGCGCAGGGAGCGTTCGCCAACGGGGCTTGGGGCATCCTGTCTATGTCGGGGACGCCGTTTCGAACCGATCGAACTCCGATCATTTTCGTCCACTCCGAGGGAGGAAGCGCCCGACCGCACTTCCGCTACGGCTATGACAAAGCGATCGAAGAAGGCGTGTGCAGGCCGATCCAGTTCGTCGAGGCCCGGGGCCAGACGACGTTTCGCACCGAGGACGGAGTCGTACATTCGGTGAGCTTCGACGACACCGAAGTCACTCAGGTGGGTGAGCGGCGACGTTTCCGTGCCGCCATCGAATGGATGGGAGACGGCTCTGTCGCGGGGAAGCTGCTGGAGGACGCAAACCAATACCTACTCGCGCTCCGCAAGCAGGGCGACCGCGATGCCGGCAGGCTGGTCGTCTGTATCGATTGCGATCACGCCGATGAAGTCGCGTCGTACATGGCCCAGAACCTACTGGGACGGCGTCCGATCGTCGCTTGCTCCAGGCTGCACGACCCTGATGATCCAGAGCCGGCAAACGCCCTACGGCTCTTCCGCGCCTCTCACGAGCCATGGATCGTCGAAGTGAACATGGTCTCCGAGGGAGTCGATATCCCACGACTCAGAGCTGTCGTGTACCTGACCAATCGCCTCACGCTTCTCTCGTTCCGCCAGATTGTTGGGCGCGTTGTCCGGACTGACAGGACCAACGCGTACGACCACGGGTGCGTCTACTTGCCCGCTGACCCAACCCTTCTGGAGATGGCTCGGTCGGTCACGGAGGAAGCCCGGCTGCTTCCACGACCGGTTGTGATTATAGCTGCGGCGCGAGCGAAGTTGAGGCTCTCCTGCGACGGTCGTGACTGGTCGTATTCCATCTTTGCCACTGCAATGCCCTCGGGAGGACGACCAGTGTGGGCGTGATGCTGATGATCGCCGTCAGCCGGAGAGTTTGTCCTTCCCGAACGAGGTTGACCCCGGCATCGCGGGCTGTGGTGACTTCGACTTGCGGTACGACTCCAGCTCTCTTCGTGCGGAGTCGATGCCTGCCAACAGCCGTAGGTTGGAGGAGATCTCCTGAGCCCTGGGCTGAGCCGCATCGATCGGACCACGGGCGGCCTACGCCATCGCGAGCCGCTGTTCTGCCTCCCGGATTCTCCGGGTTCGCTGCGGCTCCCCGATCGCCGCTCGTGACGCTGCGGTGTTGACCGCGACGGCAAAGGACCGGACCCGCGCCCCTGCGTCCGGCGGGCACTTCACCACGCACGACAGCGTGGGCGCCTCGATGTGCAGGAAGAGCTAGCGCGCGTCGATCTTCTTGGTCTTCTTGAACCCCACCCCTCCCACGACCGCCCCCACCGGTCCGGCCACCAGCCCACCGGCGACCGTGCGCGTGAGCGTCGCCCACTTCGTCACCGCCAAGTTGCCGGCGGTGTCCACGCCTGCTCTCGCACCGATGAGAGAGGCGGTGCCCTGCGGGGTGGCGATCATGCGCTCGACCAAGGTGACGCCGTGGCACTTGCCGAGCCGCTTGCCGTTCGCGTCGCACAGCGCGTCGAGGTGCTGTTTGGCGGCAGCCACCTCCCGGTCGTAAGCGGTCTGGCAGCGCGACAGCTCGGCCTCGGCTTCTCGAATGGCACCTCGGTGGGCACGCTCGGCGTTGGACACCCGATGCTTCAGCGCGAGGGTGGCGCGCCCGCTCTTGGCGGCGTCGGTGACGAGGCCGCCGGTGGCGACGACCATGAGCGCAGCGATCCACAGGACCGCCGCAGACCAGATCAGGACCGCCATCGCGTACCGCGCGGCACCGCGGAACCCGTCGACACCGGACCAGGTCCAGCGAGTCGCTCGCGAGATGGCCTTCAAGTAACGGTCCATAGGCCCCCCTCGTCGTTGACTGCCGGAAATGTTACGTGGCAGTCTGTCTCCCTGCGAGGGGAGGACCTGGCCCTTCGAACCGGGACCTCGCTCACCTCAGATCACGGACGCCAATCCGGTCGCGGACCCGCGAACGGTATCTATCACCACAATACCTCTTCAGTAGTACATTGATTGCGGAGGTAATACCGATGATCACCACGGTCAATCCGAAGGGCCAGGTCACCATCCCCGAGCTACTGCGCGACCGGTACGGATTCCCGCCAGGCACGAAGGTCGTGTGGCTGGAGCGCGACGGCGACCTCATCCCCAAGCCACTCCTGTCGGTCGAGCAGCTGCGCGGGCGCTTCAAGGGGGGCGAGCTGACGACGATGCTGCTGGAGGAGCGCGCCCGGGATCGCAAGCGCAAGGATGGCTGATCGCGTCGTCCTCGATGCCCACGCAGTGCTCGCTTTCCTCAGCGACGAGCCTGGCGGGGCCGACGTCGAGGAGATCCTGCGAATCGGTGAGCCCTGGATGACGCTCGTCAACCTCGGTGAGGTCGCGTACATCCTCGAACGCGCCTCCGGCGCCGGAGCTGCCGACGAGGTGTGGGCGAACCTCCGGGCGCAGCATCGGCCCGGCGGAGTACCAGTTCGTTGGATCGACATCGACGACACCCTCGTGCGCCGGGCGGCGGCCATCAAGGCGCGGGGAGGGCTCAGCTATGCCGACGCCTTCGCCGCCGGCGCGGCGTCGGTGCTCGCCTGCCCGGTGGTCACTGGCGACCCGGAGTTTCGGGTAGCCGAGGAGCTCGGGGTGATGGTGCGCTGGCTCGGGCGCCGGGCATAGCGCCCTTCGCCGGTTTGCTCACCCTGCCAGCGCCAGCTCCGTCCGAAGCACCAGCGTGGGCGTCGAGTACGGATCCCCCTCCGACACCGAGTTGAACCCGCACGACCCTCCGGCAACGGGGCGGGGGTCTCAGGTGCGACCTTCGCCTGTCTCGATGGCCTGTCAGAGGCCGAGGACCAGTCGAAGACCGTCGTCGAGCGCCCTGGATTCAAGAGCGGGGAGGTCCGTGACGTGGTCGACCAGTTGGTTGCGATCCACGGCGAATAGGGCTGTTACGTTGACGACGGAAGGCTTGGGCAGCAGGTCGTCTGGCAGCGTCACGTTCCCCGGCTCACGGCTGAGCCGAGTGTCCGACGTGATCGCCGCCACGATCATTGTGTTGATTCGAGACCGGTTGAAGCGGTCGGAGGAGATTATGACGGCTGGCCTGCGGTATCCGGGCGACGAACCCACTGGGATGCCGAAGTCGATCCACCAGATTTCTCCGCGCGCTACCACTCCCAGCCGCCGGAGTCGATCATCGAACGAGCCGCCGCCGATGATTCGGGGGCCGTGCGTTCCTTGGCATGTTCGGCGGCCAGTTCGTTGAGTCGGTCCGTCACGGGGTCCGGGCCGATGTCTTGGAGGTACTTGGTCAGAGCTCGTGCGTAAAGTTGGGAGCGGTTCACGCCCAGCCGCTGGGCCGCCTGCTCGGCACGCTCGTAGAGGTCATCCGGCAGGGACACGGCTGTCTTCATGCTCCTAGTATGACCGGTATAACAGCAGAGCCGCTCAGTCCTGCCGAAGGACTGAGTTGGAATACGGCTTCTTGTGTCGCAGCTGGGCAAGGCCCCCCTCCGACACCAGCCCTGAGCACACGGGGGGAATGTTCCCCATCCCAGGGTGAGCACAAGCTCGACAGCAGCGACTAGAAGCGAAGCGGCGGGGCCCCCGGCCGTTTTGTCGCGCCCATCCGTCCGTCGTGGCGGCGCCGGCCCGCCGGAGCACCCACCCCGGGCAGTGTGCTGGGCGATGTGGCCGTGGCGATCATTGACGGGACGGACTCGCGGAGCGAGCTGCGTTCGCTGCGCAAGAAGCCGGGTCTGTTCGGGCCGGTGGCGTCTACGCCCACCGCGTGGAGAGTGCAGGAGCGGGTCACAGAAGCGCATCTGGCGCTTTTGCGTGCGGGGCGGGCGGCGGCGAGGGCCGAGGCGCGGGCGGCGGCTGGGCCGAAGCGGTCGAAGGATGCGGCACCATCCGCGAAGGCGCCTGGGTGGCCGAGATCACCGACCACCTGGACACCTCCGCCTGGCCAGCCGGTTCACGGGTCATCGTCAGAGTCGAGCGGCCCCACCCCGGCGCCTAGCTATCGGTCTTCGACGGCGAATCCGCTGCCTGGGTCGGGTGGCCGCTTAAGCAAGCTCGGACACAGCCAGGACGCGAGCTCGAGGAACGCCGTGGCTGTCAACGGCCAGTTTGTTGTCCTCGCTGGTGGCCAGGAAAAAGTCCTCGCCCCTGGTTGGTTTAGGGCTTGTTGGTCTTGGGTCGGTTTCCTTTCTGGCGGGC
>JAJZAM010000144.1 GCA_021799445.1 Actinomycetes bacterium
CCCTACCCGACCGCGTGCTCTCCCCAAGCGTGGTCCGCTGCGTCGCCTCTTCTCATGCTACGCACGCTCCTCAGGCTCGACCCGTGGGTGCCACGCGGAAAGGTGTGGTTACACCCTACGCTGCCCGATCAGGTCAAGCGTCTAAGGGTCGGGGGCATCCCCTTAGCCGGAGCCCGGGTCACCGTGACCGTCGAAGGCGACAGCGTGCAAGTCGAGGGGCTCCCGGAAGGACTGGACCTAGTCGACGCTCCCCGCCACCCTCTCACCGGGACCTGACAGCCTCAACCGGCCGCCTACCAGCCCCTGGCGACCCACTCGTCGAGGTGCGGCATCTCCTCGCCGAGCGTCGTGTCGTCGCCGTGGCCCGGAAGGACGATCGTCGAAGGGTCCAAAGCGGCGAAAAGCCGTCGATCGATCGAAGCGATGATCGTGTCGAAATCGCCGCCTTCGAGGCTGGTGTTGCCCGGGCCGCCAGGGAAAAGGGTGTCGCCGCTGAACAGCAGCGCCGCCTCTTCAAGGCTGAAGCACACAGACCCGGGCGTGTGCCCTGGGGTGGCGATCGCGTGAAGGTGCAGGTCTCCCACGTTGATCACAGTCTCATCGGCGATGACGAAGTCGTAAGACGGAAGCATCGAAGCGTCCGCCGCTGTGACACCCACCTCGTAGCCCGCGTCGCGAACCGCCGGCACGGCCTGGATGTGATCCCAGTGCCCGTGGGTTTCCAGAACCCGGCGGACGCCCAGCCGCTGGGCCATCTCGAGTAGCATTTCGTGTTCGTTCGCTGCGTCTATCAGGACCGCTTCGCCGCTTCGCTTGCAACGCAGAACGAACACGTTGTTGTCCATCGGGCCTACGACGACGCGATGAAGTTCCAGCCTGGAGTCTTCGTAGTGCATCAACACCACACTATGGGCTAGAAATAGTTAGCGCAGCGAAGGCTGACAGCGACGCTCAGCCCGGCTCATGGCCGGTCAGCAAACCAAACCCGCAGACGAAAAGAGGACGTCACCCGTGAATTTCGCCTTCAGTGAAGAGCAGGAAGAGCTCCGCAAAGCGGTTCGGCGGTTCTTGGAAGACAAGTCGCCAGAGACCGAGGTGCGCCGTCTCATGGAGACAGAAGACGGTTACGACGAGGCCGTGTGGCGCCAGATGGCGGACCAGCTCGGGCTGCAGGGCCTGACCATACCGGAGCGCTTCGGCGGATCCGGCTTCGGCTATGTCGAACTGGTCGTCGTGCTCGAGGAGATGGGCAGGGCCCTGCTTTGCGCCCCCTACTTCTCGTCGGTGGCGCTCGCCGCCAACCTGCTCATGGTCAGCGGGGACGAGGCGGCCCAGGCGGCCTACCTGCCTTCCATCGCGGACGGCTCGAAGGTCGCCACGGTAGCTCTGGCCGAGGCTTCCGGGCGCTGGGACGAGGAGGGTGTGACGGTAACGGCCAGCGACTCTGACGGCCAGTGGCGTCTAAGCGGCGAGAAACTCTACGTGCTCGACGGTCACGCTGCCGACGTGGTTCTCGTAGCGGCGCGCTCGGTCAACGGCGTGTCGGTGTTCGCTGTCGAAAAAGGAGCCCCCGGATACCAGGCCACGTCGCTGTCCACGATGGACCAGACCCGCAAGCAGGCGAAACTGACTTTCGACGCTACACCCGCCCGTCTCGTCGGCACCGAAGGGCAGGGCTGGGCGGCCGTGTCGAAGATGCTGGACCTTGCCGCCGTCGCTTTGGCCGCTGAGCAGGTCGGTGGGGCACAGAAAGTGCTCGAGATGGCCGTCGAGTACGCGAAGGTAAGGGTGCAGTTCGGACGTCCGATCGGCAGCTTCCAGGCGATCAAGCACAAGTGCGCCGACATGCTTCTAGAGGTCGAGTCGGCGAAGTCCGCCGCCTACTACGCCGGCTGGGCTGCCGCCGAGGACAGCGACGAGCTTCCGGTGGTAGCCAGCCTCGCCAAGTCCTACTGTTCGGAGGCTTACTTCCACGCCACAGCCGAGAACATCCAGATCCACGGCGGTATCGGCTTCACGTGGGAGCATCCCGCTCACCTGTACTTCAAGCGGGCTAAGAGCTCCGAGCTGCTTTTCGGCGACCCTACCTACCACAGGGAGCTCCTAGCGCAGCGCATCGGGATCTAGCCGGATCGCTGCGGCGTCGCAAAAGCTTGGACTTGCCCCAAGATCCGGTTAATATTGGCCTTACCGAGGAAAGGAGGTGGTCCAGCTGATAAGTCGAAGTACTGGGACCTCGGAGGTGACTGGCCGCTAGTCGGTCGCTGGGCCTTCTGGTGAATCCCACCAGTTACCCGGGCAAACAGGGTCAGGAAATGGTCCCGCCTGGCAGTTTCAACCTGTTGCCTCGTACCATCCAGAAGTCGAAAGAGATTGGGGTCGCTTACGGGTGACCCCAATCTCGCGCTCGGGGTGCTTTGATGCACGCTCCTACGTTGCGCACAGTCCGGCAAAAATTTAAACAAACAACCAACGCGAGGCTATGAGCGTGGAGTCCCTTCGAGAAGGCATCCCCGATAAGCAGGGCGAGTTCGTCATCACCGTCGACGGCATAAACCTCGGGGCCTACGTGGCGTTCCCTTCGACGTCAGCGGTTGGCGGCGCCCGCCAGGGCCTGCTCGTCTGCCACGGTTTCCCGTCAGGCGAAGGTCAGCTCGGCCCTGACGGCAGCTTCCACCAACTCGCCGATCGTATAGCAGCGGACACCGGATGGACCGTCCTCACGTTCGCCTTCCGGGGAACTGCTACCTCCGGCGGGAACTTTTCACTGGCTGGATGGTTGAGGGACCTTCAGGCGGCGGTCGAGGTCACCCTCGCCGCTCCCGGCGTCGCAGCGGTCTGGCTGTGCGGTTTCGCAGCGGGCGGCGCGCTCGCGTTGTGCGCGGCGGGTCTCGACACGCGCATAAGGGGTGTAGCGTCGTTCTCGGCTCCCGCAGACTTCGCAGACCGCGCGTCCGACGCAAGGCGTTTCGTAGCTCAAGCTCGCGCCGCAGGATTGATCAAAGACAGGAACTTCCCGCAGGACTTGGAAGTGTGGGCTCGGGAGCTGCGCGACATACGACCGTTGGATCTCATCTCGCAGATACCACCCCGGCCGGTGCTGCTCGTCCACGGAGCGAAAGACGAGGTGGTCAACGTCCTAGACGCCCGGGCTCTCGCCGACGCCGCGGAGGCGCAAGCCGAGCTTAAGATCCTCCCCGGAGCGGGGCATCGTCTAAGCCACGATCCCAGGGCGGTAGCATTGCTGATCGGCTGGCTCGACCGCCAGGGAAGTTGACCCGGCCAGCGACGCCTCACACGGGCCAGAAAGCGTCGATTGCCCGGCGAAGCGCCCTCGCAGAGCTGTGAGGGTCGGCTGACTCTGTGAGGTAGCGGACCGCGACGAAACGCCGGGCGCCGTGCGCGGCCATCTCGGCGACGGTCTCAGGGTTCGCCCCGCCGGTCACGAACCACGGGATCGTCTGCCCGCTCGGGCTTGACGAGACGAAGTCAAGGTAACCGAGTCCGGTACCGGGCCGGCTCGGCTTGGTGGGGGTAGCGTTCACCGGACCCGCGGAAAGGTAGTTCACAGGCTCGTCAGCGGCGGCCGTCCACTCTGATGGGGCGTGCGTCGACAGGCCTATGATCGCCCCGTCGCCTAGCACTTTACGGGCCACGGCCGGCGGTACGTCGTCCTGTCCGACGTGGACACCGTCGGCTCCGCAGGCGAGCGCCAGGTCGGGCCGGTCGTTGAGCACGAACGGCACGTCGTGGTGGGCGCACACAGCTTTAGCAACGGCCGCCGCTGCTAGCAGCGGCCGGGCTTCGAGCCGCTTGTCGCGCAGCTGGACCATGTCAACCCCGCCGGTGATGCACGCCTCCAGGAACTCGGCGAGGTCGGGCCGGGCCGGGCTGCACAGATAAAGGCGCCGTTCGGCCAGCCGGAGCCTGCCCGCCGCCTCAACCACCGGCTACGGCTCTCACAAGCTCGACGGCGTCACCGGGGTGAAGCTGGAGTGACACCATTGCGCCGCGGTCCACCGCCTCGCCGTTGACCTCGGCAACAACCCAGCGGGCACCCAAGCCGAGGAGCTCTATCAACTCTCCGAGGGTCGCGCCATCGGCGAGCTCGCAGCTGTTTCCGTTAGCTAGGACGATCATCGCCGCACGCCTCAGGCTCCCGCTTCGGAGCGCACGGGCTGGCTAGCAGCGGCTTTCAAGGTCTGCTTGTACTGGCGAACCCGTGCCAGGGATGACCTGTCGACGATGTCGGCCACGGACATGTAAGAGCCGGGGCGGCCGAACGGCTCGGAGGCTTCCCTCCAGCCCGGTAGGTCCACGCCGAGCTGCTTGCCTAGAAGCCCGACGAATATCTTGGCTTTTTGGGCTCCGAAGCCGGGAAGGGCCGCTACCCGCCGGTAAAGGTCGGCTCCGTCGGAGGCTTCGTTCCATATCGCAGCCGGATCCCCGTGGTAGTCGTCGGTGACTATCCGGCAAAGCTCCTGCACCCGCTTCGCGTTCGCGACGGGAAAGCGGTGAAGCGCCGGGCGCTCGGAGAACACCGCGGCGAGCCGGTCGGGGTCCATGCAGGCGATGCGGTCGGCGTCGAGGTCGCCTCCGAGACGGCGCTTTAGTTCTAGAGGCCCACTGAAAGCCCGTTCCAGCGGGATTTGCTGGTCCAAGACCATGCCTATGAGAAGGGCGAGAGGGTTCTCGGAAAGCAAGCGGTCGGCGTCGTCGTCCTGGCTGAGATGCAACACGGGGTTTCAGGCTGTTCTAGGGTCGGCGGACTCTGGGTCGATACCGTAGCGGGATATGGCGTTTTCTACCTCCTCGGCTTTGGCATCGCCCGTGGCTACCAGACCGTCGAGCACGGCCACCACGACGTGCGCAGCGTCGGTCTCGAAGTGGCGTCGCAGCGCCTCGCGGGTGTCCGAGCGGCCGAAACCGTCGGTGCCTAGAGGGGTGAAATGACCCGGAACCCAACGGGCAATCTGGTCTGGCACCGCTTTCATGAAGTCAGTGACCGCCACTATCGGCCCCGGCGCCTCGCTGAGCGCCTCGGCCACGTAGCAGCGCCGCGGGGTCATCGTCGGGTGCAGCCGGTTCCAACGTTCGACGGAGAGGGCGTCCTCCCTCAGAGCCTTGTAGCTCGTAGCTGACCACAGTTCCGCTGCGACGTCATGGTCGGCGGCGAGAAGCTGCTGGGCTTGCAGAGCTGCCTGCGAGGCCGTTCCGGAGAACAGGATCGTAGCCTTGCGCGAAGGGCCTTGCGGCGCCGGGGCGAAACGGTAGAGGCCTTTGATGATCCCGTCGTCTGCCCCGTCGGGCTTGGGTGGCATTGGGTAGTTCTCGTTGTAGACGGTGATGTAGTAGAAGATGTCCTCGGGGTTCTCGCCGTACATTCGAGGGATACCGTCGGCTATCACCGCTGCGAGCTCGTACGCGAAAGCAGGGTCGTAGGCGCGCAGGTTAGGCACGGCGGAGGCGAGCAGCAGCGAGTGACCGTCGTCGTGCTGGAGTCCCTCTCCGAGGAGCGTCGTCCTGCCGGCCGTGCCGCCGACCATGAACCCGCGGCCGCGCATGTCCCCGAAAGCCCAGACCAAGTCGCCGACGCGTTGGAAGCCGAACATCGAGTAGAACACGAAGAAGGGCACCATCGCCTGACCCCAAGTGGCGTAGGCGGTGCCCGCTGCGGTCAGGTCAGCCATGCCGCCGGCTTCGCTTATACCCTCCTCAAGGATCTGACCGTCGATCTTCTCGGTGTAGGAGAGCATGAGCTGCGAGTCGACAGGGTCGTAGAGCTGGCCGAACGGGGCGTAGATACCGACCTCCTTGAACAGCCCGTCCATGCCGAACGTGCGGGCCTCGTCGGGGATTATCGGCACGATCCGCTGGCCTACCCCCTCGTCTCGAAGCAGGTTGCGCATCATCACGGCGAAAGCCATCGTTGTCGACACTGCCCTTGCCCCCGACCCGGCGTCGAACTCGGAGAGCGTCTTAGCCTGGGGGGCCGGCAGCGGTTTCGACGCCGCCCGGCGCTGCGGCAGGGAGCCGTTCAAAGCCC
>JAJZAM010000145.1 GCA_021799445.1 Actinomycetes bacterium
CAGGGTCGCCGGCGTCGGTGAGGTTCGCAAAGTTCACGCCTTTGACGACCCGGCCGGCGTCGACGTCCAGGCAGGGAACGACCCGCACCGCTCTCACCGCGACGTCCCCTGTACCACAGCGAGAGCTGCCGCCAGGTCGAGGCGCTTCTCGTACAGGGCGCGTCCTGCGATGATCCCACCGAGACCTGCGATGGCAGCGAGAGCGGTGACGTCGTCTAGCGACCCGACACCTCCCGAGGCGATCACGCTGACTGGCCTGGTCGTCCCGCCGGCGCCCGGCCGGTGCCGGCCGACGAGCTCGACCACCGAAGCGAGACCTTCGAGGTCCGGACCGGCCATCGTCCCGTCACGTGAGATGTCGGTCACGACGAGGGCCGACGCGCCAGCGTCGAGGGCTTCCGGCACGAGATCCTCCACGCTCACCCCGCCTGACTGCGTCCATCCTCTGAGGCGCACCTCGCCGTGGCGGTGGTCCAGGCCCAGGCCGACCCGGCCCGGCCAGCGACGGTCGATGTCTGCGATCAGCGAAGGCCGCTCCACGCCGGCGGTACCGACGACGACCCGCGACACGCCGGCTTCGAGGAGCTCACCCGCGTCTCGCAAGCTGCGGACGCCGCCTCCGGCTTGTACGGAGGTACCCGCCGAGCGAAGCTGGCGTGCTATCTCGGCTATCACCGCCCGGTTCGACCCCTCACCGGTCCTAGCGGCGTCGAGGTCGACCACGTGAACCCACCGGGCTCCAGCCGCCGCGAACCCGACGGCGACTCCCACCGGGTCGTCGCCGTAGACGGTCTCTGCGGCGAAGTCCCCTTCGAGTAGCCGAACGCAGTGCCCGCCGCGCAAGTCGATAGCTGGAAGGAGGTCCACTACCGGACCGCTCGGGTGGCGAAGGCAGCGAAGTTGGAGAGCATTTGCAGACCGACCCGACCGGATTTCTCCGGGTGGAACTGGGTGGCCCACACGGACTGCGCTACGACCACCGCCGCGACGTCGGCGCCGTACTCGCACGTGGCGACGACCTCAGGACCGTCGGGAGCGGCGTAGGAGTGCACGAAGTACACCCACGGTCTGGCGTCGAGGCCGCCCAGCAACGCCACGGACGGGTCGCGCACGTCGAGGCGGTTCCACTGCATCTGCGGCCTTTTGACCCCATCTGGTAGGCGCCTGACGACTCCGGGCAGGACAGCGATGCCCTCAACGTCGGGCGACTCCTCGGAGCCTTCGTAGAGCATCTGCATACCGACGCAGATCCCAAGGAACGGCCGGCGGGCGGCGACCACCTCGCGGACTGCGGCTTCGAGTCCGGCCGAGCGCAACGCTTTCAAGCAGGCGCCGAAGTTCCCCACGCCGGGGAGCACGACCGCGTCTGCCGAAACGACGTCGTCGGGGTCACTCACCAGCGCCGCGTCGGCTCCGACACTCAAAAGAGCCTTGTGAGCGGAGCGCAGGTTACCGATGCCGTAGTCGATGACAGCTATCAAAGGACACCCTTTATCAAAGGACACCCTTGGTCGAAGGTACGACGTCGCCGTCCACGATGATCGCCTGTCGCAACGCTCGGGCTACAGCTTTGAAGGTCGCTTCCAAGATGTGGTGGGTGTTGCGCCCCGACAGCATGCGCACGTGCATGGTGATGCCGGACGTCATGACGAAAGCCCTCCAGAACTCTTCGGCAAGCTGCGGCTGGAACCCGGGAGCTCCAAGGGGGCCGGGATCAGCGCGTCCTGCGATGTCAACGTCGTAGACGAGGAACGGCCTTCCCGACAGGTCCAAAGCGACGGATATTAAGGCCTCGTCGAGCGGCAGGTCGATCGACGCGAACCTCCTCACCCCGACCTTGTCGCCGAGCGCCTCGCGGACACAATCCCCGAGAGCCAGCCCGACGTCCTCCACGGTGTGGTGGGCGTCGACTTCGAGGTCTCCGTCAGCCGTGACGTTGAGGTCGAGACCGCCGTGACGGCCGAGCTGGGTGAGCATGTGATCAAAGAAAGGCAGACCCGTCGACACTTTTGTCGCGCCGGTCCCATCGAGGTCCACGCGGACGCTGACGGTGGTCTCCTTGGTCGAACGTGACCGTGCGGCGCTGCGGGTCAAAGGGTCTCCTTCAATGCCGATAAGAATGCGTCGTTTTCCTGTGGGGTTCCGACCGTTACACGCAAGCAACCCGACGGCAGACCCGGCCAGCTCGCCGTGTTACGCACCAACACGCCACGGTCCACCAGGGCGTGCCATACCTCGTCGCCTTTGCGACTCTCGGGCCGAAAGAGCAAGAAGTTAGCCTCCGAGGGCCACACTTCGACGTCGAGGTCCCCCAGAGCGCTCTGAAGGCGGCTGCGCTCGGAGACGATCGCGCCGACACGCTGGCGCATCTCGTCGTCGTAAGCGACCGCCAAGCGACCGGCGATCTGCTTGAAGGCGTCCAGGTGGTAGGGAAGAGCGACCCTTTCCAGCGCAGACACCACCCGAGCCGGCCCTATGAGGTACCCGAGCCTCAGAGCCGCCATCGCCCAGGTCTTGGAGAAGGTCCTTGTCACCACCAACGGGATCTCGTCGTCGACCAACGACACGGCCGACCAGTCGGCGAAATCGCCGTAAGCCTCGTCGACGACCACAAGCCCCGGTGACAATCCGAGGATCTCAGCAGCCGCAGCCGCCGGGAGCGCGTCGCCCGTCGGGTTGTTCGGCGAGCACAAAAAGGTGATGTCGGGTTTCGAAAAGGAGGTGACATCCGCAACGAGGTCGACGTCGACGGAGAAGTCGTCGCGCCTTGAGGCTTGCACCACCTCGGTGGAGGTGAGATGTGCGATGTGGCTGTGCAAAGCGTAGGTGGGTTCGTACACCGCCGCCTTGCGTCCCGGCCCCCCGTAGGCCAGGCACAGCGACTGCAGGACCTCGTTAGACCCGTTCGCTACGAACACCTGGTCGGGGCGTACACGGTGCAAGAGAGCCAGGGCTTCGCGCAGCTCGGTGGCGGCCCGGTCCGGGTAACGGTTGAACTCGACGGCGTCAATCGCCGACGCGAGATCGCGGCGCCAGCCTTCGGGGGGCGGGTAGGGGGATTCGTTGGTGTTGAGCCTCACCGCCACGTCGACCTGCGGCGAGTGGTAGCCGTCGCGCAGCGCCAGGTCCGCTCGGCAGTCCGGGAAACTCACGACGAGGCCGTTCGGATGGCGACCGACAAAGCGTGCGCCCCGAGACCTTCCGACGCGGCGATGGCCTGCACGGGGGCGGCGAGGCGATCCAGCCCGGCCCTGGTCACTTCGATGACGTGTATGTGCTTGGTAAAATCCGACACTCGAAGCGCGCTGGAGAACCTGGCGCTACGCGCCGTCGGCAGGACGTGGTTGGGTCCCGCTGCGTAATCCCCGACGCTGGCTGGCGCCCACGGGCCGACGAAGACCGCGCCGGCGCTGGTCACCGACTCAGCCAGGCGGGCTGCGTCGGCGGTCATGATCTCGAGGTGCTCCGCGGCTATCAAGTTGGCTACCCGCATCGCCTGGTCCGGGCCGTCTACGAGCACGCAGAAGCCGCCCCGGGAGAAGGTCTCTTCGATGGCTTGGCGTCTCGGCGACTCGGACGTTATCCGGGCGACGTGAGCCGCTACCGCTTCGGCGATCTCAGGCACCCAAGTGATCAGATATGACAGCCCGTCGGGTCCGTGCTCGGCCTGGACGACCAGGTCGACAGCGGCGTAGCGGGGGTCGGTCGTCTCGTCGGCTACGACGGCCACCTCGGATGGGCCGGTGAACGCAGAGGGCACGCCTACCGCTCCCTGCCCGGCGACAAGACGCTCGGCTATCGCCACGTAACGGTTACCCGGCCCTACGATCACGTCCACTGCGGGAACGGACTCGGTTCCGTATGCGAGCGCTGCTATCGCCTGCGCACCGCCGACGCAGTAGACCTCGTCGACTCCTGCTACTGCCGCAGCGGCGAGCACCGAAGCCGAGATGTGCCCGTCGGGTCCCGGAGGGCTGCACACGGCCAGCTCGCGTACCCCGGCGACCCTGGCCGGCAACGCCGTCATGAGGACGCTGGACGCGAGGGGCGCTGAACCTCCCGGAACGTAAAGCCCGGCCCGACCGACAGGCCTTACCATCTCTTTGACCGTCACTCCGTCCCTTTCGTACACGCGGTCGCGCTCGAGCTGAGAACGGTGGTATTCGGTTATGTTGCCGGCGGCGACCTCCAAAGCGTGACGAAGGGCGGGTGGGATCTCTTCGAGCGCAGCCGCCACCTGCGAGGGCTCGACGCGCAGGCTGGACGGCCTTACCTTGTCGAAGCGTTCCGTTGCGTCCAGGACGGCTGCGTCGCCGCGCAGCTTGACGTCTTGGAGTATGCCCTCGACGACCCGGGCTGCGGCCTCGTCGTCCACAATTTCAGGGGCCGGCAGGAGCGCAGCGGGGTCGCCTCGCCAGCCTCGTAGGTCGATGGTTTGCAGCACGCCGCTCAGGCTGGCGGGCAGGGACGCGCCTGGTTCTTTGGAAGAGGCCATTTGGTCCATGATGGTACCTCTATGGCCACTAACGCCGAACTCAGCTCAGCTTCCAGCCGTCTAAACGAGCTGATCGACCGTATCGCCGAGATAGCCGGCGGGCTCGGCCCGGCCGATCGAGACGATATCGGCTCGGAGCTTTTCGAGATCGACCGTACCCTGCGCGCCGCTAAGCGCCGCCTGGAACGCCTCCTCGACCATTAGGCGAAGCCCACGGCAAAGCTCGGGACGCCTCGGGGGCTCACACCTCGGGCGCTGCTTGCTCGGGCGCTGCTTGCTCGGGATCGCCGCGTCTTCGACGAGCCGGCGCTTTGGTCGGAACTTGCGACGACGGGCAGAAGTCACCGAGCACGCACTCGGCGCATTGCGGTCTTCTCGCCACGCAAACCCGCCTGCCGTGCAGGATGAGGGTCAGTCCGAACGAACCCCAGTAGCGTGGGGGTATCAGGGCGCACACGTCGGCTTCTATCTTGACCGGGTCGGTCGAATCGGTAAGCCCTAAAAGCTTCGAGAGCCTAGCGACGTGGGTGTCAACCGCTAGGCCCGGAAGACCGAAGGCTACGCTTCGGATCACGTTGGCGGTCTTTCTTCCCACGCCTGGGAGGGTTACGAGATCCTCCAAGGCCGTGGGGACCTCGCCGGAGAAGCGGGCGTCGAGCTGCGCTCCGAGGCCTACCAAGCTCCTGGCTTTGGCACGGAAGAACCCGGTGGAGTGGATGATCCCTTCGAGCTCGTCGGGGTCGGCTCTGGCCAGGTCTGCGGGCGACGGGTAACGGGCGAACAGTGAAGGGGTGACGGAGTTGACCCGCTGGTCGGTCGTCTGCGCGGAGAGGACCGTCGCTACGAGCAGCTGGAACGGCGTGTCGAAGGTCAGTTCGCAAAGCTCGCGGGCGTTGCCCGGATAGCACTCGGCTAGGCGACGGCGCGTTTCTAACGCGCGTCCCCGGGGCGTTCGAGGTCTGGCCACCCCGACAAGATAGAGCCTGAGCGCCGCCGCTCCCTAAACGTCCCCGGCGTCGCCGGGATCCGGCTTTGCCGGTAGCCTTGAGTCGTGGTGCGGATTCAGGTGAGGACCAGCTTGGACGAAGCCGAAGTGGAGGCTGTGACCAACCTGCTGTGCGCAGCCGAAATAGCCGACGGTCACGCTGCTATCGACGAGCACGCCTGGCTCGACCTGGTAGGCGGTGGGCGCTCCGGTTTCGCGGCTCTCGTCGCCACCGACGAAGGCCACGACCACCCGGTCGGCTACGCCCAGGTGAGCTTGGGTTCCGACAGCTGGGCGTTGGAGTTCGTGGTCGACCCTCACCATCGCACGCCGGGTAACACGATCGCCTCGGACCTTCTGCACAAAGCGATGGGCTTGATCGCCGAGTCCGGTGGCGGCCACGTGCACATGTGGGTGAACCAAGCCCGGCCCGAGCATGACCGCCTCGCGGCGTCGATCGGGTTGACCAGGGGACGCACCTTGTACCAGATGCGATGCCCCCTGCCCTACTCGCCGACCGCAGCAGGCCGGGCGGGGAGAGCTGGCTCTGACGGCGAAAGCTTC
>JAJZAM010000146.1 GCA_021799445.1 Actinomycetes bacterium
GGCGAGTCGAGCAGGAATGGGTTGCCGTTGCTTTCGCGTAGGACAGGGTCGTAGCGGACCAGCGGCCAGTAGCCGCTCGCTACCGCCCGGTACTGCTGGGCAAGGCCCTGGCTCATGTCGATGCCGTGAGCGATGCAGTGGCTGTAGGCGATTATGAGGGAAGGACCGTCGAAAGCCTCAGCCTCCCTGAAAGCTTTTAGGCACTGCTGGGGGTCGGAGCCCATCGCGACCCGTGCTACGTAGACGCTTCCGTAGGCGATAGCTTGCAACGCCAGGTCTTTCTTCTCGGCTGTCTTGCCGGCCGACGCGAACTTGGCTGTAGCTCCAAGCGGCGTCGCTTTGGACGCCTGGCCTCCCGTGTTGGAGTAGACCTCCGTATCGAGGACCAACACGTTGACGTCACGGCCAGCTGCGAGCACGTGGTCCAAGCCGCCGGAGCCGATGTCGTAAGCCCAGCCGTCGCCCCCGACGATCCACACGCTGCGGCGGACCAGATGATCAGCGACGCTGCGAAGGTCGGTAGCGTCGGGGTCTCCCATCCCCGAGATACGCTCGGCCAGCATTTCGAGGCGCCGCCGTTGGGCGGCGAGCTCGGACTCGCTGCGCTGGGGGGCGGAGAGGATTTGGTCGACCAGGTCTGCTCCGATCCGGTCGCGCATGCCCGCCAGACGCCGGCGGGCGATGGCCGTTTGCTGATCGGCGGCGAGGCGCATGCCGAGACCGAACTCGGCGTTGTCCTCGAAGAGGGAGTTGGACCAAGCGGGTCCTCGCCCGGAGCTGTCCGTGGTCCAAGGGGTGGTCGGGAGGTTCCCTCCGTAGATGGACGAGCACCCGGTGGCGTTGGCTATCAGCGCCCTGTCCCCGAACAGCTGGGACAGAAGCTTCAAGTAGGGGGTTTCGCCACACCCGGCGCACGCCCCGGAGAACTCGAACAGAGGGGTGAGGAACTGGGTTCCGCGCACCGTAGCGAAGTCCACCCGGGGCCGCTCGGGGGCCGGCAGCTTTTCGAAGAAAGCGCTTGACAGCCTCGCCTCGGTTAGGAGAGGCTCCCGCTCGGCGAGGTTGATCGCTTTCGCCTTCCCGTCGACGTCCACCGGGCAGGCCTGGACGCACAGGTCGCAGCCGGTGCAGTCCTCCACGTACACCGACAGGGTATAAGCCGTATCCGGAAGACCCCGAGCTCGAAGCGGCGCCGACTTGAACCCTGCAGGGGCGTCTTCGAGCAAAGCTCGATCGTAGAACTTCGCCCGGATCACGCTGTGAGGGCAGACGAAAGCGCAGTTGCCGCACTGGATGCACGCATCGGGATCCCAGGTAGCGACGAGCTCGGAGATGTTTCGCTTCTCGTATGCGGCGGTGCCGGTCGGCCACGTACCGTCGACGGGAAGGGCGCTCACCGCAAGCTCGTCTCCCAAACCGGCGAGCATCGGCGCTGTGACTTCGGTGACGAACCTGGGGGCACCCGCCGGTACCAGAGCCGGAGTGGGATATTTAGAGGTGACCGACCCGGCTGGGGGGACTTTTGCGACAGCGCTGCGGGCTCGTCGAAGCGCAGCGAGGTTCGCTTCGACGACCGTTGCACCCCTGCGGGCGTAGGTTTTCCTGACCGTCGACTCGATGCTCTCAAGTGCGCTCGGGTAGTCGAGAACCCCCGATATCGCGAAAAAGCACGCTTGCAGGACGGTGTTCACCCGACCGTCGATGCCTTCCTCGCGGGCTATTCGAGCAGCGTCAATCGTCCACAACTCGAGGTTCTTGGCGAGAACTTTTCCCTGTACGGTGCTGTCGAGGTGCTCCCACACCTGCTCGGCAGGGTAGGGGCTGTTGATGAGCACCCGGGCTCCTGGAGCGGCCCTGTCCAACACCTCGGGACGGGAGATGAGGCTGAACTGGTGGCACCCCACGAACGAAGCCTCGTCGACCAGGTACGGGGCGTCGATGGGCTCCTTGCCGAAGCGAAGGTGCGAAACCGTCCACGATCCGGACTTCTTGGAGTCATACACGAAGTAGCCCTGAGCGAAGAAACCGTGCGAGCCGAGGACCTTTATCGTGTTCTTGCTCGCGCCGACCGTGCCGTCAGCTCCAAGGCCGAAAAAGACCGCCCGAAGCGTCCCCGGGGCTTCGACGTCGAGGCGTTCCCCGTATTGGATGCTGGTTCCGGACACGTCGTCGTTGATACCGACTGTGAAGTGCTTTTTGGGCTTGTCCGCGCCGAGCTCGGCGAAGACCCCGGCTGCCATCGAAGGCGTGAACTCTTTGGACGACAGGCCGTAGCGGCCCCCGCATAGAACCTCGGTGCGGCGGGTTCCGCCCGTGGCTCCGGCCGCTTCGATCGCTGCCGCGACGTCGAGGAACAGTGGCTCGCCGATCGACCCCGGCTCCTTGGTCCGGTCGAGGACCGCCACACGGCGCGCCGACGCAGGCAGAGCTTCAAGGAGCGCTTCGCCGGGGAACGGCCGGAAGAGCCGCAAAGTGATCACCCCCACCTTCTCCCCGCGGCCTGCGAGGGCGTCGACCGTGCGTTGCAGGGTCCTGGTAGCCGACCCCATCGCTACGACGACCCTGTCGGCGAGCGGGTCACCGTAGTACTCGGCTATCCGGTACCTGCGGCCGGTCAGCGCGCCGAAACGATCCATTTGAGCTTGGACGATGCCGGCTACGGCACCGTAGAAGGGGTTGACGCTCTCGCGTGCCTGGAAGTACACGTCGGGGTTCTGGGAGGTGCCGCGTATCACTGGACGTTCCGGGCTCAAAGACCGCCGGCGGTGAGGGTGGATCGCTTCGGCTGGCACGAGCTTCAACAGCTCAGCGTCGGAGAGCAACTCGACCGAGCTCAACTCGTGGGACGTTCGAAAACCGTCGAAGAAGTGCACGAAAGGAACCCGGGACTCGAGCGTCGACGCCTGCGCAACCGCCGCCATGTCGTGGGCTTCTTGGACCGAAGTCGAGCCCAGGATAGCGAACCCGGTCTGGCGTACCGCCATCACGTCCTGGTGGTCGCCGAAGATTGAAAGCCCCTGAGCTGCTATCGACCGGGCCGCCACGTGGATCACCGTCGGGGTGAGCTCACCGGCGATCTTGTACATGTCAGGGATCATCAAAAGCAGGCCTTGCGAAGCTGTGAACGTGGTCGCCAAAGCCCCGGCCTGCAGGGCACCGTGCAGCGCGCCCGCGGCGCCCGCTTCGCTTTGCATCTCGAGAACCTGCGGGACTGTCCCGTAGACGTTAGGCCTGGCTTCCGCCGACCACTGATCGGCCAGCTCGGCCATCGGAGAGGCTGGAGTGATCGGATAGATCGAGCACACCTCGTTGAGACGGTAAGCGACCGACACCGCAGCCTCGTTGCCGTCTATCGTCACCGTCATCTAACAGACCTCCATCTTCTCGGCGCCGGACTCTTCGGCGGTCAAGGCGGAGGCTTCGGCGGTCAAGGCGGACTCTTCGACCATTACGATCGCGTGCACAGGGCACTGCTCGAAGCACACGGCGCAGCCCGTGCAGCGGTCGTAGTCGAACCGGTACCGGTTGCCCGCGCCGAGCTTTATGACGGCGTCCTCCGGGCACGCGCCGAGGCATCCGTCGCATTCGAAGCAGTTCCCGCACGAAAGGCACCGGCCGGCTTCGAAGAGCGCCTGCGCTTCGCTCAGACCGCCGGTAACCTCGGCGAAGTCCGACAGCCGCTCGGCGGGTGCTACTTGGGGTTGCGCACGGCGGTCCGCGTCGGCGAAATACCACAGGTGAAGTTTTTCGAACGAGGCCAAATCGTGCTTGGCGGGGGCGTCACCGCCGTCGCGGCGTAGCCAGGCGTCTATGTGGCGGGCGGCTTTCTTGCCGTGCCCGATCCCCACTGTGACCGTCCGTTCGGCGGGGACCATGTCGCCACCTGCGAAGACGCCGGGACAGCCGGTCATCATCGTCTGCGATACGACCACCGTGCCGTCCCGGTTGAGCTCGACGCCGGGCACTGAACGAAGGAACGAAGTGTCGCTGTCCTGGCCGACTGCGAGGATCAGGCTGTCAGCGGGTATGCGTTCTTCCCGCCCGGTCGGACGCGCTACGCCATCCGAGTCGAGCTCCATTACCTCCACGAGCAGGTCGGAACCCTCAAACGCGCTGATGGTACGCAACCAGTTGATCTTCACCCCTTCCGCCTGCGCTTCGGCCGCCTCCTCGGGGTGAGCGCTCATCTGGTCGGCGGTCCTGCGGTATACGACGACCGCCTCGGACGCTCCGAGCCTGCGCGCTGTCCGGGCGGCGTCCATGGCGGTGTTGCCCCCGCCGTACACGGCGACGCGCCTACCTATCACCGGCCGTTCGCCGCTTGCTACGTCTCGCAGGAAGCTGACGGCTTCTAGGATCCGGCCGGCGTCGCGGTTGGGTATGTCCACCTTCTTGGAAAGCTGCGCGCCGACCGCTACGAACACGGCGTCGAAAGCCCCTTCGAGCCTGACGGCTTCCAGGTCGGTCACCTTGTGGTTGGGGGTGATCGAAACCCCGTAGGAGACCAACCGGGAAATCTCTGTGTCGAGAGTCTCGCGGGGAAGCCTGTAAGCGGGGATCCCGTATCGCATCATCCCGCCGGGTGCTTCGCCGGCGTCGAAGACCTCCACGCTGTGTCCCGCTTTGGCCAGGTGGTAGGCGGCGGAAAGCCCACTCGGCCCTGCGCCTACGACGAGGACCCTCTTCGAGCTGCCTGGTAGCGGCGGCGGTAGCTTCCAGCCATGCTCGACCGCCAGATCCCCCAAGTGGCGCTCAACGGCGTGGATGGACACGGCGGCGTCGAGGTAGGACCGGTTGCACGAGCTCTCGCAAGGGTGGTAGCAGACCCGACCCTCTACCGCTGGGAAAGGGTTGTCGGCGACCAGCGCTTCCCACGCCGCTTTGGCGTGCCCGGCCTGGACGTGAGCGAGCCACGCCTGGATGTTCTCCCCAGCCGGGCAGGCCGCGTTGCAGGGTGGCAGCAGGTCGACATAGACGGGCCGGCGGGACCTTGTCGGTCCGGCCATAGGAACCTGGCCTGCCAGGTCGGGTAGACCGGCGAGGTCAGCTGGTTTCACTTCGCGCCGGCTTCGAGCCCGTCGCCGGCGATCACAGCCGCCGCCTTGGCGACGATCTCGTCGTCGTCGGCCATGGCGAGCTCGTCGCTCAACCAGGCACCCACCAGCTCACCCTCGACGTGCCTGGTGGTGCCGTCGGGCGCGACGAGGAGCGTTTCTAGCAGTCCCGCCTTGTCGAGCACGACGAACGGGTCGGGATCCCAACCACCTGATCGCATGACCAGGGCGATCTTCGAGATGTCCAGGGGCGACTCGGCCCAAAGTGCAACCCAAGTGGCGATCTCGTCGGGATGGCGTCCTCCGGCGACATAACCCATCCTCTGGTCGCTCTCCGCCAGCAGCTCGAGCACTTCGACCAGACGCCCGGACCATCCGTTCTCCTGGGCGAGACGGTGAGCGCTTGCAGCCGAAACGCTGCCGGTGCGGTCAGCGTAGCGTTGGAGGACCTTCTGTAGGTCGGCGACACTCGGCTGGGCGGTAGCTGCGGGGGCTTGCGGTTCGTTGGCGTGGTCGTTCATTGCTGCTCCTTTGGATTTCGTTGCTGTGACAGGCGGTGCTGTCACCCAAGTGGACCCTTGCGGGTCCTCCTGGCCTGTGCGCCCCAAGGGCTCTGGCTCAATCATCGTCGCGTTCGGGGCGTTCCCGGTAGGGCCTTAGGTCACGATTGGCTGAAAGTGACTTCCGGCTCTACAGCCCACCGGTGCGGGGTCGTAATTTTTGAAAATGAACATTCCGTGACATGGGTGACATGTCCGCTAGGCAAGGAGAGCAGTCATGGCCGATAAAGCTGATGCAGCAAGCTCCGAGAAGATAGTCGTCGGTTTCGACGGCAGCCCAGGTTCGCAGCGGGCCCTCGACTGGGCTTTGCGCCACGCTGCTGCTTTGGGTATGTCGGTGGATGTAGTCCAAGCGTGGAGCCCGGGTGAGTTC
>JAJZAM010000147.1 GCA_021799445.1 Actinomycetes bacterium
GGCGACCCGGGCCCGGCTGGCGGTGGCCGCCGGGTACACCTACCTTCAGGTCGACGCCTCACCCGACAGCCGCCCGATCTTGGAGAGGCTGGGGATGGTCGCGGTGACCAGCACCACTCCGCACGTGTGGTCGCCCTAGCGGAGTGTTGAACCAAGCGAAGCACCCGGGGAGCGCCGTCGCGAAGTGCAAGTCCGCAGGATTCCCTCAGCACGAGAGGTCCCCGGGACTGCCCGAGCGGGCCCAGTGGGCGCCCGGACGAGGGCGATCGGGCCAAGGATGCCTCCGCGCTGCAGGGAGCGCTGGCCTGGAGCGACCTCTGGCGCAGGTGGTTCGCCATTGGGGAGCGCAGCACGCAGAGGGAGATGTGGGCGCGGATGCACCGCCCGGGGAGGTGGTGCGCCGGCCGTACCCGTAACAGGCTCTTCAAGGTGCGGGAGCCACGCCCCAACCCGAGCAGCCGCTCGTAGGCGGCGTCGATCGCCTGCGGTTCATGGAAGACACGCCCACCACGGACGACCCGGGCAACTCCCATGGCCCCTGGTCCTGCCGCAACGTGAGCAGTTCGCAAATCACGCGAGAGGCTCCGACCTTGTGATGGACCCCGTCGGTACCACGACACTCTTCGGCCCCGAAGTCCTCGTCCGCAGCCCGGTCACTGACCTGTCGAACTCGAAGCCACCTCTCGGTCACGCGACTCGCCCTGCATTTGACCACTTCAACGGTCAACTTCCAGCTGGGGGAGCTGCGCAAGAGCCGGGCGGCGGGGACGCAGCAGCACGAGTCCCCCCACCGCCGAGCCGAGAGAGAAGCCAGCGATGGCGAGCCACCCGTGGCGGAACGCATGGAGGGCTTGCACGCCGCCGTGCTCGGAACCGAGTACCGCTATGAGCATGGCGACGCCGACGGCCAGGCCGACTTGGCGGACCATATTCAACGCGGCGGACCCGGTCGCATACGACTCTGGAGGAAGTGATGCCGCGCCAGCGGCCATGAAGGTCGGAAGGGTGAGCCCGACGCCCGCCCCGGTGAGGAGGGTGCCGGGAAGGACTCCGGTCAAGTAGTCGGGGGTGAGACCGATGCGAGTTGCCCACCACAGATTTCCCAACAGGTAGATCGCCGAGCCGAGGGCGATCACCCGTCCCGGGCCAAGCCTCGGGATCGCTCGTGACGCCACGAAGAAGGCGAATACCGGCACCAGGAGTGGGCCGGGGGCGAACGCGAGGCCGGCCTCGAGCGCCGACCAGCCCCACACGTCTTGCATCCAAAGTACGACGGAGAGGACCATCGCCCCGAAGGCAACGGAAAACAGCAGACCCACGATCGACGAGCCTGAAAACGCCCGGACCCGGAAGAGCTTGGGGTCGAGCAGCGGGTTGCGGTGACGCAGGGTGTGCGCGGTGGCGCCGCCCAAGAGCACGATCGACGCCGCGAGTGAGCCTGCGACGCCCGCCGATCCCCAACCCCACGCGTTGGCCTCGACGAGGCCAAGCGAGAGCGCTCCGACACCGAAGGTGACGAGCAGCGCGGCGAGGACATCTGGCGCCAGCACCTGGCGACCCGGTACCGACGGCAGCCGGCGCCATCCGACGACAAGCGCAACGATCCCGACGGGCACGTTCACCAGGAACACCAACCGCCACGACGTGGCGACGAGGAACCCGCCGATTACCGGGCCCAGGCCGGCGGCGATGCCGCCGACCGCGGTCCAGGCCCGGACCGCCCCGGCTCGCTTGGCCTCCGGCGTGGTGGCCAGCACGAGCGAGAGCGACGTCGGCGTCAGCAGCGCGGCCCCCACCGCTTGGATCACACGGAACACGACGAGCACGGTGAGCGACGGCGCCGCAGCGCATGCGGCGGACGCCGCGGTGAAGACGAGGACGCCGAGGAGGAACGCCAGGTCCCCCTGGCGCCGTTCGGCGAGGCGGCCGAGTACCACCAGCGCTGATGCGTACACGATCGAGTAGCCGTTGAGCACCCACGACAGCGAACCGAGCGATGCCTGGTGAAGGTCGCGGGCGATGCTCGGCAGAGCCAGGTTGACGATGAACAGATCAAGGCTGGCCAAGACGACGCCGGCACAGACGATCGCGAGCACGAGCGGCGGCGAGGCGTCGCCCCTCCGCATCTCACTTAGGTTTCTCATAGCCAGAGATACTAGCGGACTTAGGGTTGCTTGAGTCAGCTAAGATGGTCGGGATGTCGAGGCCCGACGGTGACCAGCGCGTCGCGCTACCGCAGCCCGATCCTGGCGTGGCTCAGCACATCACCTTGACCGGCCCCCTGGCCGACCGTGACTCGTGGCGGGCCGATGCCTGCCCGATCGTCGCCGCGCTCGATGTCCTCGGCACCCGCTCGGCCTTCGTCATCCTGCGCGAGGCGTTCTACGGGGCCAGCCGCTTCGAGCAGTTCGTCAAGCGTACGCAACTCTCCGAGCCGGTGATGGCCACCAGGCTGAAGGAGCTGACCGAGGTCGGCGTGCTCGCCAAGGAGCCCTATCGCGAGCCGGGGGAGCGGACGCGCAACGCCTATCGACTCACTGAGAAGGGCGCTGAGCTCCTGCCCGCTTTGACCGCGTTGTTCTCATGGGGTAGCCGTTGGCAGCTGTCCGGCCCCCAGCAAGTGGAACTGGCCCACGCCGACTGCGGGGGCCTGGTGACCTCGGTGCTGCAATGCGAGCACGGGCACCCGGTCGACGCGGGGGCCGTAGAGCTCCGGTCGATGCACCGGCGGCGCGAACTGGTCGTTCAGGGTCGAGCCGGAGAACGACCCACGCGGGCCTGAACCCCTCCCAGAACCATCAGCTCGCGTGCAGTGACCACGGTCCCACCACCGTGATGGTCACGACTTGCCGTGTCACCGTCGTCTCACGCCTTGGAGTGGATCGTGACGATGTACCCGTCTGGGTCGCGGAACGAGAACTGCACTCCGAACGGGCCCTCGGTCGGCTCGGCCACGATTGGTATTCCCTGCTGCACCAGGCGCGCGTGCAGCCCGGTTGCGTCTTCGTTGTGGAACCACACCCCTATACCCGCGCCGAGCTGGCCGATCGCGTCGAGGTCCACGCCGGGCAATGGGTCGCGTACTGCGAACGCCACGCCCCCGGCGGAAAACACTGCCGCAGTCGGGTTCGGTGCAGGGAGCCGCTTGAGTCCGACCGTTTCCTCGTAGAATCGTGCGGACACTTCCCGGTCGCGCACCTGGAACGAGACAAAGTCGGGTCCGGTCGTCGTAGCTGTCATCCAAGTTCCCCTAGTTGGCCGCTCATCTCAGCGTCAATAGTTTGACACTGAGACGTCGGTCTGTCAAGCTTTTGACATGAAAGACGGGTCCCTGACCGCTCCGGAGGAGCTGGGTGTGCTGATCAAGGCAACCCAAGCGATTCTTCACCAGCGCATGGATGACGTCCTGCGTCCGTTAGAGCTGAGCGTGCCGCAGTACGCCTGCCTCCAGGCGCTCCACGACAGCCCCGGCATCACCAGCTCCGAACTCGCTCGGCGCGCTTTCGTCTCGCGCCAGGCCATGAACGTGCTCCTGCTGGGGCTCGAAGCGCGAGGGCTCGTCGAACGCTCGGACGACCCGGGCCCCAGGCGTGAACGAGCGGCGGCCCTCACCGCCACCGCCACGGCACTCGTCCGTCACGCGCGGGCCGAGGTCGCCGCGGTCGCGGCACGGATGACCAGCGATCTCGCCGCTGCCGATCTCATCCAGCTTCGGGCGCTGCTCACCACCTGCCGCGACCGGCTCCTCACCCTCTGACAACGAGCCAAGCCACCCCCGTTGCGCGCGGCGGCAGTCGGGCAAGCGTCCCACTCAAACCCTCATCCATCGTGTCGCGGGTCGAGTAAGACTCGTGGCGTGGCCGCCGGGGGACTCGAACCCTCGACCTCACGGATGTGAACCGTGCGCTCTAACCGGCTGAGCTAGGCGGCCCGGAGCCAGCAGACAAGTCTATCCGACCTGCCAGGGGCCTACCCGAGGTCGGCCTGGACCTGCTGAACCGGATACGGGAGCGACGCTTGGACCGTGAGGGTGCCCACCCGGACGCTGGCCAGCGGATGGACCGCCACCCCATCCGACCAGAACCCGGACGCCGTGACCGCATAGGTCACTACCGCCCGGATGACGCCGTGAGCTTCGGCCACCTGGGGGATCCAGGGGAGCTGGATGCCGGACGTCCCGTCCGGCCAGAACCAGGTGGTTGCTTCCGGGTTCGCCTGCACCACCCAGACCACATGAAGAAGCTCGCCCGGGTCGCCATCACCCAGGTCGGGCGCCGACGTGTTGATGGTGGCGTACTGGATTATCGGCGTGGGGTCTATGGCGACCGTGACCGGAACCCCCACTACGCCAGGCGGTGGAGGGCTCGCGGTCAGGGTCTCCGCAGGGAGGTCCTTCTCTACGGCGGCCAGGAGGCCGGTGGGGTCGAGCCCCGGTGTGCAGCTGGCAGGCTTGACTCCCGGTGGACAGGGGCTGGGGCTCCGGGGCTTGCTCGCGACTCCGGTGTAGCGGATCACGCCCGGGCTGCCGCAGGAGACGCTCCAGTCCCAGCCGTTGTCCTGGATCGGAGTGGAGTAGAGGATGGGGACCCGCTGCCCGGCCTGCGTCCAGAAGCTCCCATCCCAGGTCCACCCGTCCTTGGAAGTCCCCGTGGCCCACTGGGTGACCGAGTAGGGCGTGCAGGTGGGCACGGCGACCGGGGCGAAGAGGATCCATGGATGGTCCCTCGCCGGCTTGGTCGGAGCAGATGGGCCTTGCACGGCAACGCAGGTGCCGCCGAACGAGACCCCTCCGGCGCTGCCAGAGCAGCCCACGGTAGGGCCGGGGCCGATGTTGTTAGCGAGCACCGGTGCGCTGGCGAGGCCCCCTCCGGCCACGAGGGTGCCCAAAAGACCGGTCAGCCAGATCCGAGATCGCATGTTAGAAACCGCGTCTGCTCTGGTGACCAGACGAGCCACCGAATGACAGAGAAGTGCGAGGTCTTGGTGGTGATAGAACCGCTAGAGGAACGTACCCTCTCTGTCTCTAGCCCCGTCAAAATCGTGGCGGCTGCTGCTGCCGAATTGCCCGGATCCGGCTTGAAGCCGACCTGTACCTCGCTGAATGTGTCAGTCACGCTCAGGACATGAATACTGCCGCCGCTGGCCTGATTAATAGAAAGAGTCTCCGCTGTCAACCAATTGCCGCAGTCCGCGTACGTGAGGAGAGCGGCATCCCCACGCTCTATGGCCACGTTCTCGATCAGGTTGTCGATGACGACGTCCTGAGCCACTGTGGCTGCCGATACCCCGGACGGCAGTGGGTGGCTGGTCGACACCGTGTAGGTGGGGACCTTGACCTCGGTCGTGGGCACCTGAACGCCCGGGGCGATGGTGGTGGGGGACGCCGCAGGAGACGGGCTGACCGAGGGGATCGGCACCGGGGGCGCGGCGCCGCAGCCGGCGGCCAGCCAGGCCACCAGCGGCGCCAGGGTGAGCCACCGGACCGCTTTCAGGTCACGCACCAAGCCCGGGCCTCTAACTGCACCTGCAACACCTCGCAGAGGAGAAGCCCGAAGGATATTCCCCGGCGAAAGGCAAGGCAAGAGCTGGCTGGCAGAGTTCACGGAATGTCTACCAGCATCACCAGGCCAAGCTCCTCGGCGGCCTGCCCCAGGGCCGCCCGGAGCCACTCCCACGAACCGTGCTCCGGCGCCCAGACCCGTGTCCCCCTCGCGCCCGTGTGCTGGTCGCGACTGGTTCCCAGTGCCACGACAGGCGTGTCCCCGAGGTAGGGCTCGATCCTTCCCGCCAGCGCTAAATCTCCTGTGATCCTCACGCGCGGCCAGGTGACCAAGACCGCCAGACCAGTGCGCGGGTCGGTGAGCCGGTAGGCCGCTCTCATGCCCGGCTCCGGACCTGGGACACCAAGCGCTCTCCCGACCAGGGCAGCGTCGCCACGCGGGGCCCCAGCTCAAGCTCAGCCTCTCGCCAGG
>JAJZAM010000148.1 GCA_021799445.1 Actinomycetes bacterium
CCGAACACGTCGCCTGACATGTCCCCCACGCCTACGACGCGGAAGGGGTCCTCGGCGACGTCAACTCCGAGCTCTTTGAAGTGGCGGCTCACTGCCACCCAGGCGCCCCTGGCTGTTATACCCATCGACTTGTGGTCGTAGCCTCGCGAACCCCCAGACGCGAAAGCGTCACCGAGCCAGAAACCCTTGCGCTCGGCTAGAGTGTTCGCAAGGTCGCTGAAACTGGCAGTTCCTTTGTCGGCAGCTACGACCAGGTAGGGGTCGGGACCGTCCGCTGGTAAAACCGTGGGGGGCGACACCACCCGGTCGTCTCGGTAGTCGTCGGTTATCTCCAACAGGGCCGCGATGAAGGTCTCGTAAGCCGCGGCCACTTCCTGCGGTGACGGTCGGCTCCGATTGGCAGAGCGACCGGACCCTACGGCCGCTTGGCGTACCACGAAACCCCCTTTAGCTCCGGTCGGGACGATCGGCGCGTTCTTCTTGACCTGAGCGAACGCCAGGTCGAGAACTTCGGTGCGGAAGTCGTCAGGACGCTCACTCCAGCGTATGCCGCCGCGAGCCACCCGCCCAGCTCTTAGATGGATTCCCTCCACGGAAGTAGAGTGCACGAAGGTCTCGACCTCGGGACGCGGTGGCACGGACTCGGGGACCGCTCTTCCGTCGATCTTTAGGACCAGCGCCGGAGCAGACGCCGGCGGCCGCCGGCAAATGTCTTGCCACTGCGGACTGTAGAAGTTCGTTCGCCACGTGGCGTCGATCAGTCCGAGAAGCCCGCGCAGCAACCTGTCGTCGTCTAGTCGCGTGACTAAAGCAAGATTGTCGACACAGGATTGCCGGGCGGCGTCGACAGCTGCCTCCGAACTTTCGGCAGTGGCTTGGCCAATATCGAATCGAGCCTCGAAATAGCAAACGAGCGCCGCTGCGAGCTCGGGATAAGCGACTAGGGAGTCGGCTGCGGCCCGCAGATCAACGGTAGCGACAACCTGGGACCAATAGCGCACGTACGCGCGAAGCACAGTCACCTCGGGCCAGGTGATCCCGGCCGTGACGACGAGACGGTTCAGAGGGTCCATGTCGAAGCGGCCGGCCTCGCCGGCGCCCAAAGCGTCGACGAGGCGGTCGGAGAAGCTTGCGGGACGCGCCGGTTGACCTTCGCCGGCAGCGGCGTCTCTTACCCTCAGCGCCATGTCGTCGATGTGCACTACAGTGCCCGCGGGGCCGGCCGTTGGGATCTGGATCGGGACTGATTCGACCAGGCTGAGACCGAAGCTCTCCAGGACCGGAACTATCTCCGCCAGCTCGCCTCGCTGCAACGATAAGCGCCTGATCCGAAACGAGCTGTCAGGATCTTGCGGTTCTCTCACCACGAACCTGACGGTGCTGGCGTCGAGGCGGCGCATCAAGTCGAGCTCCTCTAGCGCCTGCCCAGGGCTTGTAGTCTCCTTGTACCCCGGCGGAAGGCTTTCGAGCTTGACGCTGGTCACTTCGACACCAGCGAGCCTGCTCAGTGCCAGGACGTCGTTGTCCCACGACTGGTCAGTGTGTGCTGTCATGTCAACCATCATCGCGCCCCACTGCGGCGGCAGCTGGAAGTCGCGTCGCGCGTGGCCGGCGTCGCGCGTGGCCAGCGTCACGCCTATCGCCCGGCCATCCCGGCTGCTTGCCGGCTAGGCACCCCGGGGACGCCTTCGGCTTGTACTTCTACAAGCTGAGCGTCGCAGCCGCGACGCTGGCCAGCTCGCGCACGGCATGCAGCTGGTCGCGCGTCGGTGATCCGGTTACGACGACGGTCTCGGCTACACGACGCCAGCGCAGGCCCGTCGTGATCGACTCGAGCGCCCGCAGAGCCCCCGTGGCGTCGCCGTCGGCGTGCAGCACCGCCGCGAAGGGCAGGGACGCCGTCGATTCGAGGCAGGGGTAGTAAACCTGGTCGAAGAAGTGCTTGACCGCTCCGGCGAGGTAGCCCAGGTTAACCGGGCTCAGCACTACGATCCCGTTCGCACCGAGAGCGTCAGTTGCCGTGGCTCGAAGGGCGGGGACTTCCACCACGTCCACCCCTTCGATCGCCGGGTCTCTCGCACCCTCCAGGCAGGTCCTCAACAGGGTGTGAGTTGACGGTGAGACCGTATGGTGGACCACGAGCAGCCTCTGTCGTGCCGGTCCGTTGTCTGCGGGCGTCGCGCCTGCGGATAGTTTCACGGCTTGCGCCGGGCCGGCAGAACTTCGGTAGCCCTCCAGCAGTACCACGCCGCCACGGACCGGTAAGGTCTGAACTGCTCCCCTAGCCCCTCCAACTCCGCCGGGCTGGGAGGGTCAACTCCGAAGGCGAGGCCGTATCCTCTGCGCACCCCGAGGTCCCCGACGGGCCAGACGTCGAAGCGACGAAGTTGGAACAAAAGAAACATCTGCGCCGTCCACACGCCTACGCCTCTAACCTTGCAAAGCTCACTCACCACGGCCTCGTCGGCCATGCGCCCGACGAGGCGCGGTTCGAGGTTTACGGAGCCGTCAAGGACTTTCTCGGCGAGGTCGTAGATGGACGTCACCTTTGCGTTCGACAGCCCGGCCGACCGCAGCACGTCACGGCCCGTCGCCGCGACCGCCTCTGGGGTGATATCACCTTTAAGGGCGGTGTGTAACCTGGCGTGAATCGCCGATGCTGCGGACCCGGCGAGCTGCTGGTGGACGATCGACCTGACGAGCGCGCCGAAATGGGACAACTGTGACGATTCGAGTTTCATCGGTCCGCAGGCTGCGACAAGGTTGGCGAGCGCCGGGGTGCGGGCTGCGAGGATCTTGGAGGCTTGGGCGTGACTTACGCGCCGAGCGCCGCTCGGGTCCACTTCGGCGCTGCTAGGCATCTGCGACTCCTCGGTACGGCCGTTACCATTTATCCTACTAGCCGGTCGTAACTGCCAGACTGTCCACAGAGTTTTAGTCCGACTTCACAGCCCGAGAGAAGGGGTTCATGACCACAGCAGAGTCCGTTCTTGATCCGGTCGAGTCCGTATCGGACGACCCGTCGGGACCAAAGTCCAAGTCTTGGACTCAGCAGATCACCTTGACGGTCTTTATAGTCCTGCCTTTCGTTGCGACAGTGCTCGCCGTGCCGCTCACGTGGAACCGCGGTTTGGGCTACCGGGACGCGATCATAGCGGGGGTTCTCTACGCGATCAGCGGGCTGGGTATCACAGTCGGCTACCACCGTTACCTGACCCACCGGGGTTTCAAGACGAGCCGCCCCGTGCGGATCGGACTCGCGATCGCGGGTTGCCTTGCTCTGCAGGCCACGCCGATCCAGTGGGTGGCAGACCACCGTCGCCATCACCGCTTTTCGGACAAGCCCGGAGATCCTCACTCGCCGTGGCGTTACGGGGAGAGCGCAAAGGCTCTCACGAAGGGCTTCTTTTACTCTCACGTGGGATGGCTGTACGACTGGGAGACCACAAACGAGCAGCGCTACGCGCCTGACCTCGTCGGCGACCCTGACATGGTGTTCATCTCACGCTTCTACGTAGCCTGGGTGGCGCTCTCGCTTCTGATAGCCCCGCTCGTCGGAGGGCTCTGGGGCTGGTCCTGGAACGCGGCGCTGACGGCGTTCATATGGGGCAGCCTCGTCCGCATCTTCGTGTTGCACCACGTGACATTCTCTATCAACTCGGTCTGTCACATCACCGGAAAACGTCCTTTCAAGACTAAGGACCGCAGTCAGAACGTCTGGTGGCTTTCAATCCTCTCCTTCGGGGAGTCCTGGCACAACTTCCATCACGCCGAGCCCTCCTCCGCTCGACACGGGGTGAGGACCTTCGAAGTGGACCTGAGCGCCGGCCTGATCAAGGCTATGGAGAAGGTGCGACTCGTCAGGGACGTCCGCTGGCCCGACCGTGCGACGATAGACCGTCGCAGGGCCGTGGCGGCCGCCTGAGGGCTCACCCGGCCGACTACCCTCCCAGCCGGCACCGCCCGGCTGGAGCCGCCCGCGTGGCCGGCGTTCGTGACGCCTGGGCAGGGACTTGGCCGCCTGCCCCGGGTGCCGCTACACCCGGGTAGACCTCGAATAGTCGAGGCGGCGCAAAGGAAACCCGGACGAGCCGTGCTCGTCGGTTTTCACGGCCAGCACCTGGTGCAGTTCGATTCGCCGCTGGGTGAACCCCAGCCTCGAGCCGGCCAGGTACAGGCGCCAGACTCTAGCTACGCCCTCGCCGACCTCGGCGACAGCCCTGTCCCAGTTCGCTTCGAGGTTCGCCCCCCAGGCCGCGCAGGTTCGGGCGTAGTGCTCCCGGAAGTTCTCCTCGTGGCGGACTTCGAGGCCGTTATCGTGTATCGCCGAGACGATCGCCCCCACCGATTCGAGCTCTCCGTCTGGGAACACGTACCTGTTGATGAACCCACCGGTCCTGCTCGGAGACGAGTTCAACGGCCGTGTTATACAGTGGTTTAGGAGCCTTCCCTGGGGACGTAACTTCGCCGCTAGGAAGCGGAAGTAGGCGGGAAGGCTCTTCGCGCCTATGTGCTCGGTGAGGCCGATGCTGCTGACCGCGTCGAAGCCCGTTTCGACGACGTTGCGGTAGTCGTCGTGGCGGATCTGCGCCGAGCCGCTAAGACCCAGTTCTGCGATGCGCCGCTGCCCCCACTCAGCCTGCTGGCGCGAAAGCGTGACCCCTATCACTTTCACCCCGTAGTGCTGCGCAGCGTGGATGACCATGGTCCCCCACCCGCAGCCGACGTCGAGGAGACGCTGGCCTGGGGCGAGGCCCAGCTTCCGGCAGACCAGGTCGACTTTCTCCTCCTGGGCCTCCTCGAGGGAGGCCTCGGGAGTCGGGAACACCGCGCAGGTGTAGGCCATCGTAGGGCCGAGCAGCCACTCGTAAAACCGGTTCGACACGTCGTAGTGGTGGCTGATCGCCCGCGAGTCCCTCGCCAGAGAGTGGCGCAGACCCCACCACAAGCCCGGGTGCACCTCCTGGGGGGGCGGCGGGATCGGGCGGAGCACCTTCGGGCCGAGGGCCCGCAGGACTTTGAGCCTGTCAGCCCAGCCGACCTCGCCGATGTGCTCACCTGCGAGCATCACCAACGCCGTGTAAACGTCGCCGTCCAAGTCGAGGTAACCCGACACGTAGGCCCGGGCGAGCCCCAGGTCGCTGGGCGCCGTCGCTACGTAGTTGAGTGCTCTCGGGTCGCGGATCTTGATGGTGCACAGCGCTTCGGGCGGGCCGGCGCTGCTGCCGTCGTAGGCTTCTATGGCAAGGGGCATGCCCCGCCCGACGACGCTGTGGAGTACGTTGGCTACCTGACTGTGGGGCGAAAACATATTCTCAGCTCCTTTGAGGCGCAAGTTGAGCGGCTCTGTCACGGGCGTCAAACGCCTTTCACACATTTAGCGTACAGATCGGCGAGGCGACCGTCAGGGTCGTAGCGTCCTTTGAGAGCCTTGTACACGGGTCCGTTGTATAGCAGCCAGAAGCGCTCCGGGTCGTAGAAAGAAGTCGAGTAGAGAGATTTGCGCCCTTCGAGACGTTCGACTTCGTCTTCAACCCAGCGGTTGTGGTAGGCGGGTCCGGCGCCGTCACGCACCGGCACCGAGGACCAGAACCCAACGTTGACATAGGTCTTGGAAGGGTCCAGAGGGTAGAGGCTCCAAGTGACGTCGGGGTCGAGTTGACGTAGCGGGCATAGCCACACCGGCAGGATCGGAACCTCACGGGTGAAGCCGTCGAGGAATTCCGCCAAGCGGTCTACGGGGATCTCGACGTCTTGGATGACGTTCTCCCGCTCGGGACGGCCCCGACGGGCGTCTATGCGAGCTTTGATCTTGTGCCTCTCCTCGAAAGCCATGATCTTCCAGTAGACGTCGCTGCGCAGGAAGCGCCGGCCGGCTAGCTTTCGCACGACAGGGTTCTGGGCGTAGAACGCCCTTGAGCACCAGAACCAGTCCGTGTCCCAGCGCCACAGGTAGTCCTTT
>JAJZAM010000149.1 GCA_021799445.1 Actinomycetes bacterium
TATGCGGAACCGCTATTGCAGGATTGGAGCGGGATTCAACAGACTTGACCGCGCCCGCCGCCTCCAAGCGGGCGAGGGCCGGGTAAAGCGACCCGAACGAAGTACCGCTCACGAGGCCCAGTTGCTCGACCAGACGGCGCTTGAGCTCGTAGCCGTGGAGGTCCTGCTCCTTAAGCAGACCGAGTATCGCCAGTTCGAGCACCGCATCAATATACCAGAGCGATGTATCGAGTTGATATATCTGAAAGAAATCTTGTGGTGCCAGCCCCTCTTCGCACCAGGCCACACCTTCCCTCCCCTGGTTATCTTGGTATCCTGCGCCGGTGGTCAGCTTGCCGCCGGGAGCCCTACGCGGACGTGAGGAAGGTCGGCGCGTTTCCGGTCATGTCGACTACCGCCTAGCACGAGACGCCACAGTGAGAGAGTTCCGCCGCGGCCGCCTGTCACGTCTCGACATCTGCGACGCCCATCCGGAGCTCATGCGTGCAGCTTTGAATGTCGGCCACGAGTCCAGAGAGCTGTGCCCGATCTGTGAGGAGAGCAAGGTCCGGCTCGTCTCATACATCTTCGGCGCACGATTGGCGCCCTCAGGGGTCTGCGTCACCTCCGACGCTGAACTTGAACGGATTTCTCGCCGGTCCAGTGACATGGTCTGTTACGTGGTCGAGGTATGTCCTAGCTGTTCTTGGAACCACCTCGCTCGAAGCTTCTCGCTATAAGAACACACAGGTCGTCTGGGTGGCACCATGCGCGTCGTCGCGCGTAGAATTCAGTTGACAAATTCCGCTGGCAGCCCACCGGCGCTGGACGGACAGAGCACAAGGAGGTCAGTTTTGACCGTCTATGGACCACCAGAACAGGCTGTCGACAAACCAGACGGCGTCCCTCGAACAGCCGCAAGGGTAGGTCTGGCTGGGGCGGGAGCAACCAACGCCGACGCCTCCCGGCCCTCGGCCCCCCAGATCAGGAATAGCAAGGGTGGCTCAGATCGAATCGTGATGCTCACCGCGTACGACGCTCCGGGCGCCCGAGTGGCTGACCAGGCCGGAGTCGACATGATCCTGGTTGGGGACTCTGTCGGGATGGTAGTTCTCGGCTACGAGAACACGCTGCAAGTTACCGTCGACGACATGGCCCACCACACCGCTGCCGTGGCTAGGGCACACCCCAAGGCCATGATTGTTTCGGACATGCCGTGGATGAGCTACCACACGGGGACTTCTGACGCGGTGCATAACGCCGCACGACTGGTTCGCTCGGGGGCTCAAGCAGTGAAGCTCGAAGGGGGTCGGCGACGACTGGAGGTCATAGACGCCATCCTCGATGCCGAGATTCCAGTCATGGGCCACCTTGGGCTGACGCCCCAGTCGGTCAATGCTCTAGGAGGTTTTCGAGTTCAGGCCAAGGATCTCGACGCCGTCCGCCGCCTGATCGACGACGCACTGGCGCTTGAGGCTGCTGGGTGTTTCGCCATAGTTATAGAAGCAGTGCCCGACGTTGTTGGCCAGATGGTTACCGAAGCGGTCGGTGTCCCTACTGTCGGCATCGGCGCCGGTCCGTGCTGCGATGGTCAGGTCCTCGTCTACCATGACCTGCTCGGCATGGACAGCTCCACCCCCGCCAAGTTCGTCAGACGCTACGCATCCCTGCACTGCGACGCCGTCGAAGCGGTGCGCTCGTGGGCCTCCGACGTAAGACGTGGCGCTTTCCCGTCCGACTCGGAGAGCTACCACCTAGCTTCTTCCCTAGACGTTCGCCAGGCTATGGCCCCCGCCCGGACACCGGTGGTCCAATCCTAGAAGCGCAGACTGCGATGTCACACCCCTACGCGATAATGATCTCGGAGTTCGAAGAGAGGCCCCCGAGGGCAGTTCCCCGAGGCGAGAAGCCGAGTTAGGCTACCCGTTACTGGCCTTCTCAGCGGACCCGACTAGCCCTGCGGGCCATGATCGCCGGTTTCGAGTATGATTTTGTGTCTTTACAACAAGACCCTGCCCCGGACCCTCCGGGGCCCCGTACCGTGATGGTCGGGTCCACAGGGAGGTAATGAGTCGCACATGCGGCACTACGAAATAATGGTCATTCTCGACGCTGGCCTGGAGGAGGACGCCATCCGGCAAGTCCTCGACCGGACCACCCAGCTGCTCAACTCCAACGGCGCTACTGCCACCAAGGTGGATCGCTGGGGTAGGCGACGTTTCGCCTACGAGGTTCATCACCGAAGCGAAGGCTTCTACGCTCTGGTTGACACCATGGCCGAACCCGACGCGGTGAAAGAGGTCGACCGGATGCTAGGACTCGCCGACGAGGTAATCCGCCACAAGGTGATCCGGCTCCCCGACAAAGCGGTAACGGTCAGTTCCGCCCGCTCCTCGGGACCAGAAGGCGACCCGGTGGCAACGAACGAGAACGGAGCCATGTAGAAATGTCCAACGGAAACCATGTAAGCATCGTCGGAAACCTGACCAGGGACCCAGAGTTGAGGTTCACCCCATCGGGGCAAGCCACCGCCACTTTCGGCGTGGCCGTCAACCGTCGCTGGCAGAACCGCCAGACCAACGAGTGGGAGGAAGCCACATCGTTCTTCGACGTCGTCTGCTGGGCGCAGCTGGCGGAGAACGCTGCACAGTCTCTCACTAAAGGAACCCGGGTGCTGGTGAGCGGACGTCTCGACCAGCGTAGTTGGGAGACCCCTGACAAAGAGCGGCGCTCGAAGATCGAGATCACCGCCGACGAGGTCGCGCCGAGCCTCCGGTACGCGACCGTCGCGATCTCCAAGAACGAGCGGCGTTCACCCGACGGAGCCGGCTCCTATGGCGGTTCGCGCACCGTGGGTAACGAGCCTCCTGGGGGCGACCCCTACTATGACGAGGAGCCTTTTTAAAAGATGGCGCGAAATAACGACCGGGACCGGGATCGTTCACCTAAACGGGTCCTCAAAGACGTACGTCCCCGCGGCAAGAAGAAGATCTGCGTGTTCTGCAAGGACAGCGTAACCTGGGTGGATTACAAGGACGTCAGCGTTCTCAGGCGCTTTGTAAGTGATCGAGGCAAGATTCGCTCAAGGCGTGTTTCGGGTAACTGCACGCAGCATCAAAGGGACGTGCAGGTGGCTGTCAAGACAGCCAGAGAGCTGGCCCTGCTGCCTTACTCGCAGCGTGCAGTGAGCGAACGCGCCCCCGGCCGGCCGCCCCGGGCTTCT
Organism: Actinomycetes bacterium; assembly: GCA_021799445.1. GTDB lineage: Bacteria > Actinomycetota > Acidimicrobiia > Acidimicrobiales > Palsa-688 > JAJZAM01. The sequence continues at coordinate 3,203 of JAJZAM010000149.1, forward strand.
CGGCCGGAAGGAGACGGAGGCGAGGAGGAAATAAGGTCTAGGTACGAGGACCTTGAAGACTACGACGAGTCCTTCGCTGGCGTATCCAGCTCGGACAGCTCTGAGGAGGCGTAAGTGCGCATAGTTTTGAGGTCCGATCTGGCTGCTGTTGGCAAACGGGGGGATATCGTCGATGTGTCTGACGGCTACGCCCGAAACTTCCTCCTCCCCAAGGGTCACGCTATCGTCGCAACCCCCGGGGTCACAGCCCAGGCCAACGCCATGAGAAAGTCTCGGGACCTCAAAGACGCCAGAGACCGAGAAGCCGGAGAGCAGATCGCCCGGCGCCTCGTGCCTATGATCATTCGGCTCAAGGCCCGGGCGGGATCGGGAGACAAGGCGAAGCTCTTCGGCTCGATAACCAGCGCTGACATAGCCGAAGCGGTGGAGGAGCAGGCTAAAGTGACGATCGATCGACGGCGGATCCACCTCGACGAACCGATCAAATCTCTTGGAACCCACGAGGTTCCCGTCAAGCTTCACAGCGAAGTCGAGTTCCGCGTTACCGTCGAAGTCGTCCGAGCCTGAGTGCGCTATGCGACACCTGCACGCCGCCCGTCACGATTCTGACGACACATTGGTGCCAGATTGCACTTAGACCGGTCCATACCGCTTCCCGGCACTGACTTGTCCAGCGAGCTTTTGTCTGGCATTTTACTTTTCAACTTCTAGGCGACATTAGGCGGCGGACGGCACGAGATGCAGTTGAGGATCAAGTCAGCGGCGCCCAAGGCCGTCGCTGCGTCTTTTGTGGTTATGCTCGGCTTTCCGGGCGTTGCTTCCGCCGCTCAGGCAAGCACCGGCGGCGTTTCGGCCGTCTTAGCTACGTCGACCACGTCGAGCCGGCTACCGGTCGGTCACTCGGCTGTGATACCCCGGGCGGCTCACGATCTAGGCCCGTACCTCCCAACCGCCCCGCTGAAGCTCGACTTCGTTCTCGTTCCTAGGAATCCCGAAGGTCTGCAGAGCTTCATATCCAGCCTTTACAATCCGACCTCACCGCTGTACCACCATTTTCTACCGGCCGGGGAGTTCGGACCTCTCTTCGGAGCTTCCCAATCAACTATCACTACGGTCAGCGGTGGGCTCGAAGCGCTTGGCCTTCACCCTGGCCCGATCAACTCCGACGGCCTCGTAATCCCTGTCACGACGACGGTAGGCGCAGCCGAGAGGGCTCTCGACATAACTATCCACAACTACCGCCTCGCGAGCGGCAAAGTAGCGTTCGCCAACACCAGTCCACCCCTCGTCCCCTCACTGCTAGCCACCCAGCTGACCGCCGTCGTCGGTCTGTCCGACCTCTACACACCCAAACCTCAGCTAACAAGCCACGTTGCGGTTCCGAGCGGCACTGCCCCAACAATGCCTGTCCGCTTGAGCTCTGCGACCCCAACTCCACATGTCACTTCTGCTGTTACTTCATGCTCCGCCGCAACCGGGGCTGGTGGCTACTCCGCAAGCCAGATAGCGTCGGCTTACGGCTTTGATTCCGGCGCCTACGCCAAAGGGCTGCTCGGACAGGGAGAGACGATAGCCCTCTACGAGCTGGAGCCCTTCGCCCCTTCGGATCTGGCCTCATTCGAATCCTGTTACGGCATAAACACCCCAGTAAACGTGACGACAGTGGATGGCGGAGCCGGGTTTGGGCCAGGCAGCGGGGAGGCGATCCTAGACATTGAGAACACTGTCGAACTAGCACCGGATGCCACGGTCGACGTGTATGAGTCACCTAATGACGGTGGTGCAGGCCCGCTCGACGGATACGTCGACATAGCCGACCAGGACACAGCGGAAGTAGTCTCTACGAGTTGGGGTATCTGCGAACCCCTCCTCGGTTCTGCCGCGGCCAACGCGGAGGAGTACGTCTTCATGCAGATGGCGACGCAAGGCCAGACCATCTTCGCCGCTTCGGGTGATTCAGGTTCGGAAGATTGTTTCTCGGGTCCCGGCACGCCCACCGGTCTCGCCGTGGACGACCCAGGAAGCGACCCTTACGTCACTTCTGTCGGTGGAACAACTTTGCATATCAGCGCGACTGGCACACGCAGCTCCGAATCCGTTTGGAACAATGGTTACCTGTCAGGCGCTGGAGCTGGCGGGGGAGGTATATCTACGCTTTGGACTATGCCTTCCTGGCAAAATGGGCCTGGGGTGATCGAAGCTTTCTCCACCGGCACTGCGTGTGGAGCCCCAAAAGGTCAGGACTGCCGCGAGGTGCCGGACGTCTCAGCGAACGCAAACCCCTACGACGGCTACGACGTCTATTACCTCCACAACTGGACAGCTGAGGGCGGTACGAGCGGTGCCGCCCCAGTGTGGGCTGCGGTAACTGCGCTAGCTGACCAAGCGTGCGGGGCGACGAAACCAGCCGCTGCCGCCGGGTTCGTTAACCCGGCTTTGTACTCTCACGCGGCCGACATGTACGACGTTACCAGCGGTAACAACGACTATACGGGCACCAACGGGGGTCTGTACCCTGCCGGCGTCGGATACGACATGGCCTCGGGGCTTGGCACACCGACAGCCGCTCTTTTCACCCCCGGGGTTCTCTGCGATGCCAGTACCGGCCCGGTTAAACCTGCGCAGCCCACCCCGACAGGCCACGGCTACTGGCTGGTCGGCTCAGACGGGGGAGTGTTCAGCTTCGGCGACGCCTCCTACTACGGTTCAGTCCCCGGCGACAACATACACGTCAACAACATCATCGCCGCCA
>JAJZAM010000023.1 GCA_021799445.1 Actinomycetes bacterium
ATCGACCTGTGGGTTTGGACGACGACCCCTTGGACTTTGCCCTCCAACCTTGCCTTGGCGGTAGGGCCCGACATTACGTACGCCGTCTTCGAAAGGGACGGCAAACGCTTCGCCCTCGGAGAGGACCGAGTGGACGCTTACGACAAGTCGCTCGCAGGTGCCACGCGGGTAGGCTCCATTCGAGGAGCTGACCTGGTCGGGAGGAGCTACGAGCCGCTGTTCGGGTACTTCTCCGACACCCCCGGTGCGTTCGTCGTGCTGGCCGGCGCGTTCGTCAACACCGAGGACGGAACCGGGATCGTGCACATGGCGCCCGGGTTCGGGGAGGACGACCAGGCGGTATGCGCCCAGGCTGGCATACCCGTCGTCTGCCCTGTCGACGAGCGCACCCGTTTCACCTCAGAAGTGCCCGACTTCGAAGGTCTTCAGGTCTTCGAGGCGAACCAGCCGGTCATCCGAGCTCTCAGGGAGAAAGGATCCCTGGTGCGCTCCGACTCTTACGTGCACTCCTACCCTCACTGCTGGAGGAGCGACACTCCTCTCGTCTACCGGGCCGTGTCGTCTTGGTTCGTGAGAGTTACGGCCATCAAAGAGCAGCTTCTCGCCGCGAACGCCGAGATCGGGTGGGTCCCCGAGCACGTGAGGGACGGATCTTTCGGCCGCTGGCTCGAAAACGCCCGGGACTGGTCGATCTCGCGGAACCGCTTCTGGGGTTCGCCGATACCGGTGTGGAAAAGCGACAACCCGGACTATCCCAGACTGGACGTCTACGCAAGCCTTGACGAGCTGGAGGCGGACTTCGGCGTGCGCCCAGCCGACCTGCACCGTCCGGCCATCGACGGGCTGACACGCCCGAACCCTGACGACCCGACCGGTAAGTCGACGATGCGGAGGATCCCCGACGTCCTCGACTGCTGGTTCGAGAGCGGCTCCATGCCTTTCGCCCAGGTGCACTACCCCTTCGAGAACAAGGAGTGGTTCGACACTCACTTCCCCGGGGATTTCATCGTGGAGTACATCGGCCAGACGCGGGGCTGGTTTTACACGCTGCACGTTCTGGCCGTGGCTCTGTTCGGTCGGCCCGCATTTTCCAACTGTCTGGCGCACGGGATACTGCTCGGCGAGGACGGGGCGAAGATGTCCAAAAAGCTTCGCAACTACCCGGACCCGCAGGAGATGTTCGACCTCTACGGGGCGGACGCTATGAGATGGTTCCTCCTCGGCTCGACGATCATGCGGGGCGGCGACATGATCGTCGACGAGTCGGGGATCAAAGCCGCCGTACGCTCCGGCGTGCTTCCGTACTGGAACGCATGGTACTTCTTCAGCCTGTACGCGAACGCCGACCGGCGCACGGCTAACCACGACCGGGTCGACTCCCCGAACCTCCTGGACCGCTACATCCTGGCAAAGCTGGCCGGGACGCTGACGGCGGTCACCGAGGTGATGGACCGCTACGACCTGTCAGGGGCGACGTCGCTGATCGAGTCTTTCTTGGATTCGCTGGACAACTGGTACATCCGTCGCAGTAGGGACCGATTCTGGGGCACCGGGGAGGGTCGCGAGGCGGACACCCAGGACGCTTTCGATACTCTCGCGACCGTCTTAGAGATGCTCAGCAGGCTGGTCGCCCCTTTGATGCCGATGGTCTCGGAGGTCGTGTGGAGGGGCCTGACCGGGGGGGATTCAGTGCACCTGACCGACTGGCCGCAAGCCGGTCGGCTACGGGAGGATCCGCTGCTCGTCGCGCGAATGGACCTGGCCCGCGAGGTGTGCGGGGCGGCCCACTCGCTTAGGAAGGCGAACAAGCTTCGCGCCCGGCTGCCGCTCGGACAGCTGACCGTGGCGGGACCGCACGCCGAGGATCTCGCCGAGCTCGCCGAGTTGATCGCAGACGAGGTCAACGTGCGTTCGGTGATCCTCACCGAGGATGCTACGCCCTTCGCGAACCCGCAGCTTGGCGTGGTGTTCAAGTTGGCAGCCCCCAGGATCGGAGCCGCTATTCAGGCGGTAGCGGCCGCTTCCAAGCAGGGGGACTGGGAGGTCCTCGCTGACGGGACCGCCCGCGTGGGAACCGAGATCCTCAGACCTGGCGAGTTCGAGATGAAGGTAACTCCGCTCGACGAGTCGAGCACTCGGCCCTTGACGGGAATAGCCGGAGTCGTCGTGCTGGACTTGGACGTCACTCCTGAACTTGAGGTCGAAGGCCGGGCGCGGGACTTGGTGAGAGAGGTCCAGCAGTTGCGCCGGGACGCCGGCCTCGACGTGTCGGACCGCATCAACTTGAGCGTTTCGGGGGACGAGACGCTCAAAGCCGCGCTCGACGCTCACCACGAGTGGATCGCCGAACAAGTGTTGGCTGCCTCGCTGAGACAGCTCGACGGGACAGGCGGCACGCCAGGTTGGACGTCGGTCACCCTCGCAGACGGGACCGCAGCTTCGATCCTGGTCGAGCGGGTCGCCTGATCGGGACCGGAGCGACCAACCTAGCGGCGGCGGCGCAGCCGGCCGCCTATGCGGTGGTCGTCGTTGTAGCGGTCGTTGTCGTCGAAGAAATCGTCCATGGCCCGGTCGTCGTCGTAGGAGTCCCCAGCGTCGGAGGAGCCCGGGTCGGTGTCGTCTGGTTGGACTGGCAGCAGTTGGGTGGATTCGGCGTCCACCGCCGGCCAGGCGACCGTGTCAGTGGCGGCGGGCGGGCGGGCGGGCGGCTCGCTGGCGGCTTGGACGGCCGCAGCAGAAGACTGGGCCGGTGCGGCGGAAACCGAAGGCGCTGGCGAGCTACGCCTGGAAAGGCTGTCGCCGCCGCGAACGCTAGGCGCAGGCCACAAGGTGCCGAGACGCTCCACCGTCGAAAGCGCTTCGGTTAGGGACTCGACGACGTGAGACTTGTGCTCCTCAAGCCACCTTTGCAGGGTTTCCACCTCCAGCTGCACCTGCGACCTTTGAGACTCGAGCCTCGAAAGCTCGGAACGGGCGTCCGAGATCGCATCTTCGAGCGTTCGCCGCCCCTGCTGCTCCGCGTCGGCGATGATGCTTTCGGCTTGCTGCTGGGCTGACGCTACGATCCTCGACGCTTGCTCCCTCGCTTCTGCGACCGCCATGTCAGCTGTGCGCTGGGCCAGTACGAGCGTCCGTCGAAGCGTGTCGTCAGTGGCGCTCGTGTCACCGGCAGCCTGCTCGGCCCGCTGGGCTCTCTCCGTCGCCTGGCGGAGACGGTCCTGGAGGACCTCGATGCCAGCAGCGACCTGTTCCAGGAACTGATCGACGTCTTCGGGGTGGTAACCCCTCATCTTCTCCCGGAACTCGACTTCTCTGAGCGTCTTGGGCGAGACTTCCATTCCCCCATCCTAGACCAGCGCCGCTTCAGGCGCCGGTATCTGCCGGGCGACGCCCCGACAGCGGGGCGCGCTCAGATAGGAAGGCGGCCCAGGACGTCGTTTACGAATATCTGCACGACGATGATAGCCACGAGGAACGACAGGTCGATCATTCCTATCGGGGGTATTATCCGCCGGAAGGGCGCCAGCACGGGTTCTGTCACGGTGAACACCATCCGCCGGACCGGGTTGAGAGGGGAGCTTGGACTGTAGGGGAACCAGCTCAAAAGAGCCCGAGCGAAGAGGATCAGGACGTAGATCTCACCTAGGTCGAACAGGGGGTTGCCGGAGCGGAAGTTGAAGAACACCTTGAAGGCTCAGGACCGGTAGCCGCGCTCTTGAAGGCGGCGCCGCTCCTCGGAGGAGACCTCAACGCCCGAAGGCGCGAGGAGGAAGACGTTATCGTCGATCTTTTCCATGGCACCGTTGAGGGCGTAGGTGACACCGCTGCAGAAGTCGATCATCCTCCTTGCCAGATCTCTTTCGCAGTCTTGAAGGTTAACCACGACAGGCTGACCGCCGCGGAAGCGATCGCCTATCAGCTGGGCGTCGGCGAACCTGGTCGGTTCCACGACGTGAGGCTTCGCCGTGTGGACGGTGGTTATCGGCCTGACGACCGCCGCCCTCGGGGTCACCGACACTGAGGCGACAGCAGTTTCGCCGGGTTCCCTGTGGCCGGGTTCCCTGTAGCCCGCGTCACGGGGGTCTGTGTCCCAGCCGCCGTAGTCACGCGCAACGGGCCTCACCGACGACACCGCCGGTTCGGGGTCCGCGTAGCGGCGAGACGGCCCTGAAGGTTCGTCGTATTCGTAGTCGTCGAACTCGTCGTCGGCCAATCCTAGATATACCATGGCCTTTTTCATGATCCCTGCAGCCATCGAGATCCTCCTCTGGCTCTAAGTGTAGCTGCGGGCGGCCTGCCGGGAGGGTCGCTCCCCGAACAGGATCCGACCCAGGCGAAGCACGGTGGCACCCTCTTGTACTGCGATCTCGAAGTCGTCGCTCATGCCCATGGACAGCTCGGACAGGCCCAGCGCCTCCGCACGACGAGCCAGCCAACGAAAGCAGCGTCTAGCCTCGTCGGGCGAGCCAACCGGAGCTACGGCCATCAGCCCGCTAAGAGCGACGGAGCTGCTGGCCGCCAGCTCGACCAGAGAGTCCACGTCGTCGGGATCGCAGCCGGGCCTGCCGGGCACACGGGCCACGTTGACCTGCACGAACACTTCGGCGTTGGGACTCGATTCTGCTATCGCTGTGAGCGAGCGCGGGCGGTCAACGCCGTGCCATGCGCTGACCACCGCCGCAAGAGACCGAATCTTGTTGTGCTGCGGACTGCCCAGATAGTGCCACCTCGCACCATGTGATGCTTCGTGCGCCTTTGCGAGGAGCTCCTGGGCGTAGTTCTCTCCGAGGTCGCGCACGCCCGCGGCGAGCGCCTCTTCGACGACTTCGACACCGAAACCTTTCGTTACCGCGACTATGCGAACCTCGTCGGGGGACCTCCCTGCGCTTCGGATCCTCGCGCGAACCTCGGCCAGGCGGGTCGCTACGTCGCTCCCATCCCGACTCACGGGCTTAGCTCACGGCTTTCATGTCACAGTGGCTTCCATATCACTGTGGCTTGCCGCCGCTGCGTCGAGCTTGCCCTCCAAGACCACAGACCCGCGGTGTGCGCGGTGCACTCCCGCGAGGATCCGAGCAGAGAAGCTCCCGCCGCCCGAAGGGCCGCTGCGACGCCTGCGGGCAGGTCCAAAGACAGCCCGCCCCGGCTGTCACGACCTTCGAGACGGCAGCCCAGGCGCGCCTCGACTTCGGCTAGGTCGGCCCTGGCGAACGTGTAACAGCACGGGTGTATGCACGGGCCTAGGACCGCGTAGATGCGGGTGGCTCCCAGACGTCTCATGCTGTGCACCGTCGCTTCGACCACGCCGGCTCTCAAGCCGCGCCAACCCGCGTGTGCGATGCCGATGACGCCTTCGGGGCTCGACATTGCTACCGGGGCGCAATCGGCGCTGAGCACGCTGAGTGCTGCTCCGACGAGGCTGGTGACGGCGGCGTCGGCCGGCTCGCCGGTCATGGCCCCGGGCTCTTCGACTGTGACGACGCGCGAACCGTGGACTTGTTCGAGGACGGTCCAAGGCAAGTCCACCACCCGCCGGCGCCTTTCGAAGGTCGTCGCAGCGTCGCCGGACATGTCACCTTGGCTCCATCCGGTGCAGACGACCTTGGCCCCGCCGGGAAGGTCCCATGTAGCCACGGGTGTGCCTCGAAGCGCCGCCCTGTCTGGGGGCCGGATCATGGTCGGTCAGTTGTCCGGTTCACTCGGCGAAGCGTCCGGGGACGGTCACTTCAAAAAGTCGGGCACGTCGAACTCGTCACCGATCAGGCCGAGCTCGTCGCTGTCGCGCAGCTCCCGCTCGGTGGCGAGAAGTCCAAGACCGCTCTTTTGCACTTTGCGTTCCGGTTCGACGGGTCGCTCCCAGCCGTCGAAACCGGCTGCGATGACCGTTACACGCACCTCGTCGCCCATGGAGTCGTTGATCACCGAACCGAAAATGATGTTGGCCTCGGGGTGGGCGACCCCGTGGATGATCTCGGCGGCCTCCGTCACCTCGAACAGACCTAGATCGCTTCCCCCTGCGATGTTGAGCAGGATGCCCTGAGCCCCTTCGATCGAAGCTTCAAGCAGTGGCGAGGTTATAGCCAGCTTCGCAGCGGTTACCGCCCTGTTGTCCCCCGACGCAGTGCCGATACCCATGATCGCAGTACCCGCGTTGCTCATGATCATCTTCACGTCGGCGAAGTCGGTGTTGATCAGACCGGGGGTCGTGATGAGGTCGGTGATCCCCTGCACTCCAGACAGCAGCACCTCGTCGGCCATCTTGAACGCGTTCACCATAGAGGTCTTCTCGTTGGAGACCGTGAGCAGCCTGTCATTGGGTATGACTATGAGCGTGTCGACCTTCTCGCGCAGGCGTTGGATCCCGGCTTCGGCCTGGGTGGACCTTCTGCGACCCTCGAAACCGAACGGCCTGGTCACCACTCCTATCGTCAAGGCGCCGAGCGACTTGGCTATCTCGGCGACGACCGGCGCCCCTCCCGTTCCGGTGCCGCCACCTTTGCCCGCCGTGATGAAGACCATGTCCGCCCCTTTGAGAGCCTCCTCCAACTCTTGGCGGTGCTCCTCTGCGGCCGCACGGCCGACTTCGGGGTCGCTTCCCGCGCCGAGACCGCGAGTGAGCTGCCGGCCGATATCAAGCTTCACGTCGGCGTCGCTCATAAGAAGCGCCTGGGCGTCGGTGTTGACCGCTATGAACTCGACCCCTTTGAGGCCAGCGTCGATCATCCGGTTGACGGCGTTGACTCCGCCGCCGCCGATCCCGACAACTTTAATTACGGCGATGTAGTTCTGGGCGGCACCAGCCATCGAAACCCTCCAGGGCTGTACGACACGTCGGAACCGTTCCGGGTGTCTATTTGTGTTCGTGTCCTTCTATAGAGTGCCACGCCGGGAACCCACGATCCCTGATGCTGACGGTATCGCCGTTCCCAACTTCGGGGCGCTGTCCCGCTCGACCGACGAGCCCGTGCTAGCCGAACAAACGGAACCGTACCTCAAGTAGAGACTTATACTTGACCTCAACCTACGCAAATGGTATAGACCTTAGCCGAGTTTATCCTCGGCCGTCAAGACGAGGCCGTGCCGTTCGCGCTCGTGGCACCCGGGCCGCTTAGAACCGGCCGCCCCGGTACGCTCAGGTCGATGCTGTTGATGCCCGACGTTGGACCTTGGTCGATGACCGTCAAAAGAGCCACGACCTTAGCAGCCAAGTCCGATCCGTCGCCGAGGTCCACTTTGATCACCTGCCCGCCGCCTGGTGTGGACGTCACGCTCGGAGCTTGAGATTGTCCGCCGCTGGCGTTCGAGGAGTTGCCAGCGCCGAGAAGAACCTTCGCCGTTATCGTCGAGCCGCTGACGTCGAGGGATCTCACCAGGTCCCTCCTAGCGGCGGGCAACGCCTGAAGGAAACCAAGTGCCGCCGAGATAGCGTCCGGAGCGTTTGCGCTTGAGGCCTCCAAGTCCACGGGCGCACCGGCGACCGCCCCCTGCGGACCGCCAGCCGCCCCAGGCGATCCTGGAAGCCAGTCGCCGATCCTGAGCTTGGTCGAAGTGCCGATCAACTCTGGCAGCGTTACACCGGAGGTGGTCGCATAGCCGAGCAGCCTTCCGCTGCGGTCCACTTCGGCCGGGCGCTCGCCCCCTCGTGTTGTGGCCACGTCGACGACGGCGAGCGGGGAACGCGTCGTGACCGTCACGCGCAAGGTGCCAGGCCAGGAAATTCGCACGGACGCCCCTCCCAAAGTCGGGGTGGCGTCGAGCCTTGAGATTATCCTCGCCGTGTCTAGGTCTATCAAAGGCTCGTGCAATCTCACCCCGCTGATAGCCGCGATCCCGGTGGCACTATACGCTCCGGCACCGACAACCCTTATGTGACGAAGCTCGAAGATCGGACTGTACAGCGACCCTGCTGCTGCGCCGGCAAGACCTGCCAGCGCTCCCACAACCAGGAGCCTCCTAAGGCGTCGCCGCCCTTCCTGGCGGCGAGTCTCGATCCATCTTCCTGCGATGCGAGGATCCACGCGCGGCCTGCTCAACACGTCTGTCATCGAAACGTTCCCCTCCTAAAGCTTGAACCCCTGGCAACTAATCTAACTCTCAACCTGATATTTAGAGTTGCTAAAACTGGATTGGGTTTGGTGCGGTGTAGGCGGCTGAAGCGTTCAAGGTCGCTCACAGTTCCGCGAACCCGATCATCTTTACCTCGGTGCGAAGCTCCACCGAGAAACGCTCCAGGACCCGGCGACGGACCATGCCAATCAAGCGTGCGACGTCGTCGGCTGAGCCGCCTTCGTCTGCCTGTATGAAATTTGCGTGCTTGGTAGACACGCTCGCAGTCCCGACGCGGAAGCCTTTCAAGCCGGCATCTTCGATCAAGCTTCCAGCCGACGAGCCCTCGGGGTTCTGGAACACCGAACCAGCGTTCTGGCCTCCGGGCTGATTTGCCCGCCTCCATCGGACTATCTCGGCTATGCGATCCCTGCCGGCCACCGGGTCCCCTTCGCGCAAAGTGAAGCTCGCTTCTATGACCACCTCGGCCGTGTGGACACTCGACGTTCGGTACCCCAAGTCGAGGTCCGACGCCTCTTTGCGGACGATCCTTTCTCCGCTCTTAGCGTTGAGGTCGAAGACCGTCGCGTTCCTCAAGGACCGGGCCACGTCAGCGCCGTGCCCCCCCGCGTTCATCCTGACGGCTCCCCCGACCGAGCCGGGAACCCCGACAGCCCATTCGAGACCGGAGAGGCCTGCATCCACGCTTCGCCTTGCGAGCGCTGGCAAGGCGACGGCGGCGCCGGCGTCGACGTTGCAGGCGTCGAAATGAACCCACCCGAAGCGAGCCGTGTCCAAAAGGACCGCCACGCCGAAAAATCCGCTGTCGGCAACGAGGAGGTTAGATCCCCGGCCAACGACGAGCGCCGGCAGGCCGCTCGCCTTGAGCGAGTCTGCTACCAGGTCGAGATCGGCCGGCGTCTCCACCGTCACGCGGATAGCCGCAGGTCCGCCGACGCGGTAGGTGGTGAGCGCTCCGAGCGGCGCGAAGGCTTGCACCTTGGGGCCCAGAGGCTCCAATAATGCCAGCGCTGCGGCTAGGGCCGTGTCAGTCCCAGGCTTTGTCACACAATCCCCGGCCTCAACTGCGCTTCCCGCCCATGGCAGCCACGACCATGTCGGGCAGTTTCGTTACGTCGCCGGCGCCGAGCGTCAAGCACAGGTCCCCGGCTTGTAGGAGGTTGGCGAGAAGCTCCGCCGCGTTGCCCAGGCTTGACGCGTGGTGCGCTTCGATCTCGGGGTTCGCCGTGCGCAAAGCGTCGAAGATCAGCTTCTCGTCCACCCCCGGTCTCGGTTTTTCTCCCGCAGGGTACAAGCCGGTGATCACCACTATGTCCGCTCCGGCGAAGCAGGCGCCGAACTGCCGCCAGAGCGCTTCTGTGCGACTGTAGCGGTGAGGTTGGAACACCACCACCAACCGTGACCACCCGCCGAGCTTCGCCGTGGCGATCGCAGCTGACACTTCACCGGGAAGGTGGTCATAGCCGTCCACGAACGTGACGCCGGCGAAGTCGCCCCGATGCTCGAAGCGCCGTGCTACCCCCTCGAAAGCGCTCAACGCTCCCGCAGCCTCACCGGGCGAAGCACCGAGCGTAACGGCGAGGGCTAGCACCGCGGTGGCGTTGAGGACGTTGTGAAGGCCGGGAACCCGCAGCGTGACACGGACCGACCCACCGGCCCCAGACCCGGTGGTCCCAGACCCGACGGTATCGGCGAGATCGCCGACCCGGCCCGAAAATACCGGACCGCCGGAAAAGACGGCCCCGCCGAGGCGCACCCCGAAACTTGATCCCGCTCCGTGCGTTTCGAGGTCCTCGACCCGCACGTCTACCGACGGCGAGGACCCGTAGGTGACAGTCGACGGGCGGGGCGCCTGGGCCCGCGCCGAGGCGGCGGCAAGAGACTCGGCTACCCGACGCGCGCCTGGATCGTCGGCGCACAGAACGCTCAGCGCTCCCGCTTGGGCGGCGAAACGGACGAACTCGTCGCGTAAAGCCTCGACGCTCCCGTAGAACTCGACGTGGTCTGCGTCCACGTTGGTGACCACTACTGCGTGGGCCGGCAGTCTTGTGAAAGTCCCGTCGCTCTCGTCTGCTTCGACTACGAGCCAGTCACCGTCGGGATCCCAATGCCCGCCGGGACCGAAGCCGTTGATCTCCGAGCCGACTATCCAAGACGGGTGCCATCCGAGCTCGCGAAGAACTACAGCGGTCATGGCCGACGTGGTCGTCTTGCCGTGCGTGCCCGACACTGCGATAGTCCGTTTGTAGGAGCAGATCGCGCCGAGCATCTCGGCCCGGCTCCACGTTGGCACACCGGCCCGTCGGGCAGCTTCGATGTCGGGATCGCCTTTGGGCACCGCTGTGGAGCTCACGACTATGCCGGCACGCTCGGCGGCGGCCGGATAGTTCCCGACGCGGGCGTCGGCACCGGCCGAGACGAGACTCTCAAGCGTGGGCGAGTCGTTAGCGTCGGACCCAGAGACCTCCAAGCCCATCGCCAGGAGGACTCTAGCTATGGCGCTCATACCTGCTCCCCCGACGCCTACTACGTGCACACGCCTGGTGGACCCGAGCAGCTCTCTGCGCACGCCCGCCTCGGCGGACGCAACGTCAGGCACGGGCGTGGCTTTCTACTAGACGAGCGACAGCCAAAGCCGCGTCGGGCCTACCCAAGGAGCGGGCGGCGGCGGCCATCGCGTCCATGCGCGGACGGTCGCCGAGAAGACTGTCCAGCTGCCCTGCTAGCGTCTCGGTGTCGAGGTCCGTGTCTTCGATCATCACCGCTGCTCCGGCGTCGCTTAGCACCCTGGCGTTGTGGGACTGGTGGTTGCCGGGCGAACCTCCGAGTGGAATGAGTATCGAAGCGACGCCGGCTGCTGTCAGCTCTGCGACGGTCGTGGCTCCGGCTCGGCTCACGAAGACGTCCGCGGCGCCCAAAAGGAGGTCCATCCGGTCCTCGAATCTGACCCTTTTGTATTCGATTCCGCCGGCACCTGAGTCCACCGGCCGTGCCGAGATGTCGGACCAGTCCCGCTCGCCGACCACGTGGTAGATGGTCACCCCGCTACGCGACTTCCAAGCCTGAGCGAGGCCGACGGCCGCCTCGTTGATCCTCCGCGCCCCCAGGGAACCCCCGACCACGGCGACCACCGTTGCGTCCGGGCTGATGCCAAGCTCCCGGCGGGCCTCAGCCCGGGCCTGATCTGAGCGCTCGAGCTGGGATATCTCAGCTCTCACCGGGTTGCCGGTGTCGACGGCTCGCGGCAGAGGGGTACCTGGGAAAGCAACGGCGCAGGCCTTCGCGAAGCGAGATGCCAGCCTGTTTGCCAGGCCGGGGACTGCGTTCTGCTCCGATACGACCACCGGCACGCCCAAGATTATCGCCGCTAGAGCCGCGGGCGCGCTCGCATACCCTCCCACGACGACCACCACCGAAGGGTGCGCCCGCCTTAGAAGCACCACGGCTTTCAACGCGCCAGCAGCGAGCCCGGCGAGTGACACGACGTTGGTGAGGTTGACTCGACGTGCGATGCCCCTGCCGGGCAGGGTCACTATGTCGAAGCCGGCGGCGGGCACCATTCGCCCTTCGATCCCACGGCGCGACCCGACGAAAAGCAGCGTCGAAGGGTCATGGCCGATCTGCACCAGCGCCCGGCCAATAGCTATCGCCGGCACGACGTGCCCGCCGGTCCCCCCGCCGGCTATGACGCACCACTTGCGGGCGGGCCCGGCGCGCCGCCGTCTACGGCTGGGCAATTCTCTGCGCTTGCGAGCTCTTCGCGATGTTGGCGAGAACCCCAACTCCAAACAGGGAGATAACAAGTGACGACCCACCGAAGGAGACGAAGGGAAGGGGCACCCCGGTGACCGGGAAGATACCGACAACCGCGCCGATGTTGATAACAGCCTGGCTGGCGATCCACGCCGTTATCCCGGTGGCGAGGAGGTACGCGTAGCGCGTAGGTGCCTTCGCCGCTATTCGCACCCCGACGAGCACTAGAGTCGCAAACAGTCCGCTGACGAATAGGCCACCTATTAGGCCTGTCTCCTCGCCTATTACCGCGAAGATGAAGTCGGTCTGGGCGTTGGGCAGGTAACCGTAGCTCGCCAGGCTCGTCCCGATACCGTCCCCAACTAGATGCCCGTTGCTCAGCGCTACGAGCCCCTCGACGGACTGGTAGCCGCTGTTGTATGCGTGGGCGAAGGGGTGCAGGAACGCCGTTATGCGACGCCAACGGTATGGTGATACCTTCGCAAGGCCGAACGCTCCGACCACCGCTGAAGCTCCCATACCTGCCATCCACCTTCCCGGGATCCCAGCGGCGAAGAGCATTGACGCTGCCACAACTGCCACGACCATCGTCGTACCCATGTCAGGCTGGACCATGACTAGACCTGCGACTATCACCAGCACTGCGAGCACCGGCGAGGCCTGGTAAAGCCACGGTCCCCGACCCGCCCGCCTATCTAGTACATCGGCAGCGAAGAAGACCAGCGCCAGTTTTGCTAGCTCGGAGGGTTGTATCTGCACGGTCGACGTGCCGATCCACCTTGTCGCCCCGCCGGCGCTGACACCGATGCCGGGCACCAAGACTGCGAACAGCAACGCAACCGAACCCCACATGAACAAAGGCGTGACCCGACGCCAGACGCTGTGGTGAACTTTGGAGGCGAGCAGCAGACCGGCCCAGCCCAAGGCTAGCCATATCCACTCGCGCACGAGGTAGTGCCACGGGGAGCCGAAAAGCTTCAGGCTGGTTATCGAAGAAGCTGAGAAGACCATTACCACGCCGATCATGCAAAGCACGCCGACGAGGGTTATCAGCAACCAGAAGTTCCCGCCGCGTGAAACAAGCGCCCGGGTCTTGGTGGCGTTTCCGGCGGGTCGCCTCCGCCCGCGCAAATCGGTCGCGCTTTTAGGAGCGGCAGTTGTAACTCGTTTGGAGCCCTTCTCGGCTGGGCTCTCGGTTGGTGCGACCATATGTCAGGCCTCCAAGTTCGAAATACAGACGGGTTTGCTTGCTTGCAAGGGTGTCTCAGGGCGGCTCATCCCCCACCGCCCCTGGCCAGGAAGTCGGCGTAGAACGACCCGAGCGCAACAGCGGTGAAGAGACCCGACAGGATCCAAAAGCGTATGATCACCGTCGTCTCGGGCCAGCCGAGAAGTTCGAAGTGATGGTGGATCGGCGCCATCCGCAGGATCCTCCGGTGGAACAGCCTGAAGCTCGCCACTTGGAGGACCACGGAGGCCGTCTCGATAACGAAGAGGCCGCCGATTATGAAAGCGAGGAGGTCTACGTTCTCGAGCAGTGCGAGGACTGCGATCCCAGTCCCAATACCCAACGAACCCGTGTCGCCCATGAAGATCTTGGCCGGTGCGGCGTTGAACCACAAAAAGCCGGCGCACGCGCCGATGAAAGCCGTCGCGAGGGCGGCTTCGTCCAGCGGCGCCGGGTTCTGGTAGATCGCAAAGTGGCGGAACTGGTAGAAGCCTATGATCGTGAAGGCTGCAAAAGCGAAAACCGACGACCCCGCCGCAAGACCGTCAAGACCGTCAGTTAGGTTCACGGCGTTGGAGAACCCGACTATCACAAGCACAGCGAAGATGACCCAACCGACTTTGCCCAGGTCTATTCCTGTCGAGTTGTAGCGTGTAAAAGACAGGTGAGTGTCGACTTTTAACCAGGTGACAGCGCTGATGGCGAAAGCTAAAGCCACGACGAGCTGAGCCCCGGCTTTCGCCCGCTTGTTCAACCCGAGGCTACGCTGGTGGTGTACTTTTATCCAGTCGTCGGCGAAGCCGATGCCTGCGGCTGCGACGATGGTTGCAACCGCCGCAATCCCGCGGGTCGTAAAAGCCGACCCGAAATGGGCGACTGAGTACCCGACTACGGTCGAGGCGATGATGGCGATCCCACCCATCGTGGGAGTTCCCGCTTTGGTCAGGTGCTGCTTCGGACCGTCCTCTCGTATCTGCTGGCCTATACCTCGCCGTACGAGGCGACTGATTAGCGCCGGGGTTGCGAGCATGCAGATCACCATGCCAACCAGCCCTGCTGCTAAAAGGTCGCTCATCTGCTCAAATGACGGGTCGACCGTATGCGAGCCAAGGCCTCCCGGACGACGGCTGCGTCGTCGAACGGGATCAGCTTGCCCGCTACCTCCTGGTACTTTTCGTGGCCTTTTCCCGCCACGACCACGACGTCACCTGCCTGCGCCGTCGCAAGGGCGGTCGCAATAGCCTCGGAGCGGTCTACCTGGGACAAGACCGTGGTCGCTGATTCCGGTACGCCTTGGAGGATCTCGGCTATGATCGTCTCCGGGTCCTCTGATCGCGGGTTGTCCGAGGTAACTATAAGCAGGTCGGCGAGCTTCGAAGCGACCAAACCCATAGCAGGCCTCTTGGAGCGATCCCTCTCACCTCCAGCACCGAAGACCGCTATCAGACGTCCGATACAGATTTGACGCGCTGCGCTTAGAACGCTGTTCAGGCCGTCTGGGGTGTGCGCGTAATCCACGATAACGCTGAAAGGTTGCCCGGCGTCGATGGTCTCGAAACGCCCGGGAACTCCTTGCAGAGCCGACAGGCCCTGGGCTATCACCTCGGCTGAGACTCCTAAGGCCTCGGCGCAGGTTGCCGCACCGACGGCGTTAGAAACGTTGAACTCCCCCCCGAGGGACAGGTGCACTTTCTGACCTCGCCACACGAAACGGCTGCCAGCCGACGTCATCTCCAGCTCGCCGACCTGTCCTGTCGAGAACGTGACCACCGGGGTGGGACCATCCAAGAGCATGCCGGCAAGTCTCCTACCCCAAGGGTCGTCGGCGTTGATGACAGCCACCCCTGACCGTCCCGGCTCGAAAAGGCGCGCCTTGGCCTGGAAGTACGACTCCATATCTCCGTGGTAGTCGAGGTGCTCTGGGGTCAAGTTGAGGAACACGCCGGCGGCGAACCTGATGGCGTCACAGCGGTACTGGGCGAGGGCGTGCGATGACACCTCCATGGCTACCGCTTGGCCACCAGTTGCACGCCAGTCGGCCAGCAGCGCTTGAAGCTCCGGAGCCTCCGGGGTTGTCCGGGTCTGGGTAAGGGTGCCGACTGCCATCGCCTTCCAACCGTTGGCGTCGAAGATCGCCCGCAGCATTGCGGTAGTGGTCGTCTTGCCGTTGGTGCCCGTCACTCCTGCCACCCGCAGCCCGGCCGACGGGCGACCCCACACCACGTCGCTTACCGGGCCGAGGGCTCTCCTCACCGAAGCTACGACCACTTGGGGAACGTCGACGTCCAGCTCGCGCTCGCACAGCAGCGCGCTGGACCCGTTTGCTACCGCCTCGGGGGCGAACGAGTGCCCGTCGACGACGTTGCCGGGAATGCACGCGAACATCGACGAAGCGCCGCTGCGTCGAGAGTCGATCACGACGCTCGACACGTCGACCGCTGCACTGCCGACGATTCGCTGGAGAAGGCCCGAGTCGTCGAGGCCGGCCGCTTTTACTAGCTCACCAATTTGCACTGTCGTCAAGCACCATACCAGCGGCTCATGCTCTGAGTGTCACGGCAGACCAGCCATCAGCGACTTGACCATAGGCCAGTTGCTGTCGCTGCTCGGTGTCATCGTGACCGACGGGAGGACCCCGCTCGAAGGTGGGACCGAGCCCTTCGTGGCGACCCCGACGGGCTGATCTGCCGGCGTGGGAGTCAGGTACTTGACCGACGACGGCTGCACCATTCCCAGCTTGCCTTCCGCAGTGGAGATGATGTTCGCCGGAGAGGACAGCTCTGCGACCTTGAGACGCAGGTTCTGATAGACGGTCTCCTGCTTAGAGATCTGAGCGTTGGTGTTGTCGATGGCGAACTGACGTTGGGCTAGCACCACGTGGACGTAGACCAAGGCGAGGCAAACGACGGTCGCAGCGACGATTGTGACGGCCAGTGCGGCTCTGGGAGTCGGACGGTAGCGGGTACGGCGACCCATCTCTATCAGGCGGAGATGGCTTTCACCCGGCTTGTGCTTAGCGTCGACACCCGGCGATAGAGGCTCACCTGCCCCATGGCCGCCAGCAGGCGCGAAGCGGCCGGCGGATCCCCTCGGGTTGCGATAACTATCAGAACGCAGCTGTGAAGCAGCCCGGCTCATGACCCCCTCACCTCCACGGTTTTAGCGCCACTAACGGCTTTGATGGCTTTCACGGCTTTGCTCCGTCGCCCGGGAGAGCCTCGACCGCGCGCATGCGAGCGCTCTCAGCCCGGTGGTTTCGCTGTATCTCCGCCTGGGACGGTCTGCGGGCTCCGCGGAACAACAGCCTCACCCTCGGGTTGGCCCCACACCCGCAAGGAAGCTGTGGGGGGCAGGTGCACCCGCCGGTGCAGGCCAGCCTGAACCGGTCTTTGACGATTCGATCCTCCCCGGAGTGATACGAAATAGCAACAAAACGACCGGCCGGTGCCAAGCGACCCACGAGGGAGTCAACGGCGGGGCCTAGAACTCCCAGCTCGTCGTTGACGGCCACACGCAACGCTTGGAACACCCGGCGAGCCGGGTGGCCACCGCTTCGACGAAGAGCGGCTGGTATCGCAGCAGTGACGACGTCCGCAAGCTCGGTCGTCGTTCGCAGCGGACGCCTTTCGACTATGGACCTCGCTATCCGGCTGGCCATGCGGGTCTCTCCGTGCTCCCTGAAAAGTCCCGCCAGGTCAGCTGCCGGCCAGTCGTTGACGATCGTCTCGGCTCTCAGCGGGCTCGAAGGGTCCATTCGCATGTCGAGAGGCCCTTCAACCCTGTAGCTGAAACCACGCTCGCCACGATCGAGCTGGGGTGAGCTCACACCCAAGTCCATGAGGACCGCCGACAAGGGTGCCGCCGGCGCAGACTCGAGGATGTCCACTGCCTTGGCGAAGCTGGCCCGTTCGAGCCTTACCCGACCCCGGAAGTCGGCGAGGACCTCTCGGGCCGCGCCCAGGGCATCCGGATCCTTGTCGATGCCGACGAGCGTTAGTTGCGGAGCCCTCTCCAAAACAGCCTTGGCGTGCCCTGCCCCGCCGAGAGTGCAGTCAAGGTAGACACCGGGCGGGGTGTCAACCAGGATCTCGACTACCTCGGCGAGCATCACCGGCTCGTGAGCAAAAGACGTCACCGCGCCACCTCGGGCGATCCGCAGCCCCTCGACCAGCCAGCCCCCGGGATTTCTCCCCGGTTCGGGCAGACGGGAGCTGGAGACGGAGAAGGGGACTCCCGCCCTGCTGGTCGGAGGGCTGCGCATAGCCCGGTGTTGACAACGTCCGAGTCGGCCATAGTGGTGTATCAAACCCCCACTCCGAGCATGGCGTCCCCGGCGGCTTCTTGGACGGCCCACGCCGTGGGGTTCCACAGTTCGATGTGCGTGAGAGCGCCCATCACCAGCACTGTCGAGCCTTCCTCCAGGCGGGCGAAGTCCCGCAGGTACGCCGGCAGGGCCAGACGTCCCTGGCCATCGAGGTCTAGCTCCGTCGAGCCCACGGAGAAGGCCCGGGCACGGTTCCTGTCCTCCGTGCTCCCATCGAGAAGCGGCGCCATCTCGGCGGCTTTCAACTCGAACGCCGCTGGCGTCCACACCGCCAGGCATCCTTCGTTGTACTTGGACACGACCGCCGAGGAGTCGAAGCTCATACGGAAGCGGCGCGGCAAGATGATCCGGCCTTTCCCGTCTAGGGAGTGCTCGTATCTCCCTACGAACTTCGTTTCCACGTGCCACTGACTCCGTCCTCAAGACGCCCAGGGTCCCTCCCCTTCGCGCCACCAGCCCCCACTTTATGGTCTGTAGCCCCACCCTGTCAATCGTTGGCGGTTTCTAAGCGCGAAAACGAGACGGTGGACCCTTTCCGAGCGCGCCAGCAACGATCGAGGGGTTTTTGGAGACTTGGGCGATCAGGGTGCGTGCCCGAGAGGGGCTCTGCGGGCTTAGCCGTCTACTCGTCGAGCAGCAGCGCCACGAACGCCCTTAGCAGAGGTCCCCGCATCGACGTTCCCAAGCCGCTTGCAGCCTCGGCGAGCTGACCGAGATCGGCGCCGTCGGGGGTTGCGAGCAGGGTCGCGTACATAGTCGGATCCCACGTCAAAAGTGCAGCAGACTGGAACAACGCCCCGCGCTGCGTTCGCCGCTGGGATATTCCCACCACTTTGCGCCCTGCGATCGTGACCTCGCCGGGTCCCAGACCGGCGAAGCACACCAACTTCGACCATGAGTTGTGACGCATCGGCCCCTCCCATACCGCCGCCGAATCCCCGAGCGCTTTAGCCCACAGCCCTCCGAGCCATCTGGCCGCCCTTGAGATGTCAGGCTCGAACAACACGTCTTCTGCGGGAACGAACACGTCGACCCAGACGACTTCGTCGGGACCTACCAGCACGGCGCTGCCGCCGCTGCGCCTCCGCGCGATTTCGACGCCGGCACGTCTTGCAGCGTTCTCGTCCACGTCTCTCGCTGTCTGGCTCGCTCCGAGCACCAACGCCCTACGCGACGCGTCCAGCACTGTTACCTGCCGAAAAGCCTCTTGCATCGACGCCAGGGAAGCTTCGTGAAGCTCGCCAGCCGGCCCGCTGCGCCGTGAGACGTTCCAAGCGCCGCTGCGCCTCTTCGCCTCTCCGATCAGTCTGGTCAAGACCTCAATCTCAACCGGTCACGACCGCAAGCTCAAGCGGAAAGGACGCTTTCGGAGCCGGCTTGGAGATAGGCGCTCCACTCGCTGCGCATCCTTGCGCTGGCCAGCAGCAAGAAGGTGCGCTGGCGCGGAGGTGCGGGCGGATGCCTCAAGCGCATCCCGATCTCCTCCAAGAGCCGGTCCTTCTTGCGAAAGTTGCACGCACGGCACGCCGCGACGACATTGTCCCAGGAGTGTCCCCCACCCCTCGACTTTGGCACTACGTGGTCGATGCTTTCGGCCTCCGCCCCGCAGTACTGGCATTTGTGGCCGTCGCGGGCGAACACCGCCCGGCGGTTCAAAGCCGCCCGAGCGTGGTAGGGGACCCTCACGTAGTACCTCATCCGCACCACCGAAGGCTCCGCAAAGCAGAGCTTCTCGGATCGAAGCACCCGATCCGACGGGTGGAGCATTTCGGCCTTGTGCTCAAGCATCAGCATGAGGGCCCGCCGGGACGACACGACGCAGAGAGGCTCGTAGGTGGCATTTAGGACAAGCGCCTGCGTCATGCCACTGCTCGCTTATCGCCTGGGATGCCCCGAAAGGTCGGCTGCTAGCCCGGTGCTTCGGGCCCCACCGGAGCCTCGTATGCTCACGCTTTGTGATTCTAGTCGGGCTACGAAGCCATGCGCTTGCACCACTGGAGGTAGTCGATCAAGTCGCCGGCGGACGGCCCGCCTGAGTGCCCGTACATCGTCTGCGAGCGAAAACGCACGTAGTCGGGCCTTGGCGTCGGGATCGGTGGCCACGCAGCCCACCACCTGCTCGGGACGAACCTTGCAAGCACCGGCCACAAATCTGGGCGGCGAAGAAGCGCCCTCGCCAGCCCAGGGGTGGCGAAAGCATTGGACCGCACACCTACTACGCTAGACGACGAAGCTCGCCACGGAGGTTTTGATGGACCGACAACCCGCGACCGCCGTGGTACTCGAACCGTTCAGCGAGCTGTTCAGGTCCATCGTGGCGAACGTGGCGACGGTCGTGCGCGGGAAGGACTCCGCAGTCGGACTGGCGGTGATCTGCCTCGTCTGCGAAGGGCACCTTCTAATCGAGGACGTTCCCGGTGTTGGCAAGACCACGCTGGCGAAGGCTCTGGCTCGAAGCTTCGGCTTGGAGTGCCGCCGGATACAATTCACCCCCGACCTGCTTCCCTCGGACGTGACCGGGGTTAGCTTGTACAACCGGGACACGATGAGCTTCACTTTCCGGCCGGGTCCGATCTTCGCGAACGTGGTCATAGCCGATGAGATCAACCGTGCGTCGCCCAAGACCCAGTCGGCCCTCCTGGAAGCCATGCAGGAACGCCAGGTTTCCACCGACGACACGACAAGACCGCTACCGGAACCTTTCATGGTCGTCGCCACTCAAAACCCGGTGGAGCACGAGGGCACCTACCCCTTGCCCGAAAGCCAGATCGACAGGTTCATGATGAGGATCAGCCTCGGCTACCCCGACAAAGGCTCGGAAATGGCGATGCTCGACTCCGACGGCGGCGGGTCCGGCGACCCTGACACGTTGCCGGTGGTCGCCGACAGGGCGACGGTTCATGCGATGATCAGCGCAGTGAAGGCCGTTTATGCCGCCGGCTCTCTCCGAGAGTACATCGTCGAGCTCGCCGGCGCGACCCGGCACCATCCTGCGATAGCGCTCGGCATGTCTCCCCGTTCGACCCTCGCATTGCAACGCGCAGCTCAAGGCCTGGCAGCATCCACAGGACGCTCCTACGTGACACCAGATGACGTAAAGACCGTCTTTTCGTCGGTTGTAGCCCACCGGATCGTTCTGCAACCTTCGCTAGTAGCCTCCGGGACAGAGGTTCGCGAGATCCTCCACGACATCGAACGGTCAGTCCGGGTTCCCTCCGGGCGGACCCCGGCGAACTAAAGGCGAGATCGGAGGCCGCACCTTTGGCCGGTTCGCGGATCCTGCGAGACTCTACCCCCAACCTGGGCGGGCTCCCGACGGGGTCGCCCGAGGCTACGAGGAGGACCCCTTCTCTCACGATCCGGGGCCAGGCTCTTGTGGCCTCGGGCGGGGCTCTCGCCTTAGGTGCTTTCCTGTCGGGGGCTATCGAACTGTACGGTCTTGCGGTCGCCTGCCTGGTGCTTGTGACCGTCGGATGGGCTCGGCTGCGCGCAGCGACTTGGGAAGTGGAGATCACGCGGACCGTGGTGCCCGCGCGCTTCTCCAGCGGAGCCACCGGCCGGGTAGAACTATCAGCCCGCAACGTCGGTTCCAGACCCTCCCCCGAGGCGATCGGCAAGGATCCGTTGGGTTCCAGCGGGCGAATCGCACGCTTCAATATCGCCGCCATCCAACCAGGCGAGGTCCGCCGAACGACCTACCAGCTGCCCCGTCTGCGAAGAGGGGTCTACAAGCTCGGGCCGCTCAGCGTGGCTGTGAGCGATCCGTTCGGCCTGGCGGAAACCAACCATCGAAGTGCCGGCGAGGCGACACTGGTCGTGCACCCGCGTTTCGAAGTCCTCCCTTACGCGTCGCTGCACTCCGGTAGCGGAGTTTCGTCGGGAAATGCCCGGCCTGCCGCCGGAGCCGAACCCGACGGTTTCCTTCTCCGGCGCTACGTAGCCGGAGACGACCTGAGGCGGGTCCACTGGCCTACGACCGCTCGGGTCGGCGAGTTGACCCTGCGCCAAGACGAGACCACAGACAACAACCTGGTCGTCGTCGCCGTCGACCTGCGCAAGCACGTGACCGCGTCCCCGCCACCCGCCGACGACACGTTCGAAGCCGTTCTCGAATCTGCGGCAACGATCTGTTCGGGATGGTTACGCTCCGGCAGCGAAGTCCGCCTTTTGACTAGCGGCGGTTTCGACTCGGGGCGCGGGCGGGGCCTCAAGCACCTCACGGCCATCCTCGACGGTCTCGCAGCCGCGCAACCCCACGATCCCGGCGAAGCACCCGTCCGACTCGGCTTCAGACCCGGCGACGTCCCACTCACGGTCGTCACAAGCGACCGTTGCACGCCTGAGCTGCTGAGACAGCTCACCGCAAGCCAGCCGACGCACGCCGACACAGTGGTCGTAGTGGGAACCGCCACCGGCGCCCCCACCCCCCCGAGGGGCGTCGGCCACTCCCCAAGCCGGCGTCCCCATCCCAATGTGGCCTCTGCGGAAGTGGCCTCCCTTTTTGGGGAGCCGTCCGAGCTTCTAGAGAGTCTCGCCCACGCGTGCAGATCTATTTACGTGCCCGCCGGCAGCACCATCGGCCAGCAGCTGACACGGGGCGGTGGACCAGGTTGACACCAGCTCAGGAGCTGCCTCTGCGCACACGTGCCAAAGGAGCGGGTCTTGTTCGGCCGGGCTACGGCCGGCTGGTGGCCTTGACGTTGGTGATGCTCGTGAGCTCCGCCGGGCTGTTCAGGGTGTTCATCGGCGAAGGGTGGGTCGGTCCTGTCGTAGTGTCGGTGCTCGGCTCTGCGGCTTGCACTTGGGCCGTAGCACGACGTTGGCCTCAGCCGATCTGGAGCGCCCTCGCCGGGGTCGTCGCAGTAGCACTGGCGGTCAGCTGGACCGTTTTCCCTGCTACCACGGCTTGGGGCGTTCCGACCTCGGCAACGCTGAGAGCGCTTCGAAGCGCGTTTGACGGCGTTGGCCCGGGCATCGCAAGCTCCGCCCCTCCCGTCCATGTGACCCCCGGGTTCGCCCTACTCGCCGCCGGCGGAGCCGGCATTATGACCGTCGCGGCTTTCGTGCTGGCATCGGAACGCCTCGCGAGCGTCCTGGCGCTGTTCCCTTCGCTGGCGGTGTTCATAGCCGCGATCCCAGCCGCACGCGGAGGCGGCCGGCTCTTAGTCGTGTCGTCTTACTGCTTAGCTGCGTGCGCCTACCTGTACACGGACTCGGCCCTGTCCAGGCCCGCCACGTGGTTCGGCGGGGTCCGCCGCTCTTCCCAAGCGCGCAGGCGCTCCTCAGCTGCGGTCACCACCCTGGCGGGCGTGATAGTCGCAGCCTCGGTGACGGCGCTGCTGCCCGGGGTCGACGGCTCGGGGATCCTGGGATGGGGTGGGGCTCACGGCGGGTCGGGACAGCGCATAGTGCCGAACCCCCTAGTTTCACTGCAAACACGCCTCTTGGACGAGTCCAACACGCCTGTGTTCCAGGTTCATGCCAGCGTCGGCTCCTACTGGCAGCTGACCACCCTGGACCGTTTCGACGGCTCGACTTGGAGCTCGGAAGGATCCTACAGCGGGTTCAGCTCCCAGCTCCCAGGCGTGGCCAGGGTGCCGAGCGGTGTCCAAGTGGAAAAGGCTACTTTCACGATACAAAACCTCGACTCCGTGTGGCTTCCGGACCAGTTCAACCCGGTGTCGGTCCAAGGAGCCAAGGGCGTTTCCTACGATCCCGGTAACGACAGCCTCCTAGTTGCCGGTTCCACTTCGAACGGCATGACCTACACGGTCACCTCCTACCGCTACCTTTCAGATCTGAGCGCGGCTGATCTCGCCGCCGCGCCACCTCCGCAAGCTCCCTCCGTCGACACCGCCCTGCCGACCTCGGTGCCTCAGAGCGTGAAGCTTCTGGCGCAGCGCATCACGGCGAACGCCACAAGCCAGTACGCAAAAGCGTTGGCCATACAGGACTACCTGACCAGCCCGATCTTCCGCTACACCCTCCAGCCGCCCGCTGACGGCTCCGGGACGGCTGCGCTGACCACTTTTCTCTTCGACACCAGAGCCGGCTACTGCCAGCAGTTCGCTGGTGCTTTCGCCGTCCTAGCGCGAGAGGTCGGCGTCCCTACCAGGCTCGGCGTCGGGTTCGCTACCGGAAGTCCGATCACGGGCGGCTACCAGGTTCTCGACGCCGACGCCCACACCTGGCCGGAGGTGTATTTCGGGCCGAAGTACGGATGGGTTCCCTTCGAGCCGACACCCGGTTTTTCCGTTCCAGGGGCGAACGGCTACGACCCGGTCGCTTCGGCTTCCGCGCAGCCAACAACTCAAAGCCCGAGCACCGTGGCACCGGCTAATCCGTCGGCGACAGTCCCGGCCGGGCACGAGAAGGTGGGCGCTGTACAGGGCCCGCCGGCCGGGTCGGCCGCCGGAGGGCAGAGCTCCACGTCGGGTTCCAAAAGCTCTTCCGGCGCATGGTGGTTGGCCTTCGCCGCGCTCGGCGGTCTGGTGATCGCATGGGTTGTGTTCGCCGGTGCGGCCCGCTTCGCCCGGCGTCGAACCAGACGGCTTCGGGCGTCGCGGGCGGGACCGCGCAGCGTCGCTCTGACAGCGTGGCAGGAAGCCGAAGAGGAACTGGCGTGGATCGGCGTCAGCCGAGACGAGTCCGAGACGGTGAGCGAACTTTTAGCCAAGCTGGGCGAGCCTGCTGCGGTCGCGGTGTCTGCGTCTGGCCCTGACGGCGCATCCGGAAATGCCGTCGGCGCCGACCGCTCCGCCGCCGGCACCGCAGGATCCGGCCGGGGTGGCGTCCTGTCGCCGGTTGAACTCGCCAGGCTGTCCGTTCTGGCCGGCGTCGCAGAGCAAGCAGCTTTCGCCCAGGAGTTCGACGCCGCTTCTGCGCGGGTTGCGCTCAGCCTGTCCGCCGATGCCGCCAGGCAGCTTGCCCGCCATAGGAGCCGCCGTCAGAAGCTTCTGCGCTGGTTGCTGATCCTACCTGCGATGTCACGCCCCTCGGAGGGCACTCTCGGGCGGTGGCGTGGGCAGGCGCCCTGGAAGAGGCAGACCGGAACGCGCTGAGGCCCACCTGGTTCGCCGTGCGCTAGATGTTCGAGCCGGGACCGGGACCAAGGACCGTGACCGGGGACGCCGACGGTTAGGGTTCAGATCCGGCCGTCGCCTCCGAAGCGCTCCCGGAACTTCTTAGCCAGGTCAGACAGGGACTGGTTCGGGTTGCGGGAGCGAATCGTCTGGGTCATCTGCTCGACGCCCAGCCTGCTCATCCGTTTGAGGTTCGTTGCGAGGACGATCGCACTGGAGAGCATGATGAGAAACCCGACGACCGCAAGCACCCAGCTGAACGCGAACGCGCCGAGCAGCACCGCAAGACCCACGACAGACCCGAGGGCAGCCCACTTACACTTGCGGGCTAAGTACCGCTGAAGCGTCGTCGAAGCGAGCAGCTCGGCTGACTTGGGATCCTGCGAGTGGAACTGACGTTCGATCTCGGCAAGTATTCGTTGTTCGTTCTCGTTGAGCGGCACCTTAAGCCTCCAACTCCATCATCTCACCAGGAAAAAGGTACGGCAACGCGGGCCTGTTTCGTCGCGATCCTCATGAAAGTCCTACACTTCTGCGCGCTGGGCCGACGAGGGCGGCTGTGGTCAGCGACTCGGGGCCAAACCTGCGTCGCACCTCGTCCA
>JAJZAM010000150.1 GCA_021799445.1 Actinomycetes bacterium
CGGTTCGCACGATGATCAGCGAGGGACGCAACATCAACGTCACGTTGATTTTCAGCCTCGAACGCTACGCCGAGGTGATAGAAGCCTACCTGAGCGGCCTTGAGGCGCTCCTGTCCGCCGGCGGGGAAGTGTCGACGGTCCACAGCGTGGCATCGTTCTTCGTGAGCAGAGTCGACACGGAAGTCGACTCCCGTTTGAAAGCTCTCGGGGCGGACGGTTCGCTTTACGGCAAGGCTGCGGTGGCCCAGGCGAAGCTAGCCTACGAGCTGTTCCAGGAGAGGTTCTCCGGTTCGCGCTGGCAGGCCCTTCGCGACGCTGGCGCGCACCCGCAGCGGCCTTTGTGGGCGTCTACGTCTACGAAGAACCCCGCCTACCCTGACCTGCTCTACGTCGACACGCTGATCGGACCGGACACGGTCAACACGATGCCCGACGCTACGGTAGCCGCCTTCGTAGACCATGGGACGCCCGCCCGGACCGTCGACGTGAACCTTGAGGAGGCTCACTCGCTGCTCGACGCCCTGGCAGCTGTGGGCGTGGACATGAAGGACGTCTCCGCGGTTTTAGAGCAGCGTGGAGTGTCGTCTTTTCTTGACAGTTGGAAGGCGCTCCTCGGATCGCTCGAAGCGAAAGCCGCCGCCGCAGCCGGGCGCTCGAAGTGAGCGGCGACGTCCCCCCTAACCCGCTGGCCGCCGGAAGCGACGCCGTACGCCAAGCGCCTCCCGGCATCCTGGTAGTCGTCGGCGCCTCCGGTGATCTGACGGCGCGCAAGCTGCTGCCCGCCATAGAGCAGCTGTCACGGAGGCGTCTGCTGCCCCGTTCGTTCGCCGTGGTCGGCGTCGCACGAACCGAGCTCGACGACGACGGCTTTCGTAAGCTGATGACCGACTCGGTGCCGCACGCCGGCGCCGGCTGGGCTGAGCTGGTCAAACGCAGCCGCTACGTGACCGGAGAGTACGGCGACCCTTCCACGTTTCAGACCTTGGGTAAGGTCCTAGGCGAGGTCGAAGCGGACATCGCTTCGACGGGTAACCGCACCTTCTACTTGGCGACGATCCCCGCCGTGTTCGAACTGGTAGCTGATGGGCTCGGAGCCGCCGGACTTAACCGCCCGGCTAACGAGCAGTCCGCCGTGAGGCTCGTGATCGAGAAGCCTTTCGGCAGGGACTTGGACAGCGCCACTGAGCTCGACGCGGCGCTGCACCGCAACTTCGACGAGGCGCAGATCTACCGCATAGACCACTACCTGGGCAAAGAGACAGTCCAAAACGTTCTGGCTCTACGCTTTGCCAACGCAATATTCGAACCGTTGTGGAACCGCAGTTTCATAGACCACGTCCAGATCACCGTCGCGGAGTCACTCGGGGTCGAAAAGCGCGGAGGGTTCTACGAGACAGCCGGTGCTCTGCGGGACATCGTCCAGAACCACGTTATGCAGGTGCTGTCTTTGACGCTGATGGAACCGCCCGGGACGATAGACGCTCAAGGCATCCGCGACGAGAAGGTAAAAGCGCTGCGGAGCGTGGTCATCCCCACCCTCGAAAGCGTCAAGACCGACGTCGTGCGCGGCCAGTACGACAGCGGGTGGAGCGAAGGGGTCGCCGTACAAGCGTACCGCCAGGAGCCCGACGTCGACCCCAACAGCCGGACGGAGACGTTCGTGGCTATGAAGCTGATGTGCGACAACTGGCGCTGGGCCGGGGTGCCGATCTACGTTCGAACCGGCAAGAGGCTCCCCAAGAGGGTCACCGAGGTCGCCCTGCAGTTCCACAGGGTCCCGCACCTCGCGTTCGGGACCGCCGAAAGCCAAGGGCTGCGACCGAACGCACTGGTGCTTCGCATCCAGCCAGACGAGGGCGTGGCGTTGCGCTTCGGCGCGAAAGTCCCCGGCCAGGCGTTCAACGTCCGTGACGTGCTGATGGACATGTCCTACGGCTCGGCTTTCATGGAGGACGCCCCCGACGCCTACGAACGGCTTCTGCTCGACGCGATGGTCGGCGATCCGACCTTGTTCATACGAAGCGACGAGGTCGACCAGGCGTGGAGGATCGTAGACCCGATACTTGAAGCCTGGCAGGGCCGCGCCGTACCCCTTTCCGGGTACGCTGCGGGCACCTGGGGTCCCCGTCAGGCGGAGCAGCTCATCGAGCGGGACGGCCGGCAGTGGCGGAAGCCGTAGCAGTAGACAGCTGGTCCGGGCAGGGGGTCCGGCTATCGGAGGTGGTCGGGGCCCTGGCCGACCTCAGGGACCAGTCGAGCCGTCACTACGCTTCTGCGCGCACCGCTGTTATGACCATCGTCGCCGTCGCACCGGGCGACGAGCAGGCCTACGCAGCTACCGGCGCGTTGCGTGCTCTCGCTGGGCACCACCCGGCGAGGATCGTGCTCCTCAGGCCCTACCCTGACGAGGTCGCAAGTCTCGACGGTCGCGCCACTTTGTACTCCCTCGACGCCGACAATCACAGCGTCAACTTCGAGGAGGTGGCGATCGAAGTCGGCGGTCAGGCGGCCAACCATCTCGACTCGCTGGTTGAAGCTTTCACCCTGTCGGATCTGCCCGTCGCGGTGTGGTACGTCAGCTCGCTGCCCAACCCGTCGGACCCGCTGCTCGGGGTGGCGGACGTGGTCGTGGTCGACAGCCGGGACGCTTCCGACCCGGTCAGCTTGAGGGGCCTTCTCCAGCTGGCGAGGCGTAGGACGGTGGTAGATCTGAGCTGGTCCCGCCTCAAGACCTGGCGGGACCTCGGGGCGTCGCTGTTCGAGCCCCTCGAGAATCGCGAGTGGCTCGACGCCATAGAAGCGGTGGAGGTGTGCGGCAAGGTAGGTCCGCGTGGTCTCATAGGAGGCTGGATCGTCGATCGGATCGGCCTCGACGAGCAAGCCGTGAGCTTCACTGACGCACGTCACGTGTCGTTCAAGTTGACGGCCCGCAGAGACGGGCGAGAAGCGGCGTTCGCAGTCGAGAGGCACGACGACCGCAGGGAGGTCGTAGCAACCGCCGTCTTGCCGGGGCTGACGCCACAGATAGCCACGGCGGAACTACCCGAGGACGCTCTAGCCTCCTCGCTTGCGGAGTCTCTCACGCGTCTAGGCCCGGACCCGGTTTGGGAGGCTGCGCTCTCCGTGGCAACAAGCCTGGCTGGGGCCTGATCGCCTGGGACGGAGCATCAACCCGAGGTTTACCGCCGGCGCGTTCCGCCTAGTTGCGCCTACTGGTACCCGCCAGCGCCTAGTCTCAGTCGGTGTGAACGGTGAAATGGTCGTTGTCGACGACGTCGCGGCAGAGTTCTCGGCACGCGTTGTGAGAGCTTTTCGCGAGCGGGTCGGGGAGATCTTCAGCATCGCCCTGTCGGGAGGGGAGACAGCGCGGGAGTGCTACGAGCGCCTAGCTCAAGAGGGTTCCGAGGCGATCGACTGGCTGTCGGTCAACGTCTACTGGGGCGACGAGCGCTGCGTCCCCGCCGACGACCCCGACTCCAACCAGCTTCTCGGTCGAAAGGCCCTGCTAGAAAGGGTAGGCGCTGCTAACGCCGTGTACCCGATGAGCTGCCAGGAAGGTCCCGACGCCTACCAGCTTCGCCTCAGTTCGATCGGGCGCCTCGACTTGGTGCACCTCGGGATGGGACCCGACGGCCACACCGCTTCGCTGTTTCCCGGTTCGCCCGCGCTAGAAGCCGACCCCGGCCAGCTCGTGCTCATGACCGAGGACTTGACGGGCAGGAACCGGTTTGCGCGAATGACCCTCTCGCTGTCTGGGATCGCCAGGTCACGTCAGGTGATCTTCACCGTCGCCGGTGAGTCCAAGCGCGACGCTATGGCTGCCCTTCTCGCAGGTGAGGACATACCCGCTGCGCGTGTCAGCGCTGACAAAGTGACCTGGATCGTCGACCACGAAGCGCTGGGAAGGTAGAAGGCTTAGACGATGGCCGTCGACGACGTTGTGCGCCAACACATTGACGCCCTAGTCCAGGCTGTTGGGGTTACAGCCAACCGCGATCAGGTGGTGGAGATCCTCACCACCGTCGCCCGTCTGGCTGAGACCGACACTGACCGGCTCGACTTGAAAATAGCCAACGCTGCGCTCAAAGAGATGGCCGACGCGTTCGCGATGTTCGCGCCGTACCGCCAGATTCGGAAGTTGACCATGTTCGGGTCCGCCCGGACGCAACCGACTGATCCCCTCTACGCTCAGGCGAGGGAGCTTGCGAGGGTGCTCGCCGCGAACGGGTGGTCGACGATAACCGGAGCCGGCCCTGGAATAATGGCTGCCGGGTTGGAAGGCGCTGGACCGGAACGGTCGTTCGGGATCAACATACGCTTACCTTTCGAGCAGGACGCTAACCAGTTCATAAGGGACGACCCCAAGCTCGTGTCGATGAAATATTTTTTCACCCGCAAGTTGATGCTCATAAAGGAGTCCTTCGCTTACGCGGTGCTCCCCGGCGGCTACGGAACCCTAGACGAGGTGTTCGAGCTTCTCACCCTCGTTCAGACCGGCAAGGCGGAGCCGGCTCCGATCGTGCTGCTCGACACGCCGGGAAGCGACTACTGGCACGGCTGGGACTGTTTCCTCGCCGACCACGTCGTGTCAAGGGGACTTGTAGGAGCCGACGATCCGTCCCTTTACAAGATCGCCGTTAACGTGGACGAGGCCGCCAGGGAGATCCTCGGGTTCTACCGGAACTACCACTCACTTCGCTGGGTGGGAAACACCCTCGTCCTGCGCTTGCTAGCCCGGCCCACCGAAGCAGAAGCGGCGGAGCTCTCCGAGCGTTTCGCCGACATAATGAGCGGTCCGATGAGAGTGCTCGACTCTCCCCTACCCGCCGAGAAGCGAAGCGGAGAGTTCTTGGACCTTGCGCGCCTGTCTTTGCGTTTCGACCGGATGTCCTTTGCAAGGCTCCGCCAGCTCATAGACGCCGTCAACTGCCTGGGTAGCGCCCCACCGGACGTGGCGGTCGCCCCAGGTTGAAAGCTTTGCTCACAGACACGTTCGACGTTGCAGGCCATCAGGCACCGTCGCGAGTGATATTCGGACCTCACGAGACGAACCTCGGTGACGGTCGCCGTCTGAGCCCCCGCCACGTCGCCTACTACGAGCGGCGCGCCCGGGGAGGGGCCGGTCTCATCGTCGTTGAGACGGCGTCGGTCACCGTCGACGACTGGCCCTACGAGAGGGCGCCCCTCGCCAGCGTCGCCCCGGACGGCTGGCGGTCGATAGCCGAAGCGTGCCGTCCTCACGGCACCGTCGTGCTAGCGGGTCTTGGCCACAGCGGGGGGCAAGGGTCAAGCGCCTACTCCCAGCAGGTGATGTGGGCACCCTCCAGGGTCGCGGACGCGGTGAGCCGGGAGCCACCCGCCGAGTTGGACCACGACGGCATCGAAGCGCTGGTACGAGCTTTCTCCCGGTCGGCACGCTTCGCGGTTGAAGCCGGTCTCGCCGGGGTCGAAGTCGACGCCGGCCCGTTCTCACTTCTCCGTCAGTTCCATTCAGGTCTCACGAACCTAAGAAACGACCGCTACGGCCAGGACCGGCTGGCTTTCACCCGCAGCGTCCTATCAGCCCTGCGCGACGCGGTCGGAGCGCACGGCGTTGTCGCTCTCCGCTTGAGCTGCGACGAGCTGGCCCCGTGGGCCGGGGTCACTCCCGAGGCTGCGGCCGGCCAAGTCGCCGAGCTCGCTCCGATGGTGGACCTGATAACCGTCGTGCGCGGCGGTCCTTTCGACACCGGGGCCTACAGGCCCGACGGCCACACCCCGCCGGGCTTTAACCGTCACCTGTGCGCCGACATGAAGCGCGCTGGGGCGGGGGTTCCTATCGCCGCTCAGGGAAGCATCGTCGACCCGGAACTGGCCGGCGAGCTCCTAGCCGCCTCGGTGTGCGACATGGTGGAGATGACCAGGGCGTTGATAGCCGACGCGG
>JAJZAM010000024.1 GCA_021799445.1 Actinomycetes bacterium
GCTCACCGGCTCATACGACACGGCCCGGACGTTCCTCGGATGGCGCCCTTCACTGGCTTTGCACGCCGAGACGAGCGGCAAGAA
The DNA here is from genome assembly GCA_021799445.1 of Actinomycetes bacterium. Taxonomy (GTDB): domain Bacteria; phylum Actinomycetota; class Acidimicrobiia; order Acidimicrobiales; family Palsa-688; genus JAJZAM01. Next base: position 85 of record JAJZAM010000024.1, read on the forward strand.
CGCTATCGTCGTCACTTCGACCGCGGACCTCGACGGGGCCGTGGCTGACCTGGTCCGATCCGCGTTCGGCCACGCCGGCCAGAAATGCTCCGCCGCGAGCCTCGGTATCCTCGAAGCCAGCGTTTACGACGACAGCCGCTTCCTCCGCCAACTCGCCGACGCCACCACGTCGCTGGTGGAGGGCCCCGGCTGGGATCCGAGGACGACCATGGGCCCCCTGATCCGAAGCCCGCAAGGTCCTCTCGCAGACGCCCTCAGCCGGCTCGGGCCCGGCGAGACGTGGCTGGTCGAGCCGAAACAGATCGACGGCAACCCCAACCTCTACACCCCCGGTGTGAAGATGGGAGTTCGGCCCGGCTCGGCGTTCCACTTGACAGAATGCTTTGGCCCGGTGCTCGGCCTCATGCGCGCTGAGAACCTCGACGAGGCCATATCTTTACAAAACGGCACGGCTTTCGGCCTTACAGCCGGGCTTCACGCTTTGGACCCACAGGAGGTCGCCGTGTGGAAAGAAAGGACCGAGGCCGGAAATTTGTATATTAACCGTCACATAACCGGCGCCATCGTTCGACGCCAACCTTTCGGGGGTTGGAAACGCTCTTCTATAGGTCCCGGGGCTAAGTCGGGAGGCCCGAACTACGTGGCGTCCCTGGGAGCCTGGAGCGCCGTAAAGCACGGGTGCAGCCCGGAGGCTTTTGCTGTCGCCGTGGGGCGAGCCATCAGGGCTGACCTGGCCCCCTCGGACCGCAGCGGCCTGCTCGCCGAGTCGAACGTGCTGCGCTACCGGCCTATCCCCCACGTCTTGCTCCGGGCGGGAAGTGCAACGCCGGAGGACGAGATCGCCATGGCCGTCGCAGCCGCTGAAGCGGCCGGGGTTCGCCTAGAAGTTTCGCTTCCCGAACCTTCGCCTGCCACCCCCCACGCGACTGTCGAAGACGACCAAACCCTAGCGAAGCGACTCCAGGCCGGTTCATACGACAAGATCCGGGTCCTAGGTGAGGCTGACGACAACCTCAGACTGGCAGCCATCGACGCAGGAATCTGGCTCGACGCCAATCCCGTCGTCGCACACCCGACGCTCGAAGCGCTGCGCTGGCTGCGCGAACAATCCGTCAGCCAAACGATGCACCGTCACGGCAACCTGACCCGAGCGACGCCTTCGTGGTAGTGGACGCCGCAGCGCCTCGTGCAACTCGGTCGGGTCCTCTAGCCCTTCGAGCTCGGGACGATCACCTGCCTACCGATCGCTGCGCCCGAAGAAAGATTCTCGTATGCCTCGACTGCCGACTCAAGCGGAAGAGTAGTTATCTGGGCTTTGACCAGACCTCTGGCAGCCAGGTGGAGAACCTCTTCCAGCTCCGGACGCGAACCCCAGTAGGTGGTCTGGAGTGACACTTCGTATGGGACGCTGAAAAAGGACATGGGGTAGGAGCCTCCAGCTATGCCCACGATAGTGACGTCCCCGCGCATGCGGGACACACCAACACCCAAGGCGATGGTCGCGTCGGAGCCTACGAAGTCGACGACGACGTCAGCGCCCCGCCCTCCAGTTGCACCTCGTATCGCGCCCACGGCTTCGTCACCCGGCTGGACCGTAAGGTCAGCCCCCTCCTCGCGTGCGAGGTCCAAGGCCTCGGGACGGTTGTCAACCGCGACGACTCTCGCTGCTGTCGTGTTCTTCAGGATCTGAACGGCTAGGTGGCCTAGGCCTCCTACGCCTATGACGACGGCGGTGGCGTCCGGCGTGAGCTTCGCAGCGGACCGCCGGATTGCGTGGTACGGGGTCAGCGCCGCATCGGTGAGCGGTGCTGCGTCGACAGGTTCGAGGCCGTCTGGAAGAGCGACAAGGTGGCGAGCAGCCGGTACTAGCATCAGATCGGCCATGCCGCCGTCGAGGCCGAGGCCACCACCGCCGCTTGGAACGGGTGCCGCAGCGGGGTTCTCGCAGTAGTTCTCCATCCCGAGGCGGCACGGCTGACAGTTACCGCATCCCCACGCCCCGTAAACCGCTACCGGCTGGCCGACCTCAACGCCGGTCACGCCGGGGCCGAGAGCGTGCACCCATCCGGCGTTCTCGTGGCCGAGGGTGAAAGGGGGCCTCCACGGCAGTGCGGCGCCGTCGAAGTCGTGCATAAGGTGAAGGTCTGAGTGGCAGGCGCCGGCACCTCCGATCCTGACCACCACCTGACCCGCTCCGGGTACCGGATCATCCACTTCCACCAGCACGGGGGAAGACTTCCAGTCCAAGAGCCTCAAAGCTCGCATGCTCTTACCTCCCTACTTGATGACCCGTCGTTCCGGCAGGCTGGGATCGTCGATGACACTTAGAACCTACTTCACGCGACGATGGGACCGAGTCTCTCCACCTGGGCAATCGCAGTGTCGTACCGGCCGGCGAAGCGGGCAGCACCGTGAGCGATCTCCCGTGGTAGCGCCGCCGCCGTGTGCCTTGCCAGCAGCCAGGTCACTCGAAGTCCGGCCGATGTCTTCCATTCCAGTTCGTGCTCCCCCACAAGACTGGCCGTGTTCGCTTCGGCTACCTGCTCCGCCAAGATCTCTAACGCGGGTCGTCGGTCCGCCTCGGGCAGGTGAGCTATGGCGTCAAGTTTCGGAAAGGTCTCTTGTGCTACTGCGAAGTGGCGGGCGACCGTCGCGTGGGTCCGAGCGTCGATGAGACCTGCCTCGAACTTGAGATCGTTGAGGCCGGCTCCTACTGCATAAGTGGTCGCTACGATCTCGTTGCGGCTCATCCAGTCCGTCTCATAGGCGAGCATCTCTCGCCATGTCGGCCCCAGGAGCGCTTGGCGGTGCTCCTCAAGCGTTGCGAATCGCCGGTGGAAGCCGAGGGTTGGGTCCTCGAAAGCCCGACTGCCCGGATCCAGGAAAGGTCCCAAAGGTGCGGCGTAGAACTGGAGTCGCTCGTCAGCCCCGAAGCGTTCGACCAGGTGACGGCAGTAGTCGACGGTCTCCAGGGCTTTAGCCGGGGTCTGACCGGACAGTCCTACCATGAAGAAGAGGTCCAACTTCCCGCATCCTTCGTCAAGAGCAGCGGCGAGGGTCTCTTCTACGACCGTGTTGGGGACCGGGAACTTGCCGTTCACTTTGCGGATGTCAGGGTCGGGTGACTCTATGGTGATCTGCAGGCTCCAACTGGCGGTCGACCGTCGGACTAGATCGAAAAAATCCCTCCCTGCGGGAAAGAAGATCTCTATCACCAGTTCGTTGGGCACGCCCGCCTTTCGGTAGAGGTCGAAGAAGGTCACCGCCCGCGGGATGCCCCCGATGCGCGGGTCGTGAACCATGAAGATCGGCGCCTTAGAGAACGAGCTGATACGCCGGGCGTCCGCCACGAGCTTCTCGGGACTGCGCATCCCCGGGGCGCTCCGACCGGCTACAAGTCGGTAACCGGTCCTCGACCCTCCACAGATGGCGCAGTTGTAAGTGCAACCCCTTGAGTTAAGGAGCATCGTAGAGGGGTAACGAAGCCATTCGAGGTACGGAAGAAGATCGGCGAGGCTGCGGTACTTGAACACGGCGTGGGTCATGAAGTCGTAGGCCGGCACGTCGATCCAGTCGGGGTTCGCCGGTACGAAGGTGACTGGATTGGACACCACCCGGCCCTGAGGCGTCTTCCATGTGAGGTTCTCAACCGATCCGAGAGGGCTGCCCTCCCGCAGGGCAGCGAGGAGCTGCCGGCACGGCTCCTCAGTGGAGTCACCTCGCAACACGAAATCGACCGAAGGGTCGGCAATGACCTCCTCGTGGTACCACGACGCCGACAGGCCACCTAAGAGCACCTTTGCCTCGGGGTGCACTTGCTTTACGAGGCGTGCGACTCCGAGCGCACCGTGTGCGTGCGGCAACCAGTGGAGATCGATGCCGAACACCGGGGCCTTAAGCTTACGAAGGTGGGCCGCCACATCGAAGCGCCGGTTGCGAAGCATACGGTAGGCGAGGTTTACCAACCTCGTGTTGTAGTTGTTCGCTTCTAAATAGGAAGCAATGCTCGTGAGGCCGATCGGGTACATCTCGAACTCGTCAGTGGAGGGGATCACGTTAGCAAGTGGGCCTTGCAGGATGACCTCCTCCCTGAAGTCCCACACCGATGGGGCGTGAAGCAGGACCAAGTCCAAACCAAATACCCTCCCCAACGGGCCGCGCCTCGAACCCAGCGGAGCCGACACTTCGCCCAAGTTGGGCTCGGCCCGGGCGCTCAAAGACTTGCCAGGTGGTAGGCGCTTCCCGAACTGGCCTGGGCGAACGCTTCAGGAAGCGCCGCCGCCAGGGCGTGCTGGGCCTTCCAACCGCTGCAATGCCCTGGGACTACGAGTTCTGGTGCAAGTTCGCTCAAGGCGTTCACTGTCGCTGGGATGATGGGCTCAAAGGCCGGTCCGCTCAGATGAAACCCGCCTATCAGGGCACAGAGGCGATCGACCCCGGTTAGACGCATGGCGTGGCGAACTATGTTGATCGCCCCTGCGTGGCCACATCCCGTCACTACCACCAATCCCCGTCCTTTGACGTTGACGACCAGAGCTTGATCGTCTGGGACCGTGGGGTCGTGGTGCCAGCGGGCGTGGCCGCCCACACCGCGCTCAGCTTCGAAGGCCTGGTGACTAGGTGGCATGCCTCGTTCGAACTCAGTGGTCCGGTCCACCTCCCCGGTCACAAGAACTGACCCTTCTAGCAGCAGCGACGGTTGTCTGCGTTCTATGACCTCGAAGCCCTCGCCCCTCAGCGCGCCCGGCGACAGGCTTGGCAGCGAGATCGGCTCCGACCCGGGCACCGCGATACGTCTCTTTACCCAGGCGTTAGGGTGCACCACTATTGGAAGTCCGCTCCGCCCTCGAAGCCGAAGCAGACCGGACAAGCCGCCCGTGTGGTCGAAGTGTCCATGGCTGAGCACGACAGCCTGAAGGTCAGAGAAGTCCAGTCCGAGGCGTTCAACGTTGATCGCCATTCCATCCGGCGAGATGCCCGTATCGAAAAGAAGGTGGGAGCTTCGCCCGCCGCTGCTCACTGTAATCAGCGCCGCGAACCCGTGCTCAGCGAGAAGACCAACGTGGGTTTTGCCTTCGTCGAAGAGCGGAGAGCTGACCAGACCTGACCGCATCGCAGGACGCTGCACGGCCGTCTCGGAACTCAACAGCATGTCGAATGTATTGTCGATCAATGTCGTTACTCGAACTTCGTCGACAGGATCGAGGTGGACAGGATCGATGGCGTCACCGTCGGCGGGTCTCGGAGCTGCCTCGAGCACCGAGTCAACTTGTCCACCATGGGAGTGGGAAGCGCCACACATGGCAGGGAGCCTATAAGGCTTCGGGAGCCTTCAAGTCGTGCCGAGTAAGGACTTGGCTTGTGCGATCTCGGCCAACTTTTCGTCCGAGATCGTCGGAAGTGACAGGTGGAGCGCGTCTATCGCGCTGACTATGACACCGGCGGTCAGTGTCCGCATAAGGTGTTTGTGGTCGGCGGGGATCACATACCACGGAGCCCACGGTGTCGAGGTCGCCCTGAGAGCTTCCTCGTAAGCGCGTTGATAGTCGTTCCACAACGAGCGTTCCTCGATGTCCGACATGGAGAACTTCCAGTATTTGGCTGTGTCGTCGAGCCGTTTGAGAAGCCTCCTCTTCTGCTCGGCCTCGGACACGTTGAGGAAGACCTTCACCACTTGCGTGCCGCTTCGAACAAGGTGCTGCTCGAACGCGTTGATCGCCTCGAAACGCTCCCGCCACATTGGTTCGCACGACTCATAGCCTCCAAGTCGCCGCTGCTCTTCTGCCAACTCGCGGTGCACCCGAACAACTAGAACGTCCTCGTAATAGGACCTGTTGAAGATCCCGATCTTTCCTCGGGCGGGTAGAGCCTTGACGGCTCTCCACAGAAAGTCGTGTGAGAGCTCCTCCGACGACGGCTGCTTGAAAGATGTGACGTCGCATCCCTGCGGGTTCACACCCGACATGACGTGCTTTATGGTGCCGTCCTTACCCGCTGCGTCCATGCCTTGCAGGACTATCAGGACTGCGTGGGAGGCGCTGGCGTAAAGGAGCTCCTGGGCGGCTTCCAGCTCAGCGGTGAAGGTGTGGAGCTGGTCTTCGGCACCGGTGCTTCGCAGGACCGCCAGTACATCCCTGCCCGCACGGCTCGCCCGCCCAGGTAGGGATGCGGTCCCCAGCTTCGCCAAGTCGACCTTGGCGCCTGGGGCTAGGCGCAGCGCTTCGACTATCTCGTCGTCGAGCCTCATTTCCCCACCATATCCGCACTTCTCCTTAAAACCGCCACAAGGAATACCCCTGGGGGTATCCGGTGTTATATGCAAACGAGACCCTACAGAGGAGTTAACCGATGGCAACCGTAGCCTTGACCGACGCCAACTTCGACCAGACCATCGAGTCCAACGACATAGTGTTCGTGGACTTCTGGGCTTCGTGGTGCGGTCCGTGCCGGATGTTCGCCCCAATCTTCGAGGCCGCCTCCGAACACCACCCTGACATCACATTCGCCAAGGTCGACACGGAGGCCCAGCAGGGCCTCGCTGCCAACTTTGGGATCATGTCGATACCGACCCTGATGGTCTTCCGGGATCAGATCCTGATCTTCTCGCAACCCGGCGCCTTACCAGGACCCACCTTCGAGCAGCTAATCACCAAGGTGAAAGAGCTCGACATGGATGAGGTACGCGCCAGCATCAACGCGGCCGCCTCGTCGTGAAAGCCCCCTCGGCGGCCTGACCCGGCGACCCAGGCGGGGAGCCGGGTCAGAGTTGGCGTTCGAAGCTCTCCAACAAAGAGCCGCTGTCAAGGTAGCCAAAGCGTGCGGGCCGATGTCCCACAGCACACCCCGAGCTGCGCCGCCTCCACGCTCGACCGCCGCAGATCCCTGCCCCACGCCCCGACCAGTTCGACTTCGGGATGAGCGATCAGACCCGGTCCGTGCAGTGTGGTCGCCCAGAACCCAGAGCCGACGAGACCGAACCTCACAGGCGGCTGTTCCGAGTCAGTTCATCTGCCCGCGCAAACAAACGCAATTTTAGAGACTCGCCTGTTGAGCCTCACGCCAGCTTCCACGCGTCACTGAGGGCTCCTTGGGTAGGCCGAGGACCATTTCGCCGAGGATGTTGCGCTGGACCTGCGAAGTACCTGCGTATATGGTCCCGGCGCGGGCGTTGAAGAAAGTTCCGACCCACGAGGCGCTGTCGTTTGGGGCTCCGGCGTCGTCTGTCATGAAAGCGCTGGCAGGCCAGCGTCCTGCGGGCGCCATGGCACTTGGTCCGAGGATGTCGACGGCCAGCTCGGTCACCTGCTTGTGGTACTCGCTCCAGAACAGCTTGAAAACCGATCCTTCCGGTCCGGGAGTTTCCCCGGCCAAGAAGCGAGACAATGTCCGCAATCCCACGAAGCGCATCGCTTCCACTTTCGCGTAGCATGCGGCGAGTCGTTGGCGTATACGCGGGTCTTCGGAGCGTCCCTCTTGGCGTGCGAGGCTGATGAGACGGTCGAGCTCCATGCGGAACAGTATTGGATGGGTTGCCGCAGCCTCGCCCCTTTCGTATCCGAGGAGGGTCATCGCTACCGCCCAGCCGTTTCCCACCCCGCCGACCACGTTGTCCTTTGCGGTCCGGGCGTCGGTGAAGAAGGTCTCGTTGAACTCGGAAGCTCCCGACATCATCCGTATCGGCCTGACGGTGACGCCTGGCTGGTCCATGGGAACGAGAAGGAATGTGATTCCCTTGTGCTTCGGGGCGTCCGGGTCGGTGCGGGTGAGGACGAAGATCCAGTTAGCGAGGTGGGCTGCGGAAGTCCATATCTTCTGTCCGTTGATGACCCACTCGTCCCCATCCAGGACAGCTCGGGTCCCGAGGTTGGCCAGGTCGGAGCCGGCGTTGGGTTCGGAGTAACCCTGGCACCAGCGGTGCTCACCTGAAAGTATCCGAGGCAGAAAGTAGCTTTTCTGCTCGTCCGATCCCCACCTCAGGATCGTGTTGCCCACCATTTGGATGCCGAAAGTGTCGTTCGATCCTCCGGTCGGCACCCCGGCTTTTACGAACTCCTCGGCCAGCACGACCTGTTCGAGGGCTGACAGGCCGCCACCGCCGACCGACGTCGGCCAAGACGCGGCGAGCAGGCCGTTGTCGTAGAGCACCCGGCGCCATTCCTCGGCCCACCGCCTGGCTTCTTCGGGTTCGAGCGCCCCGATCCCAGCCCAGTCGGCCGGGAGGTGCTCCGCCAGGAACGCCCGGATCTTCTCCCGGTAGCGTTCCGCTTCTTCTGGGTATGTAGGGTCCACGTCTAAACCCTACAGACTCCGATCGACTAGCGCTCGTCCCGGCGCAGCGGCGCAGCGGCGGGCACCCCGCTCAGTTCTTTGCGCAGCGGTTGATCAGACACCCGAGTTAACGCTACCGTCGGCTGATGCAAGAGGCGACAACCAACCACTTCGTAGACGACTACGGGGTGGACATCTTCTACCGTCATTGGCAAGTTGAGAGCCCGAAGGCGTCTATCGTCGTGTCGCACGGGGCGTCGGAGCACAGCGGCCGCTACGACAGGTTCGCCAAGGCAATGAACGCAGCCGGCTACGGGGTGTTCGCCCCGGACCAGCGGGGACACGGCCACACCCGCGGCTCGACCGGCGTCGGACGCTGCGGCCCGGGAGGAGCCGACGGGCTGATCCACGACCTTGAGCGGCTGGTAGCAATGGCGACGGAATCGACCGGGTCGAAGCCGGTCGTGCTTTTAGGGCATTCGCTCGGTTCGATGATCGCTCAAGGCTACGCAGCACGCGGAGCCAGAGGCCTCTCCGGCTACATCCTAAGCGGCCCTGTCGGCGCCCCCGAAGGCGGCCAGGAGATGCTCGACGGTCTGCGAGCCGCTGTCGACGCAGGACTGGGTGACGAGACCTTAGACGCCCTCGGATCTTACAATGAGGCCTTCGAGCCTGCTAGGACGCCTTACGACTGGCTGAGCCGGGACGAGGCGGAGGTGGACGCATACATCGCCGACGACTTCTGCGGGTCTTCAAACCCACTCACCTACGGCCTTCTCTGCGAGGTGGTCGGTCTTGCGGTCGAGTCGGTAACACCAGATGCCATTCGGAAGATTCCGGCTATGCCTGTTCTTTTGGTCGCTGGGGAGATGGACCCCGTGGGAGGGATGGGAGCCAACGTGAGAGAGCTCCAGTGCCGGCTCGTAGCGGGTGGGCTGGACGTCACCGCCCGCTACTACCCGGGTGCCCGCCACGAGGTGCTCAACGAGACCAACCGCGACGAAGTCCAGTCGGACATCTTGGCGTGGCTCGACGGGCACATAGCCCGGACGGCCTAGTCAGACGATGGGGGGCGAGGACCGCCAACCCACTGCCCGCCGCCCGTCGGCATCGGCCGGCGGGTGCGCCACGTCGCGTTCCGTTAGCGGACGGGTCCAAGCAGCGAACTCCAGCAAGATACCGTCGGGATCACGAAAGTACATCGAGCGCACGAACACCCCGGGGTGAAGTTCCTCGCTCACGGTCGCTTCGCTGTCGTCGTGGTTCATTACGGGGCTGACCCGCACCCCTTTTTCGATCAGCTTCTGGCGATACTCGTCGAAACGCTCAGGGGCGACGTCGAAGGCGATGTGGTTCATCGAACCCCATGCCGTGGTGATGTCACCCTCCCCCGGAAGGCTTTTGGCGGTGACCACCCCTTCGGTCGGGTCCGGAGCACCTGGGAACCAAAAAAAGGCGAGGCAATCGCCGTTGCCGATCTCGAAGAAGAAGTGCTGGCCCATCCCCCCCGGAAGCTCGATGGTCTTTACCAAGGGCATTCCGAGGAGGCCCTCATAGAACTCGACGGTCCGAGCCATGTCCTTGCAGACGAGGGCCACGTGGTTAACCCCGCGCAGCTGGAACTGGGCGTTCGATGGCCGCGCTCCCCTAAAGTCCGATTCGGCAACTAAATCCAAGGCCATTACGGTCGCTTCTTGCACTGGAGCCTCCCCACTGTAGGCATCTTTCCTTTAATGCTACAGGAGCAGGGTTCGGAGCGCTTTTTGCGTCAAGCCACTTCGACACCAAGCGTCCGCCACGCTATGAGTCCCGTGGCGTCGGATTCCTCCACGTCTACCTCTCCAACGATGACGCAATCGTGAAAACCGTCTGGGTCGTCGAGGACCTGGCGAACCTCCACGACCCCCGGGTGCTCGCTGACCTGAAACCACGCCGCCGAACGTGCTGGCGCGCCCGTCCCTATGGAGGCGTGCGCCGCGAAGTACCTCTCTAGGGATTCCGCCCATTGCCGGCGGTCCAGTCCTCCTGTTTGCTCCGATTCCGCGAGACCGTCCACGTCTCTTCGCGCGGCCATCTCGACTCGCCTGAACGCCGCGTTGCGGATCATCACTGTGAAAGCCCGCCTGTTTGCGCTGAGCTTCGGGGGTGGCTCCTCGCCGGCGGGCGCAGCGCCTATCCCAGCGGCGGGCTTGGGGGCTTGCGCGCCCGGGCGGTCGTGGAGGGCGCTCAGAGTCCGCCACTCGTCGAGGAGGCTGGAGTCGACCTGGCGGACGAGCTCTCCCAGCCACTCGGTAAAGTCGATCAGCTCGTCACTTTTGGCTTCCTCGGGTACGCTGCGCTCGAGCGCCTTGTAGACGTCGGTCAGATAACGCAGCACAAGACCCTCCGAACGAGCGAGACCATAGTGCGCAACGTACTCGGAGAAGTTCATCGCCCGCTCGTAAAGGTCACGGGCTACCGACTTGGGGGCTATGTTGAAGTCTCTCACCCAGGGGTGTACCGCACGGTAGGAGTCGAACAGTTCGTAGGCCCAGTCTCGAAGCGGCTTGGGATATTCGAGCTTTTCTAGAGCTTCGATCCTCTCTTCATAAGGGACGCCAGCGGCTTTCATAGCCGTCATAGCTTCGGATCTCAGCTTTTCGAGCTGGGCGGCGAGGACAGGTCCCGGGTTGTCGAGGGTCGACTCGACGACGCTCACGACGTCGAGAACCCAAGTGGGCGAGTCCTGCGCGAGCTTCGGGACCGCCTCGAGGATGAAAGGGCTTAGCGGGGCGTCCAGGGCGAAGTCGCGTTGAAGGTCGGAGTTGACCCTGACCAGCCTGCCTTGGTCGTCGGGCTCTTCGAGGCGTTCAAGGGCTCCAGCCCCGAGCAGCGACTTGTAGATAGCAATAGCGGTCCTCGCCAGGCGGCGTCTCGACGCCGGCTGTTCGAAGTTGTCCGTTACCAGCCGTCGCAGGGCCATGCATCCGTCGCCGGGCCTGTCTAAGACGTCGAGCACTGTCGAGTGCGTGACGGTCATGTGCGACACGAGAGTCTCCGGGGGCGACGCTACGAGTTTCTCGAAGACCGCCTCGTCCCACGCTACGAAGTTACGGGGCGGCTTGGCCCGCACGAGCTTGCGAAGCTTGCGAGCGTCCCCTCCGGCCTTTCTGACTGCCTCGTCATTTTCTATCACGTGGGGGGGCGCCTGGACGATAACCAACCCAGAGATGTCGTATCCGGCCCTTCCCGCTCGGCCGGAAATCTGGTGCAGCTCCCGGGCGCTCAGGAGTCGTGAGACCGTACCGTCGTACTTGGAGAGCCCCGAAAGGACGACCGTCCTAAGGGGCATGTTGACGCCCACACCGAGCGTGTCTGTACCAACGACGACCCTGAGAAGTCCCTCCCGCGTGAGGCGCTCCACCAAGCGGCGGTACTTGGGGAGCATCCCCCCGTAGTGGACTCCGATGCCGTGGCGCAGCAAGCGACTCAGAGTACGTCCGAATCCCGGAGCGAACCTGTAGCTGCCTATGGCGTCAGCGATTGCGTCGCGCTGCGCCCTAGTCGACACCTGCGCTGACGTCAGAGATTGAGCTTCGACCAGGACTTGCGCCTGGGTGAAGAACACCAAGTACATGGGCGCCTGATCTTCATTGAGCAGTGCCTCGACGGTAGCGTGAAGAGGTGTTCGGCGGTACTCGAAACGTAGCGGTACCGGCCTGACACCGGAGCGGACCACCGCTACAGGCCGCCCGGTCCGCCTCCTGATGCCCTCCTCGATGATCGTGGTGTCTCCGAGGGTCGCCGACATTAGCACGAACTGGGCGGCGGTGAGCTCGAGCAGCGGCACCTGCCATGCCCAGCCGCGCTCGGGGTCGCCGTAGAAGTGGAACTCGTCCATCACGACCTGGTCGATGTTCGCACGGCTACCTCTGCGTAGCGCGATGTTCGCCAGAACTTCCGCGGTTGCGCATACGAGGGGGGCTTCGGGGTTGATCGACGCGTCCCCCGTGAGCATGCCGACGTTGAGCGACCCGAAAGCCTCGCAGAGCGAAAAGAATTTTTCGGATACGAGTGCCTTTACCGGCGCCGTGTAAAAGGACCGCCCACCTTTTGAGAGGGCTGCGACGTGGGCTCCGAGGGCTATCAAGCTCTTCCCGGATCCCGTTGGGGTGTTGACGATGACGTGAGAACCGTCGAAGGCCTCGATGAGAGCCTCCTCCTGGGCGGGATACAGGCTGAGACCGCTGCGGCCCACCCAGTCCATGAATATGTCGAAGCCGTTGTCATCCGACGCTGCCAATCGGGCCGGGTCGAGGATCGCAGCCTCGTCCGAAGCTGTCACCGTCGCTTCATCCCACCAGGTCGCTTCCCAGGGGGAGCAGAAGGATTAAAGGAACCGGGCGCCAGCAGTCTGTAGCCGATTGCAGGGTCGCTTTGGAGGATCGCCCCCCGTTCGTCTTTGAGCTTCCTGCGGATTCGGTAGGCGTAGACTTTCAGGTAGTTGACCTCCGAGGAGTACTCTGGACCCCAGACTGCTTCTAGGATCATCCGTCTGGTGCACACTTTTCCTTGATGGCGAGCGAGGAAGGACAAGAATTCAAACTCCTTAGGCGTGAGCCCCAAGGGTTTACCGTCGAGCGTCGCCTCGTAGTGGACCAAGTCGAGTTTCAGCGATCCGACCTCGATGGCGGGCGGCGTCGGAGCTTGTTGGTCGGACGAGCGGTGGCGGAGGGCTACCTGGATCCGGGCGTTGAGCTCGCGCATCCCGAACGGTTTGGTCATGTAGTCGTCCGCCCCCACTTCGAGGGCGTCAACCTTTCGGTCCTCGGAGCTGTCCCCCGACAGCACGATCACGGGGACCTGGCTCCAGGTTCGCAGGCGACCGCAAACCTTTAGGCCGTCGACATCGGGCAGGCCGAGATCGAGGATCACGACGTCAGGGTTGAGCAGTGCCGCCTGGGACAGGCCGTCCAGCCCGCTGCGCGTCGCGCGAACCTCGTTTCCGAGTGCGCCGAGGCCGACCTTGCACACCCTGAGCAGGTCGGGATCGTCATCAACTACGAGTATCAGCGGCAATGTCGAGCTCATCTCTAACGGTCGTGGCCGCGGGAAGGGTAAACGACAAGACCGCTCCTCCGCCAGGGGCGTCGGCCACCCAGATCCGTCCGCCGTGGGCTTCTACGAAGGTTTTGGCTATGACCAGACCGACGCCTGCACCAGAGTCGACGTCACGGCGACCGAGGGTGTCAAAAACCTCCCCGTGACGGGCCCGGTCGATGCCCGGACCCCGATCGGAGACCGAAACAGTCACCTCTAAAGGCCCGGTTCTGACGGCTTCGACGGTTATCGACGCGCCGGGCGGACTGTAGCGTACTGCGTTCTCCAGGAGGTTGGAGACCACTCGGCCGACGAGTACCGGGTCGACGTCCAGCGGCGGTAGGGTTTCGGCGCAGTCGATCAGGACCGTGTGACCACGGGTGTCGATGTGCCCCGCAACGCTGGGCAGCAGTTCGCTCAGCGACACCGCGGAGCGTTTCGGTTTGAGCACCCCGGTCTGGATTCGGCTCATGTCCAAGAGATTCTCGACGAGGTCCGCCAGCCTGTCGGCTTGGGCGTCGATCATTTCGACGAGAGAAAGCTCAGTCTCGTCGTCGAGGCTGACGTCACCGTCGGCGAGAGTCGACGCTGCTGCTTTGATTGTGGCGAGAGGGGCACGTAGGTCGTGGGAGACCGCTCCGACCATAGTCTTGGCCAGACGTGCCATCTCATCTGCGACGCGCGCAGAAAGCGCCTTGTCGCGCAGCTGGACCCGCTCGACTGAAAGTGCTATCTGGTTCGCAAACAGCATCAGGGGCTCCCGCCGGTCGACGCTTACCGCTTCGGCGGTCAGGGCAAGCAGGCCGACAGGTCGGCCTGCTGCAGATAGTGCCAATACCGAGAGTCCGTTGGCTTGACCCCGGCGGGGACCAACGGTCATCAACGAACCAGCCGGGACCAGCAGTGACGACAGCTGCGCTTCGGAGAGCGGGGCGCCGGCTGACGCCACCAGGCGCAGGCGGTCCTGGTCTGGGAGCAGGATCGCAACCTGACCGGCCGAGAACACCTCGGCGACGGTGCTGACCACAGACGACAGCAGCTCATCTAGGGCCCTGTCTTCCACGAGCAGCCGGGAGAACTCGAACAACTCGCGGATCTCGCGACTCTGACGACGAGCCTCCTCGCGGGCCACGTTCATGCGTGACACGACCTGCGACACGAGGATCATGACCACTACGTACACTCCGAGGGCAACCCAGTTCTGCGACGCCCCGACCGTTAGGGTGAGATACGGGGGAATGAAGAAAAAGTCGTAGAACAAGAACCCAGCCGCGACGCTCACCACGCCAGCTGCTCGACCACCTATCACCACCCCGACGACAACTGGTATGACCAACACCAGAGCCGTCGTCGCAATGCTCAGATGGCTGCGCAGCGGCACCATCACCGCACTGAGCAAGGATATGCATGCCACTGCGGCGAGTATCCCGAGGGCGCTCTTTTTCATCGTTGACCTCTTCGAGCCTACCAGGAGGGAAAGAAGAAAGTCTCTGGCCACCCACCCAGCCCGAGGCGCAGGCCGGCCAGGCCCGGCTACTGCGACTGGCCGCCACTCGAAGGCCCGCGGGAGCGCACCGCTTCGACATGCTCGAAGGCTGCACGCAGATCGGAGATCCACGCCTGCTCGTTGCGTCCTACAAGCTGGACACACCACGCCAGGGCGTCGCTTCGTGACCTGGCGACACCGGCGGCGATCAGAGTGTCGAGCACCTGGCGGTCCGCTATCCGCAGCCTCGTCATGACAGGAACACTCGCCGTCGTGAACGATGTCTTCGTGGAACCGCAAACAGCTCCCCAACTGAAGACCCTCCCGAACGCCGCTTCACCCTCCGCAGCGATCCTCATCCGAATCTGACGGGTGTCCTCGCGAAATCCACTGATCCTTGCGTTCTCAGCGGTGGACCGGTCGGCCTCGTCCGCGCCGTCTGGCAACGCAACGTCTTGGAGAGCGACAAAGACCACGACCTCGTCGTCGTCGATGAGCACTCCGTCAGGGTCCACCTTCCAGTCATGCGGTAGCCGACCGGCCAGCCAAGAGTTGATGGTCTGGCGGCCGACGGGGACTGCGGAGCGGCCACCCGGGTTCCTTCCTCTTCCTCCCGGCCCTCTTCCTCCCGGCCTTCCCCGGCCGCGACGACCTGCGAAACCGGGCGGACCTGACATCATCTCTTCAAAGAAGTCTTTCATGCTTACATTATTACACTCTATTTTCTAGTTGTGGTGGTATTGTCCCCAATGGGGTTCCCGTTGGACAACTGAGGCCCAGCTGGCGCTCGCCGACAGGCCTCCACGGCAGCGGTCAAAGTCTTCAACCTGCGTGCGGTGGATGTGGTAATATCACGGCCGTTGAAGGTCGAGCGTCGGCCTATCCAGTCCCTGTTGACGGCTTCGAAGGAGGTGGGTCTTGAGTTCCGAACCGCACAGTACCCAGCCTCCACAGCCGTGCCCCGGCGTCTGAACCCGTAACCGCAGGCCTCTCGGTCAGCTTTCGACCGTGGCTGTGCCGTGACGCCGACGCCGGGGTGAACGCCTGGCTGCACTGCGTCGACCCCCCGCTCGCCTAGCCGAGCAGGGGTACTGCCTCCGGACGCGGCGCTGCACACTAAACGCCTTCCCACATGTCAAGCCGGCTTGGCAGGCCATGGCAATGCCGTCTTTTGCGACGCTTGCTCTTGTAGCCACGCGGAGCCACTTCGAAATATCTTGCACGACTTTCTTTGGAAAGGAGGTGTCTCGTGCCTTCACGTGACTCTTCTACTGCTCTCGCCGACGCAAAGCTCGATTTCACGCCCGCTGTCCTCGACCCCGCGCATATAGGTGACATCGAAGGGGCGCTCGGGACTGTCCGCCTCGGCGACCACGGTCCGCGGCGCTCCACACGACGCCGCCTGCTGACGTTCCTTGCGATCATGGGCCCTGGGCTCATAGTCATGGTCGGCGACAACGACGCGGGCGGCGTGCAGACCTACACGCAGGCCGGCCAAGCTTACGGCTACAGCCTGCTTTGGGTCCTAGCACTGCTCCTACCTGTACTTGTGATCAGCCAGGAGATGGTGGCCCGCCTCGGGGCCGTGACAGGTGTCGGACACGCTCGACTGATCCGGGAGCGTTTCGGCAGGACTTGGGCCGCTTTCGCAGTGTTCGACCTGTTCATTCTCAACTTCCTGACCCTTCTCACCGAGTTCGTTGGCGTCTACTTCGGTTTCGCCTACTTCGGGATTCCCAAGCTCGCAAGCGTGACGGCGGCGGGCGTCGCTCTATTCGCGATCGCCGCCAGCGGTAAGTTCCGCTGGTGGGAGCGTTTCATGTTCGCGTTGATCAGCGCAAGCCTTGTGTTCATCCCCGCCGCTTTGATGGCGCACCCCCGCTGGACCTCGATCGGCTATCACTCGCTCGTACCAGGAGTAGCAGGTGGCGTGTCAGGACAGGCGATCCTGCTCATAGTTGCCCTAGTCGGCACCACCGTCGCGCCGTGGCAGCTTTTCTTCCAGCAGTCGAACATCATCGACAAGCGGATAAGCCCGAGGTGGCTCAACTACAAAAGGCTCGACACCATAGTGGGCGGCTTTCTGACCACGATCGCCGCCGGTGCGATGATCGTGTTCGGAGCAGCCTTGTTCCACTCCCACCGCTTCGGTTCACCCGCCCTTTACACCGATTCGGGATGGTTCAACCACGCAATATCCGCAACTCTCGGGCCGGTAGCCGGCGCCCTGGCGGCCGTGATGTTGATAGTCGCTTCCCTCGTCGGTGCCGCCGCTGTCTCTCTTTCCAGCTCCTACGCTTTCGGAGACTCCTTCGGCTCGCGCAACTCGCTGCACCGGGGCATTCGCTCGGCCCCGCAGTTCTATGCGGCTTACGCAGCGCAGATCTTCCTAGCCTGCCTGGTAGTCGCTGTGGCTTCGAACGCCTTCCTCGGAACCGCCACGCAGTACGTACAAATCCTCGCTGGGATCCTCCTGCCGTCAGCGGTGCTCTTCCTACTGCTGTTGTGCAACGACCCTGAAGTGCTCGGGCCATGGGTCAACGGGACCGCTACCAACATCGTTACTTCGCTCATAGTGGGCGTCCTGGTCGTCCTGTCAGCCGATTTGACGATAGCCACCTTGTTTCCCCACATCGACGGCGTGGCACTAACCGAAGCCTGCTTCGGTGTTGCCGCCGCGGCGACCGCACCTGCCAGTGCTTTGCTTCTCGTCGCTAAGCACCGCAAGGCCCTCCCAACGTCTCTGGACCGGGTAGGCGCGTCCAAAGCCACCGGCGCAGCACGTCCCGAAGCGAGTCGGGAGGTCCGCAACGCCGAACGGGCTGTCTGGCGGATGCCCGAGCTCAACCAGTTGCGTCCGCCTACGCCGAGTCTTGCCCGCCGGGCGAGCCTGCTAGTTCTGCGTTGCTACCTGATAGCGTCGCTGCTGGTGGTGGGCTTCCGGGCTTTCAGCCCTTACCTGCGCTGACCTTCAAGGCGCTCCTGTGGACTTCAAGGCGGTCCTGTGGGGTTTGAGGGACCGCCTCGTTCAGCTCTGGTGATCCTTTTGTAGAGCCCGGGCTATCACGTGAACATCGATGCCAGCGTCGGACGCGCTCTTCGAGAGCCTCCTGACAGTCGATCCACCACCTCTCAGCTGCTGCCACCGGCTTCGTCTGCTAGACCCGATCACCAGCTGCGTGACCTGATTCTCCCGGGCGAAGTCCACCAGCGCCGCTGACGGGTCGTCGGAGTCCAACTCGTGCCACCGCCCTCCCACTGCGCCAGCAAGACTCCGGAGCTCCTCCAGCCGCTTGGATCCCGACCCTGCCGGCCCGTCAGGCGTCCTAACGTGCACCACGTGCAGCTCAGCTTTGAGGCGCGACGATATCCTCGCCGCCCTGCGGATCACCGACTCGGCACCCGGCGCTTCGTTCACCCCGACCATGATCCGCTCAGTCGTCTCCCACGCAACGTCAGGGTGGGAACGCCTGAGGTAGGAGAGAAGCTCCTCCTCGGTCTCGTCCGCAACGAACCTCAAAGCAAGCTCTCTCAACGCGGAGAGGTTGTCAGTCCTAAAAAAGTTGTCGAGAGCCTGGGGAACCTTGTCAGCCGGGTAGATGTTCCCGTGGAGCATGCGCCGGCGCAGCTGCTCCGGAGATGAATCGACCAGTTCGATCTGGTCCGCCTTGCGGACAACCGAATCGGGCACTCGCTCTCTTACCTTGACACCGGTGATCCTCTCGACAGCGTCGGCCATGCTCTCCAAATGCTGGATGTTGACGGTCGAGATGACGTCAATTCCTGCGGCGAGTATCGTCTCGACATCCTGCCAGCGCTTGTCGTGCCCGCCGGGGATTGGGGCGTTGGTGTGGGCGAGCTCGTCGACTAGCACCACCTTGGGTCTTCGCCGTAAAACAGCGTCGAGGTCCATCTCCTCCAAAGTCGTTCCCCGGTATTCAACCTTGCGGCGGGGAATTACCTCGAGACCGGCGGTCAGCGACTTCGTCACGGGACGGCCGTGTGACTCCACGATCCCGATGACGACATCAGTGCCGCGCCGGCGTCGTCTCTGGGCCTCGTCGAGCATCGCTACTGTCTTGCCCACCCCAGGTGCAGCTCCCAGATATATCCGAAAGTGCCCTGCTGGCGCCACGGTACCGCTACGGCGCTCGTCGACGGTCTGTACAGATTCAGTCCCGATACTATCCATGGGACTCGACGACTGTTCGGCTTCTGAGATACCGAGATCGCCAAGCCCGTAAAGCGGGTTAAGCATAGCCGGCCGGTCGTAACCTGATATGACCGTTCCTTTCGCTGTGCACTTCACGCCGGGCTCAAACCCCGGGATCCGGCCACGACCGGTAAATACCAAGTCCACTTGCCCGGTGCCGTCGTCTAAAGTGCACACGTAGCTCTTACGACCAGCCCTTAGCTGTTCGTGCGCTTCGACGATACTGCCTCGAGCTAAAAGCGGTTGACGAGGACGGCTTTCGGCCACGGTGCGTGCGAGCGGCCGGCGGTCTTTGTAGTAGGGATCGTCGAAGCGGAACGTGCTCATCGCATCTTGGACAAAGCCATGTTGAGCTTCAACACGTCCACATACCCCGATCCGAGGAACCCCAATTGGCGTCCGACCGTCTGCTGGGCTATCAACTTTTCGAGCGACGCTTGCGAAATACCCGTTGCGGCGGATACCATCGGGACCTCGGCTATCGCATCGGCAGGGGTAATGTCGGGGTCTAAGCCGCTGCCTGAGGTTGTGACCAAATCAGGGGTCGGATTTACTCCTCTCGCCTTCCAGTACTCAATCAGCTTCCGGGTATCGGCCTCCAGGGTCTTCGAACGCGGTCCCAAGTTGGTCGGTCCGGATCCTCCGGGCACCCCGTTCGCCACGAGCGGGTTGTCACCACCCGACACTCTTTTAGCAGGGTCGGCTGCGTACGGCCCGAGATCGTCAGGGCGACCCTGGAAGACGCAAGTGCCCGGAAGGTGCCCTGGGCACGGTGTCGACGCCCAGTTCTGGCCGATCAGCGTCGAGCCGTCGGCGGTCAGGGAACCGTTAGCTTGACGAGAAAAGAACGTCTGCCCAATGGCAGTTACCAACAGCGGGTACCCGAGCCCGAGCACGACGAAGAACACTACGGTCACAACGATCCCTCGTCTAAGACTGGCGACAAGTTGGTAGCGCATCAGTGGAACACTCCGGTCGCGGTCACGGCAAGGTCGATCAGCTTGATGAAGATAAACGGAGCGACTACCCCTCCAACGCCGTAGACGAGAACGTTGCGCCTCAGGATCGAAGTCGCCCCGGCGGGTCGAAAACGAACTCCCCTCAGCGCCAGCGGTATTAGAGCGACGATCACCAACGCGTTGAAGATCACTGCCGACAGGATCGCCGTCTGGGGGCTGTGCAACCTCATTATGTTGAGGGTTTTGAGCTGCGGGTACGAAACCACGAACAACGCCGGAATGATTGCGAAGTACTTCGCCACGTCGTTGGCTATCGAAAACGTGGTCAGCGCCCCTCGGGTCATCAAAAGCTGCTTTCCGATCTCGACGATCTCTATCAGCTTGGTCGGGTTCGAGTCCAGGTCCACCATGTTCCCGGCTTCCTTGGCCGCCGTGGTCCCAGTGTTCATCGCTACTCCCACGTCGGCTTGGGCGAGTGCCGGGGCGTCGTTGGTTCCGTCCCCGGTCATCGCCACAAGCTTTCCGCCTTCCTGCTCAGCTTTGATCAGGTTCATCTTGGCTTCGGGCGTCGCCTCAGCTAGGAAATCGTCGACTCCAGCCTCCTGGGCTATTGCGGCGGCTGTGAGAGGGTTGTCACCTGTGATCATCACCGTCCGTATGCCAATGGCCCTCATCTGATCAAAGCGCTCCTTGATGCCCTCCTTCACGACGTCTTTAAGTTCGATCACCCCTAGAATCTCGCTGCCGTCGGCGACCACAAGCGGGGTAGAACCGCCCTTGGCGACCTTCTCGACCACCCCGTCCAGGTCGTCGGGTGCCGAACCTCCCTGTTCGAGCACCCAGCGTTTCAAGGCTTCAGCAGCTCCCTTTCGTATCTGACGGCCGTCGATATCAAGTCCTGACATGCGCGTCTGGGCGCTGAAAGGCACGAAAACCCGCCGGGAGCCAAGTTCGCGTTCGCGCAGGTTGAACCGCTGCTTTGCCAGAACCACGATCGAACGTCCCTCCGGGGTTTCGTCAGCCAGTGAAGCTAGCTGGGCAGCCCCGGCCAGCTCCTCCTCTGAGTGCCCTGCCACTGGGATGAAAGTCGAAGCCATCCTGTTGCCCAAGGTGATAGTTCCCGTCTTGTCCAGTAGCAGTGTGGCTACGTCACCGGCCGCCTCGACTGCCCGTCCGCTCATCGCGAGGACGTTGCGCTGGACGAGTCGGTCCATGCCAGCTATGCCGATCGCCGACAGCAGCGCACCTATCGTCGTTGGTATCAGACAGACGAGGAGGGCTACGAGGACGACGACCGACACTGAAGCGCCTGCGAAAGTTGCGAACGGTTTTAGGACGACCACGACAGGAAGAAAGACAATCGTCAGCGCCGCCAGGAGTATCGTCAGCGCCACCTCGTTCGGCGTCTTTTGACGTTCAGCCCCCTCGACCAGGTTGATCATCCGATCGAGAAAGGTCTTGCCCCGTTCGGCGGTTATCTCCACGACGATGCGATCGGACAGCACCCTGGTGCCTCCAGTGACCGCAGATCGGTCACCGCCCGACTCCCGTATGACCGGAGCCGACTCCCCGGTGATAGCAGACTCATCGACCGATGCGACACCCTCGATTATCTCGCCGTCGGACGGAACGTAATCTCCCGCCTCGCACACGACCTTGTCACCCCGGGATAGCTCGGCGGCAGAGACCCGCTCCTCTGCCCCGTCAGGGCGCAGGCGACGTGCCTCTGTCTCCACCCGCAGACGTCGAAGCGTATCTGCCTGTGCTTTGCCTCTCCCTTCTGCGACCGCTTCAGCGAAGTTTGCGAAATACACGGTCAAAGCTAGCCACACTGTAATCGACCAGGAGAACACGCTGGGGTGAGCGACGGACTCGGCCAGAGTCACCACCGTCCCTACGACGACAACGAACATTACAGGGTTCTTCACCTGCACCCTGGGATCGAACTTCTTTAAGCCCTCCACAGCGGCGTCAGCCATGATCCTCTTGTCGAAGAGGCTCCGCCCCGCTCCTACACCTTTTGGCGGAGAGCTTTGATGGGCGCGCCCTTTGCTGTCAGACTCCACTTCGGGTACCGTTTGTCTGCTGTCGGCTTCCATTCGTCTAAAAGAACTTTCCGTGTGATAGCTGCTCTACGATCGGACCTAGCGAAACAGCAGGGAAGAAGGTCAGCGCTCCTACGATGAAGACGACGCCGAGAAGCAATCCGACGAAGATCGCCTTGTCAGTCCGAAACGTCCCCACGGACTCTGCGACGTACTCCTTGACAGCAAGCGACCCAGCCAACGCCAGCACGGGGATGATCACGCCGAACCGCCCTAGCAGCATCGCCACCGCGGTGGTTATCTCGTAGAACCTGGTGTTAGCTGCGATGCCTCCGAAAGCGGATCCGTTGTTGTTCGCGGCGGACGTGAAAGCGTAGAGGATCTCGGTGAAGCCGTGCGGTCCGGCGTTGAGGGGTCCCGCTCTTCCTGCTGGCACCGCCACGGCTATGCCGGCCAGCACCAACACGGTGAGAGGCATTACGAGCACGCCCAGCGAGGCGAGCTTGACTTCTCGGGCCTGGATCTTCTTACCAAGGTACTCCGGGGTGCGCCCGATCATCAGACCGCCGATGAACACTGTGACGATGGCGAACAGGAGTATCGTGTACAAGCCGCTCCCCACCCCGCCCGGGCTAACCTCGCCCAGCATCATCCCGCTCAGCATGGCGAAGCCGCCCATCGGGGTGTAAGAGTCGTAGGTGGAGTCCGCCGAGCCAGTCGAGGTTTGCGTCGAGGCCACTCCGTAGAGGGCTGACGTAGTGTCGCCGAAGCGGACTTCCTTGCCTTCCATGTTGCCTGCCGGTTGTGCGGTCAGGCCCGCCGCTGCAACCGCAGGGTTAGGCTGGTGCTCGGCAACAGTGGCTATCGCGAGCCACGCCCCGAAGATTATCGTCATTGCCGCCAGGACCGCCACCCCCTGCCTGACGCTGCCTACCATTTTGCCAAAGGTGTATGTGAGTGCGACGGGTATGCTCAAGATAAGAAGGATCGAAAGGAAGTTCGTTAGGCCGGTCGGGTTCTCGAAGGGGTCCGCACCGTTGGCGTTGAAAAACCCTCCGCCGTTGGTCCCGAGTTGTTTGATCGCCTCCTGCGACGCTACCGGCCCCCGGGGTATCACCTGGGTGACATGGTTGATTGCGTCGCTTACCGTCGCTGGGCCGGCTAGGGTTTCAACGGCTCCTTGGGCCACGAACACGATGGCGGCTATGACGGCTATCGGAGCGAGGATGTACAAGGTGCCGCGGACCAGGTCCACCCAGAAGTTTCCGATCGTCTTGGACCCTTTACGGGAGAATCCTCGTATCAAGGCGACCGCTACCGCCATGCCGACCGCGGCGCTGAGGAAGTTCTGAAGGGCGAGCGTCCCCATCTGCGACAGGTAAGACATGGTCGTCTCGCCGGAGTACGCCTGCCAGTTCGTATTTGTGACGAATGACACGATGGTGTTGAAGGACACTGCCGGGCCGACAGCGCCAAGGTGCTGAGGGTCAAGCGGGAGGCTCCCTTGAAGGCGCAAGAGACCGTAGCCGATTAGGAGGACAACCCCGCTGAAAGCGGTCAGAGATACACCGTAGCGCTGCCAGGTCTGCTCGCTGTCGGCATTCACCCCCATCAACCGGTAGATCCGACGTTCGAAGATGCCCAGCCAAGCGCAGCGGCCCTCGTACACCGACACCATGTAGGCTCCAAGGAGTCGCCACACCACGGCCAAGGCGACGACGAGAGCGACCACCGTCCAAAAGAAGGCCATCAGAACCGCTCGGCTTTGAGAAGTGCGTACGCAAGGTACACGAACACGAGCGCAGAGACGACCAGGAGGAAT
The DNA here is from genome assembly GCA_021799445.1 of Actinomycetes bacterium. GTDB lineage: Bacteria > Actinomycetota > Acidimicrobiia > Acidimicrobiales > Palsa-688 > JAJZAM01. The sequence goes on from JAJZAM010000024.1 coordinate 23,957, forward strand.
CCACCCGAGACGGTCATATCCGCTCCAGGCCCCATATGAGACCGAGCATCACCGCTACGAAAACCACAAACCCAGCCACGACCAACAGATCAGCCATACCCGTGATCCTGGTCCGCCTAGCGGTTACAGCGAGGTGGAATCACACAGCTTAACGGTGAAACAAAAGTGAACGCCGCCTGCGCGCTTATGAGGTTCCGAAGCCTTGGCGCTAGCGTGTCAGGCCGTGGAAACATCAGCGGCCTGGGTGCCGATCCCCGTAAAAGACGGCTCGTATGACGGCTTGTTGCAGTTACCTGCGTCGGGCAGCGGACCCGGGTTGATACTTCTTCAGGAGATCTTCGGCGTCGGGGATTTCCTAACCTCTCGTGCAGCAGAGCTTGCCGGCGAGGGGTACGTGGTCCTGTGCCCGGACGTGTTCTGGCGTGTCGAAGCCCATGTAGCTCTCCCTCACACCGAGGAGAGCATGGGAGCAGCCTTCGGCTACATGCAGCGCTTCGCCGCTCAACCGGCCGAGCTGACCAGATCTGACCTGGTGGCGGCCCTCGACGCCCTCCGCGCCCGACCCGAGGTGACGGGCCCGGTAGGGGTGATGGGCTACTGCCTGGGTGGGCGACTTGCCTACGAGCTGGCTGTCGCCTCGGACCCGGACTGCTGCGTGTCGTATTACGGTTCGGGAATCGGAGCAGAGCTCGACCAGGCGGGCGAGCTTCGCTGCCCAACGTTGTTCCATTACGGCGGCGCCGACCCCTACATCGACTCGGCCGAGATCGAAGCCGTCCGGGAAGCTTTCACTGGGAGACCCAACGTCGAGGTCGTCGTCCAGCCAGGCGCCGGGCACGCCTTCGAGAACTACC
>JAJZAM010000025.1 GCA_021799445.1 Actinomycetes bacterium
ACAAGGTCGACGCCTACCTCGAGCGCAAGATCACCTACGACGTCTCCTATGACCCTGCTACCGGCCGGGTCGAGTCGGCTGTCACAGCGGTTCTCAGCAACTCAGCTCCAACTCACGGCCTATCCCCCTTGGTGATCGGCAGTTACCCGGGCAGTGGCCTACCACCTGGGAGCGACCTTTTGTGGTTCTCCGTCTACAGCCCTCTATCCTTGACCTCTGCTACAGTAAATGGCTCGCCCGTAACGCTAACCTCGACCCCGGAGCTGGGTGTTAACACTTACAGCGGCTACGTCAAAGTACTTGCTGGAAGCACTTCTGAAGTGGTCGTAAAGCTTCACGGCACGGTGGCGAGAGGCACTTACAGGCTGGTACTACACGACCAGCCTACGGCCATACCGGACCGCACAACGGTCACGGTAACCGATTCGGGGCAGGCCCCGCCTGTGAGGTCCTACTTGTGGGATGTTCCCGCCGGGCTCAACGTCTTCCGCAATTTCCGGTTTAGGCACTAACTGACGCGATCTCCGAACAAGACGTGGTAGACACAGACAGCTTCGGTTACCGTAGATGCTTATCGGCACAAAAGGTCCGCATCATGAGGTCCTCGTCGAGAGGAGTAGGAAGAAAGTGAAGATGCAAACACGAAAAGCTCTAAGCGCCGTCGGAGTGGCTGCATTCTCGCTCTTGGCCCTAGCAGCCGGGGTCTTCGTATCGCCGGCTAGCTCGACAGCTTTTGCGTACGGGCCGATACCTCCTCCCACGACTCCCCCCACAACCACTCCCCCTACTACCACGCCGCCTACCACCACCCCCCCTACTACAGCACCGCCCACCACCACCCCCCCTACTACAGCGCCGACCACCACCACCCCTACGACGACGACTCCCCCCACGACCGCCCCCGCCGCAGTCGTGCCGCCGGTGGCACCACCGGCTCCTCCGTCTGGACTCGCCTTCACTGGCATCGACGCTGCCCTCATCACAGCCGTTGGCGCCGGTGCCGTCGGGGCTGGAGGCGCACTCGTCCTGGCTTCACGAAAGAGGAAGCGGCCGAGCCAGGCTTAGGAAGGCTGAAGAGTCGCCCGGTCTAAAGCCGCCAAGAACTCGGCGGCTCTCGAAGTCCAAGAAACGTCAACCTCGCCGGGACCCGCTTTGTGACACCTGGCTTCAGGTTTAGCCATTAGAGCTTCTGTCACCGTGCGAACGAAAGCTTTACGTGAAGCGATGGTAACAGGAAACCCAAGGTCACGAAAACCTGCAACTGGGGTTGCAACACAGCGACTGCCGGCGGCCATAATCTCGCGTGCCTTGATCGGGTCCAGGCTTTCAGTAAATGGTGTCACGACGTGCGGAACGACTATCAGTTCGGCGTGTTGCATGTAACCGGGAATATCTGCGTACGAACGAGGGCCGAGGAACACTGCTCCTGCCGCGACTAGCCTTCTCGTCACCTGCGGGTGACAGGCGTTTGGGCCGACGAACACCAGCGTAGAGTCAGCGGGCAAGCTCCGAGCTAGATCCACGCAAAGCTCGACGTCGAGGCGGTCGGTAGCTGCCGTGCCGCTATAGAGAACAATCCTTCCTCCAGGCAGGTCGGCGGGTCTGTCCCTGGCCGCCTGAAAGTGGTCGACGTCAACTCCGTTGGGTATCAGACTCACCGGCCTAGCGGCACCGCGGGTAGAGGCAAGAGCAGGCGAGCAAACCACCACCTCGCGAGCGAGGGCCATGAGGCGTTGGTCGTTGGCGACCTGTCTCCGTCTCTCCCGTTCGCTTCGCGATGCAAGAGTCCAATCATCGGTGACGTCGTACACCACAGGCCAGCCGCTCTTCTCGGCCAGGTCAGCGTAGCTGCTGTCGTTCACCCAGAGGACTGGGTTACGAAATCCGAGGCGCCGTGCTCGCAGTTCGACTCTACGGCTCAGTCGGCCGTCAACTCCGGGCGCTAGTCGTCGCGGAAGCCACTTTCGAGGCCTGTAAGCCGTGACCCGTTCGAATCCAGCGATAGTACGGGTGCCGCTTGGTGGAACCCGTTTGTCGTGCAGGGATGACCACAGTACGTCTACCGGTGGTTCCACGAAAAGGATCCGCAGACCCGGGCGGCTTTCTAGGATCTCCCGAACCAAGAACTGGTTACGCCTCCAGACGTCATCCCACGCCTCAAGGGAACAGCAGACCACATCGAACGGTCCGACACCGACGTCGCCACTCACCCCTGAAGGCTATCGCAGGAGCCGCAAGATACCTACACAATAAAGTTTAGTTGGCTAATGCCGAAGCAATCCTTGTGCCGGAGCTTCTAACTGACGTAATCCGACGAGTGATAGCGCAGAACGCCAGACTTGTGATCAGCACCGAGGAGATCGCCGACGACGATGACCTGCACCGCATGGGAATGTCTTCGCATGCCCTAGTTGCAGTTATGCTAGGCCTCGAAGACGAACTAGCGGTCCAGTTCCCCGACGATGTACTCAGCAAAGAGACATTTTCGTCGATCGCTTCAATACGAGACACTATCACCAGGCTCGCCGACCGTCCTAGTTGAGCGGGCCTGCAAAGCTAGACAAGTTGGGGATGGAAATGCAGGCTCAGCCACGCTGTGCAACCCGCCGAGCGTAACGGGTTAGGATAACTTTCACTTCGAGGTCGTGCGACCACAGGTAAACTACGAGCGCCGACACCGAAACCAAGACTATCACCACCGAACCGACCGGAGCCCACAGCGTCGAATCCGGCAACCATGCCTTCAAAGTTAGGCTGGCTGTAACAGCCGCCAAGAAAGTAGCTCCGAGCGGCGCGATCGCTGCCTTCGCGTAGGATCTGAAGCTGACACCCAACTCCCGGCAGCAAAGCTTGGGCAGAACGGCGAACTCGAAGATCACCACCTGAGGCACGGACCCTACGACCGGTCCGATAACTCCGAGCCACATCGTTGCACCAACTGTTAACCCCAGGTTGATCACTGCAAAGCTTAGGGCCATCCGCGATATCAGACGAACTTTTCCGATACCAGCGAGGTAGACGGCTGCTTGGCGTCCAGGCATGCGGACCAGGAAGACGAGGTTCATGACCACGAGGATCTCGTAGGTGTGAGCGGGAACTTTCCCCAACCACAGAGACATAAGCTCCTGGCCATAGGCGACTAGAGCAGCCGAAACGGCAAGAGCTATCGAGCTGCTAGCCAGAACAGCACGTGTGAAAAGCTTGAACTGGCGTGCGGCGTCATCGACAGCGTTGGAGTGAGCGTAGGTGGGCACGAGCAACGAGGTCCCTGTAGTCGACAGGTTGCCGGCAAGGTTGGCCGTTGATAGCGCTATGTCGTAGGCAGCCAACTGTGAGATCGGGAGCAGCACAGCTAAGACCAAAGCGTCGAGAGCGTACGAGACGATACCGCTGATGCTCAGCAGTGTGTTCTGCCAGCCCTGCGAGACGAGCTCTCTCAGTACAGAAACCTTCACGTGCAGGCGGAAACGCCTACCCACCTGAAGGCGGCGTGCCATCACCCACGACGCTGCGAGGGCCAGCGCCTGACACCCCAACGAGGTCGCAAACAGTCCGATAAGTCCGCCGCCGAGGAGGGTTACCGCTATCTGTGAACCCTGTGTCAAGGTGACCAGAGCCGCGCCAAGGTAGGCGTTGATATCAGCGCGACCGCTCCCGTAGAGACCGACGCTCGGGATCATCCTGACGAAGCCGACAGTGGTGGTAGCACCTTTGATCACAAGCGCGACGCGCGCAGCCTCAAGCGTTCCCGGTGGCAACTTAACGAAGTCGCCCACGAATGGGACTATTGCGAGCGTCACCAGGCATGCGAGCAGCCCAGTCAGCACGAAAAACACGTTGACAGTATCGAGAATCGAGTTGAGTCGATCGTCGTCGCCTAGTGCAATGGCGGCAGCGACCTCGCGGACCGCTGCGGTAGACACGCCTGCGTCGAGGAGACCGACGTAGGCTCCTACAGCTGAAAGCGCCACCCACAGGCCGTAGACGACTACTCCGGCGTGGTGGAGGACTACCGGGGTGAGGACGACCGACAGCAACACGGCCGCAGCGAAAGAAAGGTAGTTAGCGACGAAGTTCTTCAGCAGTCGCGAAGCGCTCGCGTTCGCAGCGGGGGTCGGCTCCCCTTGTCGCGTAGACGATGTCGCCACGGAACTGTCTCGACCGCCGGTCATAGCCGATGGCATTAAGCGGCTCGACTCACACAGGCTGAAGCGGACATATAGGACACGACTTTAGATCAGGGAAGGTGTCTTGCGGAGAGCACCTGTAGGCACAACCGCGGATTGCCGATGAGGTAGGTGATGCGTACGGGACAAGACGCCAGGCCTATAAGAGTCCTGTCGGTAATCCATAGCGCAGCATTCGGCGGACCGCACAACCAGGCTTTAGCCATCGCTAGGACGATGCCGGGGGTCGAACTTGCGGTTGTCACTCCCAACGAATCGGGCGACGCACCTTCCCGCCTTAGTAATGCCGGTGTCAGGGTGGTGACACTCGACCTGCGCCGGCCTCGAGCGTCGCTGCGCAACCAGCCGCTCGGAGACCTACTGCGACGCTACCCCGCTCAGGTATTAAGTCTCGTCGAGCTGATACGACGCTACGAGATAGACGTCGTCGAGGCTCATGGTTTGATGAACCTTGATGCCCCTGTCGCAGCCAAGCTGAGCGGCCGCGCGGTGGTCTGGCAGTTGATAGACACGCGCCCCCCAAGGGTTTTGCGTTACCTGCTCATGCCGGCACTCGTTGCCCTGTCAGACGTGGTCATGACCACCGGTTTAGCCTTAGCGGAGACCTATCCAGGTGCCCGGTTCAGACCGGGCCGTCTGAGAACCTTCGTCCCGCCCGTGCTAACCCGGTGTTCCGACAGGTCGGAGCGCCCAGCTATACGCGCGATGCTCGGCGTTGATCCCGGCGACGTGCTGGTCGCGGCGATCGGCAACATCAACCCCCAAAAGGGCTTTGGTGATCTGATCGAGGCCCTAGCGTGGCAGGCCACCTCGAAAGAGCTCCCGAAGCGGCCGGCTTTGCGCATCCGCGGCTCTATCCAGGCCGGCCACGGATCCCACGCCGCGAACCTAGCGGAGCTAGCGAGAAGGCGCGGCTTCGGGGATCTCGCTGTGAAAGAGTTCGAGCCAGGCCTCAGCGTAGACAAGCTCCTACTCGCCGCGGACATCTTCGCGCTGACGTCGCAACCCCGCTCCGAAGGCATCCCAACCGTCGTCCTCGAAGCCATGGCCGCAGGCCTTCCCGTCGTGGCGAACGACGTCGGCGCTCTACGAGAGATCATCCAGGACGCCAAGACAGGCTACCTGGTCCAACCGGGTGACGTTCGAACACTTCGCCAGCGCCTAGCCACCCTGATAAGCGACCCAAAGCTCCGGGCGGCCATCGGTGATGCCGCTTCAGTAGATGCTCTCGTCGTGGCATCTCCCAAAACCTTCGCGTCGGCGATGCTTGACGCGTACACCACTGCCCTGGCGTCCACCAAACGGGGACGTATCACACATAGTCACATACCCGAAACGCAATGAGGCTTCTCATCATGCACCCTTGGGCTGGCCTCCCAGCCCGCCGGGCCCTCTACAGCAAGCTGGGAGTAGCGACGGGCTGGTCCATAAGGCTCCTCACTACCTCGGTATGGAAGGACGAGTACGGCAAGCTGGTCGCAGCGTCAGCGGAACCTCAGAACGGATCCGACCTGGTCGCCGTTCCCATAGCCCTGAAAGGCAACATCCCGCTTCACTTTTTCGTTGGCGGGCTACGAAAGCATGTACGCGAGTTCCGACCAGACTTAGTCTACATCTACCACGAGCCTTACGCCGCAGCCACGTTCCAGATGCTCAGGGCTACGAGGGCTGTCACAAGTGCACCTGTCGGAATTCGAAGCGCTCAGAACCTCGTCAAGCGATATCCAGTACCGTTCCGCCAGACCGAGCGCTACGTGTACCGCCACTCGGACTTCGCTGTTGTCGTCTCGGAAACCGTCGGACGAACACTGCGCACCAAGGGCTACACAAAGCCGATTGACGTCATCCCAATGCCCGTCGACTTGGCCCGCTTCACTCCCCGAGCTAGTCCCCCTACCGACTCGACGAGGGCTCTTAGAATCGGCTTCGTCGGCCGTCTCGTACCGGAAAAAGGTCTAGACACCGCGATCCGAGCCCTTGCGCTGACACCCCCCGGAGCGGCCCGACTGACGGTTATCGGATCCGGACCAGACGAACCGCGAGCTCGAAGCCTAGCGGCACAGTTGGGAGTCGCAGCCAGAGTCACGTGGCGAGGTGCTCTGGAACACGACGAGGTGGCCCGAAGCTACCAAGACATGGATCTGATCCTCGTTCCGTCCAGGCCTACACCCCGCTGGCAAGAACAGTTCGGCCGGGTGGTCATCGAGGCCGCCGCTTGCGGTGTTCCAGCGATCGTCAGCGGCTCAGGAGAGCTTCCCAACCTAATCAACCATCTTGGTGCCGGCTGGGTTGCGCAAGACTCCGACGCTCGCACATTTGCGGCCATCATACGCCACTTGCACTCCGAACGTGGCGAGCTCCACGAAACGGCGTTAACCGCTCGGACGGCGGTCGAAACGACATTCTCAGACGATGCGATCGTCCAATCCCTAGCGGCGACTTTCGCAAGGGCCGCACAGAACCCGACCAACAAGACATGAGAGCTGTTACCATCGTACACGACTATCTGACCCAGCGGGGTGGTGCCGAGAGGGTGGTCTTAGCCCTATGCTCAGCCTTTCCCGAAGCTCCGATCGTAACATCTCTCTTCGACCCTCCCGCCACCTTCCCTGAGTTTTCGAACCTGCCAGTTCGCGCCTTGGCTATCAACCGCCTAGCACCTCTACGCCACAATCATCGCCTCGCCCTACCGCTCCTCGCAGCGACCTTCTCGGCTACCCGAATTGACACTCCGATAGCGGTATGTTCGTCGAGCGGCTGGGCTCACGGGGTCAACGCCACCGGACGAAAAGTGGTCTACTGCCACAATCCTCCGAGGTGGCTTTATCAGACCTCTACATATTTGAAAGGCTTTGGCAACCTCGCACGCCCGGCCCTTGCGGCCCTACGGCCCTCCCTGGCACGCTGGGACCAGTCCGCGGCACGAAGCGCAGACGTGTACATCGCCAACTCGGCAGTGGTACGAGACAGGATACTAACGGCGTACGGCATCGAAGCAGAAGTAGTCCACCCTCCCTTCACCTTGGACGTCGCAGCGACGACTTCTCCGATTTCCGATATCGACGCCGGGTTCTTTCTTTGCGTGTCCAGGCTTCTCTCCTACAAGAACGTCGACGCGGTAATAGAAACTTTCCGGAACCTACCTAACGAGCGGCTCCTCGTCGTAGGCGACGGACCTCTCGAAGCTTCCCTTCGCGCGACAGCCCCGGATAATGTCACACTTGTAGGAAAGGTTGACGACGCCACCCTACGCTGGGCTTATCGGAACTGTCGAGCCGTGATAGCAGCCTCCTACGAAGACTTTGGTCTGACGCCCATCGAAGGAGCAGCCTTCGGAAAACCGACCGTCGCTTTACGCTGGGGGGGCTTTTTGGAGACAGTGCAACCCGATACGACCGGTGTCTTCTTCGACACCGCAGATCCGTTGCAAATATCACACGCTGTCAAACAGCTCAGCAACCGCAATTGGGACGGCGCCGAAATACGCGCATGGGCAGACACCTTTAGCGTGGCCCGATTTATTGACCGCATGCGCACCATCGTGGCCGATCAGCTGTCAACGAAATGAGAACACTGCTGGATCACGCACGCTCCTAGCTTCTCGTTGGGTCAAGTAGACCTCGTATAAGGCCGAATCAAAGGGTCATGTCGATGCCGCGATCGATCTTCGGCCGAACAACTGTTGACCCCAACCTGGGAGTGATCGCGCAGAACTTGCGACAAAGCACAAGTAGGATTGGATCGTTAAATCCTGTACAGAAAGTGCGTGCAGTGCAATCGACAACTCCGGGTACATCGTCGAGTTCGTTGGCATCCACATCGTGGTCGCTTTTCGCCCGCCGGCAGTGGTGGGTGATCCTCGTCTGCGTCGTCCTAGCTGCGAGCGCGTCGGTACTCTACACGAAGAAGCATAAGGTCACCTACCAAGCAGTGGCCTCAGTGATCGCCAATCCATCTGCTTCGTCGTCGTCGTCTCAATCCTCGGCGGCACCCAGCGGGCCTGACCCGCTGGTGCAGACACACGATCCCTCGATCGAACAAGCAGCGCTGAAAGCTGCAGGAACTGCGGCTGGGAGCGTAGATCTGTCGTTTGCCTTGGACGCCAACAACCCGGCGCTAGTGGACGTGACCGCTGTCGCAGACACCCCGAGCCAGGCCGCAGCCGCCGCCAACGCCGCAGCAGACGCGTACATTGCAGCTAGAGGTAAGGCACTGGACACCTCCGCAGCGTCGCTAGACAGTCAGCTCGCGGCGGTAGCAGCGCAAATTCATACTCTCCAAGCCCAAGGGGCCGTCAGCCCCGGCTCAGTGCCAGGCAGCCAGACCAGCGGAGCTAACCTGGCAGCTGACGAGCAGCTGGCCGTTGCCATCGCCGACTACCAATCGCTGTTCCAGCAGCAGCAGACCCTGTCGCTGGAAGCCTCCGGGGTCCAGGTCTACAGCGCTGCCACTCCCGGAGCTGCTACCCCTACCGGCAGCTCCCACAAGGTCATCGAGCTCGCTGTCGCTGCAGGGATTCTAGCTGGATTGGGAATAGCCCTGCTTAGACACCGCTTGGACGATCGGCTCCGCTCGGCGTCGGAGATCGAAACCCTCAGCCCTCATAGCCTGCTGTCACGCATACCGTTGAGCAGTGAAGCTAACGGGTTAGGGACTATCGCTACTAACCCTAACAACGAGCTAGCCGAATCGGTCCGGGAGCTAAGAACCGCCCTGCGTTTCGTAGCCGTGGAGCACGAGGTGAAGACGATCCTCGTCACCAGTTCAGTGCCTGGCGAGGGCAAATCCTTCGTCGCGTCGAACCTCGCCGCAGCTTGGGCAATGTCAGGAATGCTCACCGTGCTCGTCTCCTCGGACCTAAGAGCACCAACCGCCGAGCGTCTCCTTGGAATAGCTCCCAGCGATCGGGGAATATCAACCGCGGTTTCTGAGACAGCCGCCAGGTTGGCGAGTCTACGAACCACCGAGGGGTCGAAGCCGCGTCGGTCTCTACCCGCGTCGTCACGCCTAGAAATGGACGGTTTTGCCCGGCTAGGCGTATCGTCACGCGTGGAGGGCGCCGGTAAGCCGGACCTGCACCGACCCGCGAACGGCTACGCTGCCAACGGCCACGCTGCGACGGGGTCCGCCAGCCACTCTGCTAGCGACGTTAACGCTAACGGCGTTGCCCACAGCGGCTTGGGAGCGCATTCGGCTACTGATCTGCTCGACCTGCTCGTGTGGAGCGGAGTGAAGGATTTGTGGCTCTGTCCAGCGGGGCCGGTGCCACCGAACCCGGCCGAGTTGCTCGGCTCCAGCGCTTTCGAGGATCTGATCGCCTCGATCGCTGCCATCGCGGACGTCGTGATACTCGACAGCCCACCAGTTCTGACCGTCACCGACGCCATGGTCCTGACCGAGCACGCCGATGGCGTCGTGTTCGTGGTCGCCGAAGGACGAACATCGCGCTCGGCCGCACAAAGAGCACTACAGCTTCTAGACAGCAGCCCCGCACCTATCCTCGGACTCGTCGCCAACATGGCATCGCGCAGCGACGTGTCCTCCTACTACGGAACGGCCTACGACCCTTACCGACGGAACCCCCGTCCTTCGAGCCCTGGCGCTGACGCTATCCCTGCGGGTCGAAACGTCGAAGCGAGACGATGAGCCTAGCGGCTCCCGCCAGGTTCAGCGCCTCCCGGTTACGGGCCCCGGTGCGCTTACCGAGCGCCCTCGTAATGTCTCTAATCATTCTGGTACCCGCCGCTGCTTACCTCACAAAGGGGGGATCCAAGTACACTCTCGCCGCCGGGGCAGCGATCCTCGCTGTCGGAGCTATCGCCTGGGATGCCATGATCCTCCCCGTCCTCACCGTACCGGCGACGCTTCTCGTGTTCAGGGTGAGCGCCAGCAGCTCCAACCTCAGTTTCTCTGACCTGGTACTCGGAGTAGCCACTCTTTGCGCCATACCGATGTTCAAGCTTCGAAACGACACCTACGTTGCGAAACTCCTTTTCCTCCTCGCAGTCTACGAGGCTACGACTTTCCTCAACGTGATCTACAACCCTTATCGGGCCAACCTGATCGAGTGGGTGCATGAAGCTTTCCTCGTGGGGGGAAGCCTTATCATCGGCTGGTTGATCGCCAGCCGTCACCGTGCAGCTGCGGCTACGACGGCCTATCTCGTCGGGTCCTGCCTCATCGCTGTTTGGGCCATGGCCTGGAGTTTGACTCATCATCTCGCGGCCGCTTACCTGCCGCTAGGGATGCAGAAGAACTACATCGGCGACATGCTGTGCTTCGCGTTCCTTCTGGCTTACGCCCGGCCTGACTGGACCAGCCAGCGTATCGCCAAGCACGCGACGAAGATATGGGCGATCTGCGCGCTCGGGATGCTAGCAAGCCAGTCGAAACAGGCAATGATTAGTGCGGTGGTAGGAGTTGGGATACTCACCTACCGTGACCGCAACCTGCGCCGTCATGCCAAGGCGATCGCCGCCGCGTGTGTGCCCATGGTCATCATCGCAGCTGTCATAGTTGACAAGAAGCTGCGCTCCACGAACAAGTTCAACAGCGTTCACCAGCGCGAAACCTGGTTGCGCCAGTCTCTCCAGATCTGGCACTTGTCCCCATGGTTTGGCATCGGCCTTCGCTGGTGGTACACGAACCGGGTGCCGTTCTCTTTCCAGCCTCCCAACGGCGAAGCCGAGGTGCTCACCTCAGCTGGCCTTGTCGGCCTGGCCGGCTTCTTAGTTCTGATCGTCGGTGCTGTTGTGATCCTTCGAAAGATGCCGAAGCGCTACGGTACTCTTGCGCTCGCTATCGTCGTCGCCCGACTTGTGCAAGGCCAGTTAGACGTGTTCTGGGTGACAGCCCAAGGGTCTATACCGTGGCTGATCGCAGGGATGTGCCTCGGGGCCGACTACCTTACCCGCGTCCGAGCAACCGGCGACAGCGGCGCCGCACTCGTTGCGGTAGGGGACTTTCGGCGATGAGCACGGGACCGGAGATACCAAAACGGGGGTTGCAGGTAGTGATCGTCGCCTACGGCGACGCCGCGACCATAAGACCATGCCTGGACGCGATCGCCGGCGCTCATCCGACGACGGTGATCGACAACTCGAGCAACTCGCAGACCAAACAGCTCGTCGAAAGTTACGGCCTGGATTATCACGACCCGGGAAAGAATTTGGGTTTTGCAGCCGGGGTGAACACAGCTTTGAAACTGACGGCTGGTTTCACCCAAGACGTGCTGTTACTCAACCCTGACGCTGTTATCGACGCCGCCGGAATCGAACGGCTCCGCGAGAGGCTACACAAGAACCACGACGTTGCGTGCGTAGCCCCAGCTCAAGAAGGGCCCAGCGGCTCGGACCGGGTTGCATGGCCGGTGCCTTCACCCTCGGGTCAGTGGCTTGAAGCGTTCGGGATGACCGCACTGGATACTAAACCCGTCTTTCTCATCGGATCGATCCTGCTGATAAAAGGTGAAGCCCTCGCCGACGTCGGTCTTTTCGACGAGCGATTCTTCCTTTATGCAGAGGAGACCGACTGGCAGATGCGGGCCTTCGCGAAGGGCTGGTCAGCGGCGCTGGTCCCCGAGGTCAAAGCTTTCCACCTCGGGGCAGGGACCGGCGGACATCGCTCCGTCAGGCGGAGCCACTTCTACGCGTCCGAGGAACTGCTCGTCCGCAAGCACTACGGCAGTTCAGGCTGGCTGTCCTACCGGGCTGCGAAGCTGACCGGCGCAGCGCTACGGGCAGCGTTACGTAGCAGAAGCCGTCGAGCTGACGCCGTCGAGCGATTTCGCTACTTCTGGAACAGCCCGGTTCGCCTTCGGGCAGAGCTGGGATCGAGCCGTGCTGGTTGACCGAGCCGGGCAGGCGCAGACATCTGATATCAGGTCCCGGCTTCGAGTGGCTCACGTCGTCTGCACCGACGATTTCGCCGGAGTGGAACGCTACGTGAACACGCTCGCGGTAGCGATGGCACACAGCAACTGCGATGTTGTGGTTCTCGGAGGTCGGGAGGTCTCCATGCGTCCGACTCTCGCAAAGGCGGGCGCACAGTGGATGGCTGCTCCTACGTTGACGACTGCGCTGCGTCACCTGCGAGAACAGCTCCCCGTCGACCTGGTGCACGCCCACATGACCCAAGCCGAGGCTGCCTCGGTTCTAGCAACGCTCCCAGGAAGGACGCCGGTCGTCTGCACCCGGCACTTCGCTTCGGATAGGGGCTCCTCACGGCTGCGCCGGACTGTCAGCCATATCGTAGCCAGGAGGATAGCCGCGCAAGTGTCGATATCGCAGTTCGTCGCAGAGCGCATCGACGGGCCGTCAACTGTGATAATCCCCGGCGTTCCTACCTGCAAAACTATCCTCGACTCCTCGCAGCGCCGGCATGAAGTTCTAATGGCCCAACGCCTAGAAAAGGAGAAGCGGGCCGACCTGGGCATAGCGGCATGGGCGGCTTCCGGCCTTGCAGACGCCGGATGGTCACTGCTCGTCGCGGGCGACGGATCCCAACGCGAGCATCTCCAACTCCTAGCAAGGCGCCTTGGGGTAGCCGAATCTTGCCACTTCTTGGGATTCCGATCAGACGTAGACGAGCTGATGAGACAAGCCGGGATTTTCCTGGCGCCACGCCCCGACGAACCTCTAGGTCTGTCGGTCATAGAAGCGATGGCAGCCGGCACACCCGTAGTGGCAGCGGACGGCGGCGGGCACCGTGAGAGCCTAGGACTGCACCCAGCGGCGACGCTGTACCCACCAGACGACACAGTAACCGCGGGGATGCACCTGCGCGCATTAGCCCTCGACCCGTCAGCCCGCGACGCCTACGGCGCTGAGCTCGCAGCCATCCAAAAGTCACGCCTCGACATCAACGTTCAGCTAGAAAAGACCCTCGACTTTTACAACCAGGTACTGAGGGAGACGAAGTGAGGATCGCCCTGCTTCCCAGCCAGTACCTCCCGAGCCTCGGAGGAGTTGAGGAGCTCACACGCAACCTGGCATACAACCTTGCGAAATCCGGCGACAACGTCGAGGTGTGGGCACCCTCACCTGCTAACCCGTCCGACGGCGTCCCCGAGCCGGAATACGTAGACGGCATCCGGGTGCGCCGATTCGATTATCCTCTTCCGAGAGCTCACCCGGCGTCGCTGACCCCGCTTGTAACAACGGGGTTGCCTACCCTCGTCGCTATGCTACGTGCTGCGGTAGAGTTCCGTCCGGACGTGATCCACGTGCAGTGCTTCGGGCCGAACGGCCTCTACGCCACAGCGTTGAGCAAACTGACAGGCCTGCCTCTCGTCGTTTCCCTACAGGGCGAGACGGTCATGGACGACGCGGACATCTACACGACGTCGACCACGATGCGGGCGGCCCTACGAGCCGGTATCCGCCAAGCCAAAAGGGTCACCGGGTGCTCTGCTTTCACCCTCAGAGACGCCGAGGAACGCTTCGGCCTTGCACCTGGAGACGGTCAGGTCATCTTCAACGACGCCGACCCAGAGTTGGCGTGCGCCGACGAGGAGATGGGACTTCCGGACAGGCTCGCCTTTCTCGCCGGGTCACGCTACATCGCCTGCCTTGGAAGAGTGGTGGAAAAGAAAGGTTTCGACCTTCTCCTCGAAGCTTTTCGCTTGATCTACTCCGATCACACCGACGTGCACCTAGTGGTCGGCGGCTCCGGCGCAAAGCTCGGAGAGCTCCGGCACCTTGCCGACAGTCTCGGCATGTCCGAGCGAGTTCACTTTCCCGGCCGCCTGACACGTTACGAAGTCGCCCAGGTCCTCACTAGCGCAACGGTGTTCGTCATGCCAAGCCGCCTCGAGCCGTTCGGGATTGTCATCCTCGAAGCCTGGCGAGCAGGGGCAGCGGTGATCGCCACTTCGATCGGCGGACCCCCGGAGTTCGTGAGCGACGGCGTGGATGGCTTGCTAGTAGACCCCCACGACACCGAGCGTCTCGCTGGAACCATATCCAGGCTCCTCGACGACGGCGAGCTGAGATCGAAGGTCGCCGAGGCTGGTAAACTACGGTTCCGGGATTTCGAGTGGCCCAACCTGACTTGGGAGTACCGCAAGCTCTACGCGAACGTCGTATCCACGAGACGCTCGGCGCGACTAAAACTTATGCAGCGTGCCGCTAAGCCGATGACGCCGTACCGATGAAGGCTACGCCGAGAAATCTGCGTATTTCTCGGCAATTCGAGAAATGCCGGAAGTTATCTCACCGGGACCTCCCAAACAATCGATGTAGTCCGTAACATTCGGACAGTCCGAGCAAACGTCAAAGGCTCTCGCTCGGAAGGCGAGAAGGCTAGACCAGGGAAGGCCGTTGAGTTGTTGGTAACGCAAGAGGGTTACACCAAGATGGGGCTCAGGTGACGTCTCGTCGGTGGGTGGAAACTCTACCCGGAGTTGACCTCGTCCCCGTTGCCAACACCGGACGGTTAGATCCGGCCCGCGAGACGTCAGGGTCGTCGCCCTCTTCGAGGGGACCGAAGGTTTCGAAATCGAACACGTCGACTACCAGAGCTTCGGCTGTCTCCTTGCTCATGGTCGCTGACGCAGCCGGGGCAGCCCTGTCTTTGGTCGTCGGACAGATCGCCGACCAGGATCTACGATCTATGCATAACACTGTCGAAGCGTTTGCGTCGATCTGTTACGCACCGCTGTTCGTACTGGTCCTCGGGGTGTACGGCTTGTACCACCGTGCCCAGCGGAGGCTGGTAAGCTCCTGCTTCCCGGATATCGGACGGATCGTGCACGGAATGGCCGCGGGGAGCCTCATCACACTGTTTGCGAGCGGCGGCCTGCACCGCTGGCTGCAAGGGCCGTCCGTCGACCGTACTGCTGCTGCGATAACAGCAGTCGTCGGTGTCGTAGCGATACCAATATTCCGCCGCACGGTATCTGTTGCCGTGAGGGCGTCAGCGTCATACTCCAACGTTCTCATACTCGGCAGCGGGCAGGTAGCCGACATGGTCACGTCACGTCTCGCTCACATCGACGAGCTCCACGTCGTGGGCTGCGTGGATGACTCCCCCGACGACCGGTATGAGCGACCAGCATCATCCCCGTGGCTCGGGCCTCTAAGCAACTTGGCTGCGATAGTCGAGCGGTTCAACGTCGATCACGTCGTCGTGGCTTTCAGCGCTTCCAACGAAGCTGGTATGGCAGCTCATTTGAGGGACCTCCCCGACCACGTGCGCATTTCTGTCGTGCCCAGGATGTTCGACCTTTTAACCGTCCGCTCCAATGTCGATGACCTTCGCGGGCTGCCGGTAATAGACGTGGCGCCGGCGGCGCTGGGTTTCGTGGACCGTTTCGTGAAACGAGCGATCGATATTATAGGTGCAGGGTTGGGCCTCATCGTTCTTTCCCCCCTACTGATAGCCGTAGCGGTCGCGATCAAGGTAACTTCTCCCGGGCCGGTACTCTTCTCCCAGACGAGGGCGGGACGCGGTGGAAAACCTTTCCGTATCCACAAGTTCCGGACCATGTACCTAGACGCAGAGCGCCGCAAGACGGAGCTGGCGAGCGAAGTGGACGGGCCTTTGTTTAAGGTACGGGAGGATCCGCGGGTGACACGGGTGGGGAGGCTGTTGCGCAAGTCGAGTCTCGACGAGCTACCGCAACTCCTCAACGTGATCGTAGGGCAGATGAGCCTCGTAGGCCCGCGACCGTTCGTGCAGGCGGAGTCGGATCAACTCAAGGGTTGGGCCGCGCGCCGCTTCGACGTTAGACCGGGTATGACAGGACTTTGGCAGACATCCGGCCGGAACGACCTTCCCTTCGAGGAGCTCCGCCGGCTGGATTATCTCTACGTAGCGTCGTGGTCACTGTGGTGGGATCTGTCGATCCTCTGGCACACACCTTCAAGGGTTTTGCGCCAAGACGGCGCCTACTAGGACCGCTTTCGACTAGCAAAGGGCGAGCCGATGCAAGACAACACGCCATCCGGTGGCTCCGACGCTGCCGCGCACGACGGCCACGTCGACGCCGAGAGCAAACGGGACATCCGATGCTCGGTGATCGTCGTCAACTTCAACGAGCGTACGGTCCTGCTCGACTGCGTCGAGAGCCTCAGCAGCGCAGTTTCGGACCAAGACGAGATCATCGTCGTGGACAACGGCTCATCGGACGGCAGCGCCGACGCAGTCGAGGCGCGGTTCCCTCAGGTCCGAGTGGTTCGACTGCCGCAGAATCGCTACATCTTCGGTCTCAACGACGGCCTGGCTGTGGCAAAAGGCCGGTACGTCTCGTTCTGCAACAACGACATGCTCGTAGAGCCCGGTTTCGTCGAAGCAGCGCTCCCCCTCTTCGACGAACCAGACGTGTTTGCCGTCTGCGCCAGGGTCATAGACCGTAACGGGAAAGAGCAGGGAACGCGCACGGCGGGCGTTTGGAAGCACGGCCTTTTGTTCTACGAGCCGCTGGATCACAGCGAAGTTCCAACAGCGTGCTTTTTCGCCGTGGGGGGCCAGGCGTTCTTCCGTAAGGATCTGCTACTCACGGTTGGCTCCATCGACGAGCTCTTTTGGCCTATGTACCACGAGGACATCGAACTGTCCTACCGTGCCTGGAAGGCTGGCTACCGTATCGCGTACGCCCCGGACTCGGTATGCCACCACCTCGGGGGCCATACGAGCGGCAAAGTGTTCACCGAAGTACAGCTCAGATCCTTTGTCCGTCAAAACGAGATCCTGACCGTATGGAAAGACGTGACCGACCCTTGGATGCTCGTCGAGCATTTGATCTTCCTCCCGGTCAGGCTCGTTGTCGCCGTGCTTCGCGGGGACCGGGGCACTCTCAGCGGTTTCGTGTCCGCTCTTGGGAGGCTTCCGCTTGCCCTGAGAGCGCGCCGCGAAGCCGCCAAGCTCTTCGTGACAGATGACAGGGACGTTCTGGCCAAGGTGAGCGTCGAAGCCGTTAACCGGCCTCTGGGAAGCGCCGGGCTATACCGGCCGCCTCGAGCTAAGAGCACGTCGCAACCTTGCCCTTAATGACCGGCGGGGCGACGCTAGCGCCCGGGTCAAGATCGCTTCGCAGCGTGCCCCGATGGCGTCGGGGGTGTAGCGCTCCTCTACTAGCAGACGCGCCGCAGAACCTAACCGGCCAAGCTCCTCGCGGTCCTCCAAAAGAGATATCAGGGCTTCTGCCATGGCCGTCGAGTCCAAGTAGGCGACCGTCAAGCCAGCTCCCCACGAAGCGAACAGCGCCGCACCGCCCGAACCTTCGAAGGTGACAATGGGCACGCCGAAGGCTCCAGCTTCTAGCATAACGAGGGGGAATGACTCTTGCCTTGAGGGGATGAGCAGGAGATCGAGATCGGCGTACAAAACTTCGGGGTCCTTGCGCGCCGGATAGACCTTGACTATGTCGGAGAGGCCGGAAGCTTGGACGTCGCTGCGCAAATCGTCGAGCTCCAAAGAACCTTCCGCACCGCCGAGCCAGGTCATCTCGACCCTGTCGCGGTAGCCGCGCCTTGCTATCTCCCAGGCGACAGCTAAGAAAACGTCGCTTCCCTTCCTCATGCCAGGCGGGCCTATCGCAGCAACCCTGAACTTGGACGTCTCGGGTTCCGAAGCGTCGCCGTCCCCAGCCCCCGACCTCCCCGCACCGGACTCGGGGACCCTACCTGGCAGAGATGCTTCAAGGTTGGTAATGCCGGGGAGAGTCTCTATCCGCGCAGGATCAACCCGATACTCCAATTCGAGCATCTGTGCTACCGGTTCACTGACAGCTGCCCAGAGGTCCACGTCTTCGGTAGCAGCCTTCGTCCACTCGGCGGGCAGGTAGGCCCTCAAGAATCGGGAAAGCTCGTGGATGTGGCACACGCGTGACGCGCCCAGAAGGCTCAGGTCATAGTGGGCGGGACCGTTCATGACCGTGTTGAACCACACGACCCTCACGTCGCGGTAATCGGACCAGTAGCGAAAGCAAAACAGAAGGTCCAACACCCGAGACGGCCAGCCCGCCGCTCTGTTGGCCACTATCCGCCTCATCCGCTCGGCCGCGCCAGATAAGAGCCTGGTGGGTCCGATCTCCTCGAAAGTCTTGAGGACGTCTCGATCGAAAAGCTCACCCGGACGTCTCACCAGAAAGACCGGGTCGACAATCCCGTTGTCTACAAGCCAGCGCGCTTGTCGCTGCAGTGCGATCACGGCCCCCGTCCGGCTCGCTTCGTGGCTTACGAAAAGCACCTTCGGAGCGTCGGGGTGCAAGCGGCCGGCCGGCAGGTGCCTCGGGGTCACTCACCACTCCTCGAGCGGAGCTCTAGGAGAGAACCCAACTGGCACTGTAGGGGAGGAACGGCGACTAACGTCTGATAGACCATTTCGACGGCGAGCTTAGAACCCGAGCGGGACGCCTGTAGCTGGGTACCAACGAAAGCTAAAGCAGCGTTGGGCCGGGCTCTCAACCCAGCGGCCGGATCGACCGAAAAAATCCTAGTGAAGCTTGCCGACGACGCCAACGAACACCGCGGGCTACCAGAGTCGCCAGCTTCGGAGGCGTCGCCGTGATCGAGTTCGCGCTTGTAGCCGCAGTACTGGTTGCGGTGGTAGTTTTCGCTGTGTGGAAACTCCGTCCCCGGGAGGTCGACGGCTTAGACGTCACTCCCGCGCCCGGGATCATTCCTAGCGAGCCGACTCTCGGGCCGCCACAAACCCTCTTGGAGATGGCAAAGCGGGAACGAAGTGACGATTTCAGAGCTTCTCTGGCTGGTCTCGTGTCGCCAGAGCGCTGGCAGGACTATAGGTCCTCGTCGCTGGACGAGCTGCGCCGGATCGTAGCTACGTGGGCTGATCCTGCGCCCGTAGAGCGAAAAGCTTCTCCAGGCGGGCCCGGGGACGGCACGAGCGGACCTTACGGAGCGCACGGGGCATCAGATCCGTCATGCGACTTAGCATCGAGAGTTTCTCAGATCATCGGTTTTCCCTTGGTCGAAGTGCGCCTTCGCAGCCGCTCCGAGGTGAGTGTTCTCGTGCGGCGAGGACGCAGCGGCAGCGAACAGACGGCCGTCGTCCGCTGAGAGGACAGGGTGTAGTTCTCGTCAGCCGATCGGCTTAGCGAAGCTCAGCTCGTTCCCGTCGGGGTCTCGTACGTGGAAGTACCGTTCTCCCCACGGCGCGTCAGCGGGTTCCGTCTCGGTTCCCCATCCGGCCCGCAGGACGGTCCGGTACATCTCGTCGACGTCGCTCACCCAGATGACCACCCGACCCCAGGACCTCCCCGTCACAGGCCGGGCGTCGTCCGCTTGGAGGTTCAGATACCCTGAGCCGACCGAGAAGCTGGAGAAGCTAGCCCCAGGCCCGCCGTAGAGAAGTTCGAAGCCGAGAGACGAATAGAACCCGACGGAGGCTTCCATGTCCGCAACGGCGAACGTGACGGCGCTGATCGACACCAAACCGGCGGCCATCCGACCATCCTGGCACACGAATGCCCCTCCGGCAGGTAGCCGCCGAAGGCGAGCGACGCTAATCTGGCGAAGTGCCCCGTATCGAACAGTCCAGCGTGATAGCCGACGTGTGGACCGTAGATCCCGACGCCCACGGGGATGACCGTGGGCGCTTCTACGAGACCTACCGACGGTCCTGGTTCCCCCTCGGACGGGAGATGGTGCAATCCAACCGCTCCGACAAGACCGCCGGGGCCGTGGTCGGTCTTCACTACCACCTGCATCAAGCCGACTACTGGCTCTGTCCTAGCGGGACCGCCCGAGTGGTCCTCCACGACCTGAGGGAAGGATCCCCCACCGAGGGGAACACGGAGATCTTCGAGTTAAGCGCCGGAAACGCTCGGGGAGTTTTCATCCCGCCAGGCGTGGCCCACGGCTTCGCTTCGCTCACAGACCTGACTCTTACCTATCTCGTCGACAGCTACTACAACCCTGACGATGAGCTGGGCGTGGCCTGGGACGACCCCGACATAGGGGCCCAGTGGGGCGTGACGAACCCGGTCCTGTCCGAGAGGGACTTGGCGAACCCGAGGCGCCACGACATCCCACCGCAGCGCCGGCCGCACGCCGGTCTCCGCCGGTAGCCCGAGTCGGCCACAATAGAGGCATGACCAAGACAGCCCTCATCACCGGGATCACAGGTCAGGACGGATCCTACCTGGCTGAACTGCTCCTCGGGAAGGGATATGAGGTGATCGGGCTGCACCGCCGCTCGAGCACCGTTACCTTCGAGCGGATCTCACACCTGGCGGACCGATTGACGCTGGTCGCAGCGGACCTGCTGGACGAAGCGTCGATGATCAGGGTTCTTCGTGACCACAAGCCGAGCGAGGTTTACAACCTCGCCGCCCAGTCGTTCGTGCAAACCTCCTTCGCCCAGCCAACCCTCACCGGTGAGGTGACCGCCCTCGGCGTGACGCGCCTTTTGGACGCGATCCTGCTCGTGGACCCGTCCATCCGCTTCTACCAGGCAAGCTCGTCTGAGATGTTCGGCAAGGTGCTCGAAGTCCCACAGACAGAGAAAACGCCCTTCTACCCTCGAAGTCCGTACGGCGTCGCAAAAGTATACGGCCACTGGATAACTGTAAACTACAGGGAAAGCTATGGTATGCATGCAAGTTCGGGCATACTCTTCAACCACGAGAGCCCCCGCCGCGGTCTGGAGTTCGTCACCCGAAAGGTGAGTTTCAGCGCGGCAGCTATAAAGCTTGGGATCCAGAAGACCGTCGCACTAGGCAACCTTGACGCGCAGCGGGATTGGGGGTTCGCAGCCGACTACGTCAAGGCGATGTGGCTCATGCTCCAACAAGACGAGCCGGGGGACTACGTGATCGCCACCGGGGTCACCAACCCTGTCAGCGAACTGTGCCGAATAGCATTTGACCAGGTGGGCCTCGACTGGCAAGACCACGTCGTCATCGACGAGCGTTTCATGCGGCCCGCCGAGGTCGACCTGCTCATAGGCGACCCCTCGAAAGCCAAGGCATCGCTGGGGTGGGAGCCAGAGGTCACTTTCGAGGAGTTGGTCCGGATGATGGTCGACGCCGACCTGGCTGCTTTGAAGTCGTCCTGACCGGCGCGCCAGCATCGGCCCCGTCCGCTCGCTCAGAGCTACTTGCTTGCTCCGGGTGGAGCCTCTCGTCCCCGAGCATTCTCTCGCGCATCGCGTTGACGTAGAGAGCTATTGGAACCACCCTCCAATCAATCAGGCGGCTCACCACCCGCTGGGCGATCGCCTTCGGGCCTATGCCACCTCGACCGCCCGGCAAAGCGAGAGGACCTTCGAGAGGGTCGCTCACAGGGACGTCGAGAACCCGCCGCTCGGATCGGTCCAGTGGATCGTACCAGTCGCGCAGGACGCCGGCACGTTGCGTTACCAGCCTTTGGAGGTCGTCTCGAGAGGATCCCAACCTGCCAGCAGCACCGGCCACGAGAAGGTCGGTAGGGCCGAAGCAGGCCTCGACATTGTCGAGGTTCGCGCCGCAAGCTTGGGCCATCGCACGAGTGAGCCCTTCAGGGTCAGAGACGACGTAGCTCGAGGAGCTAACTTGCTCGGCGAGGCCGCCGACATTGGTTGCTATGACAGGTCGCCCGTACAAATCGGCACGCTCGGCGACTCCAGATGACCAGATGTGGCGGTAGGGAAGCACTACGACGTCGCTGGCGATGATCCAACGATCGAACGTTTCGTCGCTAACGTACCCGTCGTGCAGCATCACCCTGCGATCTGATGCCGCAAGGCTGCGTAACAGGTCTAGGTAGGCCTGATGCTCGGGAGTCCACACCCGCATCTCTCCCACGATCGCCAGGCGAAGATGTCCCCCGTCGAGACAGCGAAGGGCCCGGATGGCCCGGTCGAAGCCCTTGTGGGGCTGAATGAAGCCGGCGCATAGGAAGACGAAGCAGTCGGGTTCGATTCCAAGGCTCGAACGCGCCTCGGAACGCGTTGCTTGGCTGTGACGGGTGAAGCCAGCACCGTGGTCTATGACGGTCAGCTTTTCGGGAGCTAACGAGTACTCGTCGGCCATGGCTTGACGCTCGGCTTCGGTATGCACGCTCACCGTCGCCGGTCGACGCCACAGCACGCCCCACAAGACGGCCCTCAGGCCGTCCAGGCGTCCTGCGGCCTTGTGGGGGGTCTCGTGGACCACAACTTCAAGGTTGGGCGAGAAAGTAAACAGAAACATGAGGCCCACCCAGCCTTGGAGGAAATGAAGCGGGTCCATTCCATAGAAGAAGGTCTCAGGGTGGAATTGGACTACCACGCGGTCGAACCGGCGGCCTATCCTAATGGCGCGCGCTACGCCTGCCGGGGTCTTCAGGTCGGCGCTGTATCGCGCAGCGCTAGGGTCGGGTGAGAGAACCTCGACGCTGCGTCCCTCGCTGACCAAGGTGGTGTACAGCTGGGACGCGTAGGTGGCGAGCCCGTCGCGCGCCGGAGGGAACGGGCTGACCAGGAGCGTCCTCAAAACCATTCCCCCAAGGCGTTCTCTACCCTGTCTATGACCGCCGGCCAGGTGAAGTCGCTTCTCACGTAGGAAGGGCCGTTTGCAGCCAGGCTTGTTACGTCTTGGGGGCACTCCCGGAGAAGCCGCATGCATTCAGCGAACTCGTAGCGGTTGGAGTAGGTGAGGCCAGCCCCCGAGCGTTCGCAATGCCATCTGACCACAGCACTGTGCCAGTTGGCGACTACCGGGGTGCCGAGGAGGAAAGATTCGAGCACCGTGCGGGAGAAGCTCTCCATTGCAGAGGGTTGGACGTAGGCTAGGGCGCCTGCTTGGCCTGAAGCGCGGTCGTCGTCTGAGACCACGCCGATGTCGGTTACACCCAAGCGTTCGCCGAGGCTGCCGATCTCCCCGACGCCGCAAGTTACCAGCGGGACGCAGTCACCCAGCACTTGGCGTGCAAAGGCCAGATCCTCCATGAGCTGGGGCCAACCTTTGCCCCATTCGCGTCTACCGGCGAAGAAGAGATAATCCCCGTCGACGTGATAGCGGCTACGGAAGGCGTCCACGTCGATGTTCCCAGGGTTGGTGACAGCCGAGCCGACAAAGGCGTAACGGTCTCCGATAAGCCCGAGCCTGCTCGCCAACTCGAACTCCGGCTCGGTCTGAAACCATAGTCCTCTCACGGCTCCCATCATGAACTTGTAAAGGTCAAGACGCGCGAAAGGTTCATCGTGCAGGCAAGGGAACAGTACCGTGCGCTCTGGGGCGACATCTGCCAGCACGAGACCGGCCCAGAACATGTACGGACCACACACAATAGCCTGGTAGTCCTGTGCGTGCTCGACGAGAAAGTCGTAGAGTCCCGGCACCCGCATGCCAGCATTCGCCCAGCGGTATTGCTCGGCCATCGTGAGCTTGTCCCCGGCGAGAATACGGTTCGACAGCCTGTCTCGAAGAGGTTGGGTGAGGCCAACTGCCTCGAACCGTCGGACTTTCAGTGGCCCTTCGTCGCGCGAGCCGATCTCGGCCACGTTGCTCCACGTGTAGATGTCCTCGGCCGCAGTCGTGAGCATCTCGACCTTCCAGTCGCGCTCCGCCAAACCTGTTGCGACGTCGCGCAGCATCGCCTCGGCCCCGCCGACGTTACTGCCTGCAGTCGCCGAGACGACCGCAATAGGTCCTTTCACCCAGACGACTCAGGCCTTCGCGGGCTCGTTCACCCGCGAGGCCTTGTCTATCACCTTGTCGATGAAACCGTACTCAAGTGCCTGCTGAGCAGTGAACCATCGGTCACGATCCGAGTCGGCCTCTATGCGCTCGACCGGTTGGCCGGTGTGAAAGGAAATTCGCTCTGCCATCATCTTTTTCAGGTAGATGATCTGCTCGGCTTGTATCTTGATGTCGGAGGCCTGACCTTGCGCCTGGCCGGACGGCTGGTGCATCAGGATCCTCGAGTGAGGCAACGAGAGGCGCTTTCCTTTAGCGCCAGCGCACAAGAGGAACTGCCCCATCGACGCCGCAAGGCCCATGCAGACAGTCGAAACGTCGCAGGGCACGAGCTGCATCGTGTCGTATATCGCCAGCCCAGCAGTGACCGATCCTCCGGGCGAGTTTATATAGAGGCTGATGTCACGCTCCGGGTCTTCGGCAGCCAGAAGCAACAGCTGAGCACATATCAAATTCGCTGAGGTGTCGTCTACTTGGGTTCCCAAAAAGACGATGCGCTCCTTGAGAAGACGCTGGTAGACGTCCCCGGAAGCGTCTCCTCCCAAGGATGTTACGGCGCTGGTCGTAGGTTTAAAAGCCATCTCTGCCAGCCTACCCGCGACGCCAAGAGCACACGTCCTCCTATCATTGCGGGATATGGTTGCCCCAACTGAGCTTCCGGCCCGTAATACTGACGCCGAGGTGACGCCCCGCAGGGGAGACCGACCCTTAAGAGTCGTCGCACCCAAGATCAGCCTCCGCAAGCGCGCTCAGGCGGTTTGGCAATACCGGGAACTGCTGGGCGAGATGACCCGCAAAGAGCTGACCGTCCAGTACAAGAACTCGATCCTCGGGTTCTTGTGGTCAATGCTGAACCCCGCAATCAACCTTGTAGTATATTTCGTAGTATTTCAGCTTATTCTGAAAAATGGCATACCGCGTTTCGCTATCTA
>JAJZAM010000151.1 GCA_021799445.1 Actinomycetes bacterium
GGCGCGCTCCCACGGACGATCAGGCGAAGAGCTCAGGCCCTGTGAGAACCGACGAGGCCTACAAGGCTTGCGGGGCGATCACGGCGTCTCAGGCGAAGAACTTCTACTACGGCATAAAGCTTCTCCCGCCGCCAAAGCGCCAGGCCATGTCGGCGCTGTACGCCCTAGCGAGGCGCATCGACGACATAGGCGACGGGCCACTGCCAGGACCTGAGAAACTCGCAGCCCTTCACTCCGTCCGCCTCCAAGTCGCAGCCCTTCGCGACGATCCGTCGGGAGCCCTCGCCTCGCAGGATCCGGTGCTCGTCGCAATGGCCGACGCTTCGAGACGCTGGGCCATACCCTTGGACGCTATCGAGGATCTCGTGCACGGGTGCGAGATGGACGTCGCCGGCACCGCCTACGAAAGCATCGACGAGCTCGTCGGATACTGCCGGAAAGTAGCGGGCACGGTCGGTAGGTGCAGTCTTGCGATCTACGGCAATCACCATCCCGGACGCGCCGAGGTTCTCGCCGACGACCTCGGCGTTGCGCTGCAGCTGACGAACATCATCCGCGACGTCGTCGAGGACCACCGGGAGATGGGCCGCGTCTACCTACCGAGAGCAGACCTCGCCCGCTTCAACGTCGACGAGAACCTTCAAGGTCGACCAGACGATGTCGCCGCTCTCATAAGCTTCGAGGCGGGACGTGCCTGCGAATGGTACGACAGGGGACTTCCGTTGCTGGGATTGTTGGACCGCCGCTCGCGAGCCTGCACCGCGGCGATGGCTGGCATCTACCGCAAGCTTCTCGACCGGATCCAACGCGACCCGGCCTCGGTCCTTCGCTCAAGGGTGTCGCTTAGCACCGCCGAAAAGTCAGCCGTCGCGGCGAGAGCTGTGCTGACAGGAAACATATGAGCCCCCGGCCCCTGCAAGAAAACCCGCGGCCCCTGCAGGGTTCGACGGTGACCGTTATCGGCGGAGGCCTGGCAGGGATATCGGCTGCCCTCGAAGCAGCACAGCTCGGAGGTTCGGTGACCCTAGTCGAGCGCAAAGCCCACCTCGGTGGTCTGACGTGGTCGTTCGAGCACAACGGCCTCGACATGGACAACGGCCAGCACGTGTTCCTAGCCTGCTGCGGCGAGTACCGCCGGTTCTTGGAACGCATCGGCTCGGAACGCGACGTTGTCGGCCCATTACCCCTTGACGTGCCGGTGCTGGCGGAGACCGCCCGCGGCGGCGTTAGGGCCACCAGGTTGCGCCGGTCGAACCTTCCCGTGCCATTCCACCTCGCCGCGTCGCTGCTCTCATACCCTCACATCTCTGCCGCCGAAAGGCTCGGCCTCGGCCGGGCTCTGGCGGGCTTGGCCCGTCTGCGGGTCGGGGACCCCCGCCTCGACGAGGTTAACTTCTCCGATTGGCTCCGTCGCCACGGTCAGTCGCCCAGAGCGATCGCAGCCGTGTGGGATCTCATCACGGTTCCGACTGTCAACCTTCCCGCGTCGCAAACCTCCCTGGCGGTCGCAGCCCAGGTGTTCAAAACTGGCTTGCTGAGTGACCGCTCGGCGTGCGACATCGGCTGGAGCGCCATCCCCCTCGGACGCCTGCACGGGCAACGGGCAGCCGCCGCTCTTCGCCGGCAGGGCGTTGCGGTCCTCACGTCTAAAAGGGTGCGGTCGCTCGTAGGCCACGGACCCCGCTGGGACGTCCTCACGGACTCAGACACCCTCCAATCCGACGCTGTGATCGTCGCTGTCCCCCACGACGAGGCTTCGACTCTCGTCCCGAGCGAAACCACAGCCGACCGGGAAAGGGAAAGGTGGCGGGATCTCGGGTCGTCGGCTGTCGTAGACGTGCACCTGGTCTTCGATCGGATCGTCACAGCCTGGCCCGTGATGGCAGCCTTGAACTCTCCTGTGCAGTGGGTCTTCGACCGCTCGGACGCGTCCGGGCTTAGCGAAGCTGACCGCCGACCGCAGCAGGGGCGCAGGAAACCGCAGTACCTGGCCGTGTCGATCTCAGCCGCCGACGAACTGCTCGGCCGAAAACCCGCCGCGATCGTCCAAGACGTGACCAGCGCCCTCCGCCGGCTGCTCCCGGCTAGCGCAGACGCCGTGCTGGTGGACTCCCTGGTCACCAAGGAGCGCCGGGCCACTTTCAAAGCGCTGCCCGGATCGTCAGCCCTTCGCGCGAGGCCCGCCACGGCGCAACGGCACCTTGCGATAGCTGGAGCGTGGACCGACACCGGCTGGCCCGCGACCATGGAAGGAGCGGTTCGAAGTGGTCTGGCCGCTGCCCGGGCCCTAGCAGGCTTGCCGTCATCACAACTGACCGCTTCGAGCCTTACCGTACAACTACCCGAACCCACCTGGGAGGTGGCGTGACCCCTACTTTCGCTGTCGCCGAGGCACTGGAGCGTTGCAGACAGGCCATAACCCCCGCGTTGCAAGACGCCGTGGATCGCCTGACACCGGACCTGCGACGCATAGCGAGCTACCACTTCGGCTGGACCGATCCCGCCGGTGCGCCCATCAGGGCGCCCGGAGGCAAGGGTATCCGCTCGGCGCTGGCTATCTTAAGCGCCGAGGCCTGCTGGGCGGATCCCGCTGTGGGCGTGCCCGGAGGGGTGGCCGTCGAGCTGGTGCACAACTTTTCTCTGATACACGACGACATCATCGACACCGACTCCGAACGCCACCACCGCCCGACAGTGTGGTCCGAGTACGGTATCGGTGCTGCAATAGTAGCCGGAGACGCTCTCGCCGTCCTAGCCCACCAGGTCCTGCTCGAATCCTCTCCCGACCGTGGACCGGCGGCTTCCAGCGCTCTAGCTGAAGCAACTGCCAAGATGATAGCCGGGCAAGCCGACGACATAGCCTTCGAAAGGCGCCGCGACGTCAGCGTAGAGCAGTGCACCGCTATGTCAGCCGCCAAGACCGGGGCTCTTCTAGGGTGCGCATCGTCGATCGGAGCGATACTCGCAGGAGCGCCGGACGCGGCGGTCAGAGCGTTGAACGACTTCGGGTTGCACCTCGGCCTCGCTTTCCAAGCCGTCGACGACCTCCTCGGAATTTGGGGTGACCCCAACACGACTGGCAAGCCCGCCGGCAACGACCTCCGCCAACGAAAGAAGTCTCTTCCCGTGGTAGCAGCACTAGCAGCCGCCGGACCCGAAGCCGACGAGCTAAGGAGCCTTCTGCTCGGCGAACCCGGCGCGGTCCTCTCCCCGCTCGAACCCTCCGAGGTGGAGCGGGCCCGCTTTTTGGTGGAGGCCTGCGGCGGCAAAGAATGGACGGCTGTAAGGGCTAAAGCGAACCTCGACGCCGCCCTCGGAGCGCTCGAAAGGGTTCGCCTCTCCCCGCTGCCGCACAGGGACCTTGCGGACATGGCCGTCTACATCGTGGAGCGAGAGTTTTGACTTACCTGCGGGAGGAGTCGGACGAGCCAGCCCTCGACTGGTCGAGCGACGAGCTGGACGGGCTGTCGTCGGCCATAAAGTCGGGACGCGAGAACCTTCTCGGTCTCCAACACGCCGACGGCTGGTGGAAAGGCGAGCTAGAGACCAACGTTTCGATGGATGCCGAGGACGTGATGCTGCGCCACTTCCTAGGCATCCTCGACTCGCAGCGCTGCGCCAAGACGGCGGCGTGGATCCGCTCCCAGCAGCTTGCAAGCGGAGGCTGGGCCACTTTTTACGGGGGCCCCGACGACATTTCTGTCACCGTCGAGGCTTATGTGGCGTTGAGGCTCGCCGGGGATCCCCCGGACGCCCCGCACATGCGCCTAGCGGCTCGGTGGGTCAGTTCCAACGGTGGAATAGCCGCTACGAGGGTTTTCACCCGCATCTGGATGGCTGTCGTAGGGGCTTGGTCGTGGGAGGACCTGCCCCTTGTCCCACCGGAGATCATGCTGCTTCCGAGCCGGGTGCCGCTAAACATCTACGACTTCGCGTGCTGGGCCCGCCAGACGATCGTAGCGATGAGCGTCGTCATGTCGTTCAAGCCGGCGGTTCCGCTGCCTTTCACCCTCGACGAGCTCGCCTGCGAAAGCGCGCCACAAGCCGCCAACCGCCCTAGAAGAGCCCGAGCCACTTCCGCGTTCTACCGACTTTTGGACCGTGCAATCCACGCGTACGACAAGACGCCGGGGTGGCTCATGCCGGCGCGCCTCGTTCGAGACGCTTCCCTTGCCAAGGCCGAACGTTGGATCCTCGCCCGCCAAGAGGCCGACGGCCTGTGGGGTGGAATACAGCCTCCCGTCGTGTACTCGATCATCGCCCTCCGACTTCTCGGCTACCCGCTCGAGCACCCTGTTCTTGTCGCGGCACTGCGGGGCTTGGACTCTTTTACCGTCGACGACGAGCGCGGTCTTCGCCTGGAGGCCTGCCAGTCCCCTGTGTGGGACACCGCTTTGGCGATGATAGCGCTGAGCGACGTCGGCGTAGCCCGCGACGACCCGGCGATGCGCAGAGCGGCACGTTGGCTGGTCGCAGAGGAGATACGGGTAAAAGGCGACTGGTGCGTGCGCCGCCCCGGTGTCGCCGCGGGGGGTTGGGCGTTCGAGTTCCACAACGATAACTATCCCGACGTCGACGACACCGCGGAGGTGATTCTCGCGCTTCGCAGGGTCGTGCCTGACGCCGAGATCGAAGCTGCCTGCCGGCGCGGGGTCGCCTGGTCGGTCGGCATGCAGAGCCGTTCCGGAGGGTGGGGAGCTTTCGACGCCGATAACGACAGCGCCACCGTGGCGAAACTGCCGTTCTGCGACTTCGGGGAGGTGACCGACCCCCCGTCGGCCGACGTCACAGCTCACATGGTCGAGATGCTCGCCGGCGAAGAAGGCGTCGACCCCGCAATCCTCCAGCGAGGAGTCGACTGGCTCTGGGCAGCCCAGGAGCGCGACGGCTCCTGGTTCGGCCGGTGGGGTGTCAACTACGTGTACGGGACGGGAGCTGCCGTCCCTGCCCTCGTAGCGGCGGGAGTGCCCAAAAACGACCCGCGCTTGAGAGCAGCGCTACGCTGGCTAGGCGAGCACCAAAACCCCGACGGCGGCTGGGGTGAGGATCTGCGCTCGTACGTAGACGACGCTTGGCGAGGGAAGGGCACTTCGACGCCTTCCCAGACGGCGTGGGCGCTCCTCGCACTCCTCGCTGGCGGTGAGCACGCCAGCGACATCACACGGCGCGGCGTCGCCTGGCTGATCGAGCACCAGACCCCCGACGGGGGCTGGGACGAGCCCTGGTTCACGGGAACCGGGTTCCCGTGGGACTTCAGCATCAACTACCACCTTTACCGGATCGTCTGGCCGCTCATGGCCCTCGGACGCTACGGCGCGATGGTCTCGGGGTCGGAGCCGACGTGACAGGAACCGGCGTGACAGGAGCCGGCCTGCTTTTGATGGCCCCGCTGCGCCTCGAAGCCCGGGCAGTCGCCCAGGGCGCCCCCGGCGCCCGCATCGTGAGGACCGGCGCCGGACCGCTGAGATCGTGTCGCAGCGTCGAGGAGATAACAGCGGGAGTGCGTCTTCACGGGGAGCGGCGCTCCCCTTACCCGGCTAGAGGATTCGACCCTCCAGGTGCCGGCGTGACCCGCACCAACACTCGGGCGGTAGCCGTCGCTGGTCTCGCCGGCGGCCTGAGCGACGACCTGGAACCCGGAACCGTTGTCGTGGCCAACCGCGTCATAGACGAGACGGGCAACGTCGCCGCGCAGCTGAGCTCCGCGCCGCTGCTTGCTGCCGAGCTCACCGCTCGCGGTCACAGGGCACTCGTCGGAACCGTCATAAGCGCCAGGAGCGTCGTGCAGGGTTCGGCGCGCAGAGCGGCTCTCGCGTCACTCGGAGC
>JAJZAM010000152.1 GCA_021799445.1 Actinomycetes bacterium
TCAGCTCGGCCGGGCCCGCACCGGCGGCAACCGCGCCAGGTGCGATCGAGTGCGTCTTCAGCCACCCGATGAGTTCGATAACGGGCTTGTGGTCCTTGTGGAGGGCTTGCCGGCTAACGCCGGCCACGCGGGCCACCTTGCTGATGTCGACAACGTGCCCGGTGAGCGCAAGTGCGACAGCGGTCGCTGCTGCCCGGAGCCGCGTCGACGTCGACGGCAGCGCCTCCCAATCGGGAGTGAGGTTGTCAGCCATCTGCGCTGTCCCTGAGCGCCCGGCCGAGGTCCTTCTCGATGGCCTCGGCTTCTCGACGAATACGCTTTCTCGCCAGGTCGGGCAGTCGCCGGTCCCTGCTGAGAGCGACAAGCCGGTCATGCTTGACCCGGTGGGCGGCCACCGTGGTGCTCAATGTCGAGGCGTTCAGGCACGCATTTGGCTGGCACATGGCCGGGTTCGGTCCGCCTAGGCCGCCGCACAGCTGGTGCCGCTCATCGTAGTCGCAAAAGCCGAACTCGGTGAGGTAGATGGAGTCGACGTGTGGCTCGAGAAGGGCGCGCAGGCGCCGGTCGTCCTCGACGACTCGCGGGGCGCCGACGATGGCCGCCCTGATGCTTGCAAAGGCGGCTTGCTTGCGTAGCCCGTCGGGACCGGCGGGGAACGTCGCCGCACAGTCGCGCTCGACGCTCCGCTCCCAGAGTTGGTACTCGCGGACGGCGGTGCCCGTCACCACTGCCGCCTGGAGTTCGCGCACCTCCTCGTAGAGTTCACGCTGCGCCAGCGCCAGCGCCTCGGTGGAGATCCTGAAGTAGCCCGCGGCCGTCTCGGCCCTCTGCCACTTGAACTGCTCCATCGCCGCCTGGGGGCCCTGGGGGCGCGACGCCACGATGCGGGCGAACGTGCGCCTCATCTCACGGCCATTTGGAGCCGGGGACGGCACAGGCTCGCAGACGCCGAGCGAGGCAAGGACCGCGCTTGCTCTGCCGACCGCCTCGATTGCTCGCTCAAGACGCATCGTCGTCTTGGTCGACTCCTTGCTGAGCCGGGCGAGCGCGCGTCGGTCGAAGAGAGGCGGGTGCCCGGTGGGGAGGAACGGCTCGTCGTCGGGGATGTTGCACCGTTCGAGCAGTTGGGTCATGGCGACGACTGCCTCGGCGACCAGTGGCGGTATGAGCCACTGCTCACGCCTCGGCACCGGTAGTCCCTTGACGAGATAGCTCGTCAGCAGCCAGCGACGGACTCCAGAGACCTCGATGGTACTGAGCTGGTCGTGGCGAGGAATAGCCTGCAACTCGCCCAACCTCATCCCGGTGAAGGCGCCGGTCACGAAGATGCACGAGCCGGCGACCATCGCCCGCAGTCCGTTGCGGCTCAGGAGGTTCTTGTGCTCGTCGAGCCACGGCTGAATGAGAGGTTCGACAAGCGTTGCGGTGTTCTCGCCCGTGACGGCGTCGAGGAACTGGTCGGCGTGCTCGACGACAAACCCGGCCGCCACCAGCCACCTGCCGTAGTGCGCGACGTCGAGCGGCATCGTCGTGTTCGCCCGACGGCGTTTCTTCCCGCCGGCGACAGCGAGCGCCGACCGCGCGGGCCACGGCTCAGCAGTGAGCCGCTCGACGTCTGGGGACATGGCTGTCGAGTAAGCAGCGAAGGCCTCGAGGGCGCGTACGCGACGGTGGTCGATCGCGAAGCCGGAGCCCATCTTCCACGCCTCGAAGTCGCCCTGTCGCGCAGCCGTGAGCGTCCCCGCCCGCTCCCTGATCCACGCGAGGTCGATGGGCAGGGTCTGCAACCAGCGGACGACCGTCATCAGGTTGCGCGGCTCTCGGGCGAGAAGCTTGGAGTCAAGTCCGGCGTGCAGCTCCGGGGCAGTGGCGAGCACGACGAGTTCCTTCAGCGCCTCTCGGAACTCGACGGGAACTCTCATCCAGGAGACGTTGGCAAGGGCAGAAGTCGAAGCCATGTGAGGGTGCCTCGCCAGCGGCCACGTGTCGTCGTCGAACACCCCCTCGAGTCGTGGCACCCCCAGGAGGTCGCTGAGTCGGCTGCCGGTAAAGCGGCTCTCGCGGGGCGACTCCGGGAGCGGGAGCGTCTTCACTGCGCTGCCCGCAGTAGCTCAACCTGAGTGTGCGCCGTCGCAAGGTCGACCCTTGCCTCCTCGATGCTGCGCTCCGAAAAGGAGCCGAGAATCTTCTGCAGCGCGTAGTCAATGCCCGACCACTTGGCGACAAACTCCTCTGCCGGCAGTATCGAGCGGTCGGCGTCGATGCTCGCCGATAGCGCCAGGAGGACGGGAACATGTAGCCGAGTGTGGATGGCGTTGGGACACATGAGACAGGCGAATGGGCTCCTTCGGCACAACGTCCCTTCGGACTGCCCAGGGGCATGTGTGGCGTCCCGACAGAGCGTCGTGCCCGAATCGTCAACGGAACGCCGAACGACACGCTGAGCCACCTCTTCGTCGACTCCGGCTCCAACGAGCGCCTTCACTGCATCTGGACCGTCCATGTCGACGTCGGCCACCACCTGCGTCGCCGTCGCGAGGGCGGCAAGCTCGTCTTGGGACTCAGCGATGAGCGCGAGCCGCTCTGCTGGCTCCAGCGCTGCTCCCCTGTAGAACGCCCACGCAGTGCGATGGCTGTGCACGGGGTCCAGCGCCCCTCGGACCGATGGACCGATCGCCCGCTCGCCACGCTGGACCCAGTTCTTCCGCAAGCGGCGGATGCTCAGCTTCAGGCGCTTGCCCTCGGGACTCTCAATGCCCGGGTGGCCTTCCATGATGAGGGGCCGCTCGGTGATGTAGCTGACGACTCCCTCCCGGACCTGGCGAGCCTGTCGGGAGAGCACGTTCGCCGACGCCCAGAGCCAGACGTGCTGCGTGCCGGTCCAGCGCCTGAGCGGAGCGGTGAGCGTCAGCCAACGTCCGAGCACCTCTCCGCCGCTCCACGGCGCGCCCCGGTTGCCGCGCCGGCTGACCCCGCGGTGGGCTCGTGGCTTGCTGCCGACAATCTCCGTGACGCCGGAGGTCAGGTTCCTGATGTCGCCGAGCCGCATGCCGGTGAGCAGTTGGCCCTCCGCTCCGAACTCGTTGACAACAAGCATCGCCGCGGCCAAGGCGTCGTCGCCGACGGGGAAGAGGGCGCGGCGGGACTCTAGGAAGCAAGACCGCTGAAACGTTCGCGACGGGGGGACCAGCTCGAAGCCGTTGGCGTAGAGCTGAGCCGTCCACCACCGGTGGTTCGCCGGCGCAGCGTCCCAGCGGACATAGCCCCGGCGGGGCTGATCGGGACAGTCGTCTTCTGGCACCTCCTCGCTCAGGACCGAGCGTGCCACCTCGAGGATCTCGGCGTCTTCAGCGTCGGGGTCGGCTCCCATGCTTCGCAAAGCAGCGGCTCGGCGGTCGGCGAGCTTACTCAGGCGGCCCTTCGCCCAGCGGAGCACGGCGCGCAACTCGTCGTGCGAATACGGCTTTGAGCCACCGTCGCTCGGCGTGTAGCCGTAGAGGCGGAGACTGCTGAGGTAGCCGCACAGCTCTGCGTTGCCGGCAGATTTGGCGCACATCAGCAGTAGCTTGCGACCGACGACCAGCCCGACTGGCACCGGCGCCGTGATGCCGGCGAAGACGGCTTGGTGGACGTCGCCTGGCAGCAACCTCGCGGCATCGGGCACCTCGACGCCGTGCTCGACGAGGGACGAGCACAGGCCCTTCGACCAGACAACGTACGCCCTCGCCGACGCCGGCGAGGAGAGCGTCCCGCCGCGGTCCGCCATGCTGGCCAACACAGCGTCGCGGAGCTGGCGGCGCAGGGGGCAGGACGGGAGGCGCTCAAAGGAGAGGAACGTGGTCCTGCCGTCGAAAGTCACTTCGAGGCCGAGAGGAACGTCGACCGGCTCGGACACGATGCCGCGATGGGCGTCAGCACGGCGGACCATTCAGGCCTCCACGAGGGCCGGATTGAGGTCCTCGTCGGCGTTCGCCTCCAGCAGGAGTTCCCACAGCGCCGTTACAACGTAGAGGCGGGTTGTATCAACCGAGGCATGGCCCATCGAGTCCGCGACGAGGAGCAGGGCGTCATCCCGCTTAGCCATCTCCGCCCAGACCGGCGGTCGCCCGTGCGTCTTCTCGAACTCCTCGATGTGCTCGTTCGCCCGCTTGAGGAAGCGCAACATCCCGGTCCCGTAGGTATGGCGGCAGTTGTGCATCGTGTAGGACCAGAACTGGTCGGGCCAGAAGCCAGCGCACCGTTCGGCCGCCCGGGAGAGCGCCAGATTCAGGGCGTCGGGACCGACCAGCGGAGAGCCGTTCGAGGACCTGGCGTTCAGGAGGAGGAGCGGACTGCCCTTATCGGGGACCACGAGGCGCCGCCTGGTGGGCAAGTCGACGACGTCCCATGGCTTGCGCTCCCAACCGCCGGAGTCACTGCGGAGCGTGACGTAGCGGCGATCTGTAGCGTCGGGGTCGACTTCGATGCAGCCAGGCGGGCGCCACCTCGCCGACATCGCGATGGCGGCACGCTCGTTCCGGATGTAGTCGACGACAACTTGCATCCATCGCGAGAACGCTATGACCTTGCGCGCCCGTCCGCCCTTGGCGATGGCAGCGGCGACCGACAGCGGCGTGAGGCCGTCGCGGTGCGGTGCGGGAAGCTCGAACACGGTCGTGCCCAGCACTTCTTGATGGCGCAGGCCGGCCCCGACGGACAGGGCGACTCCGGCCGCACTTCGATAGGCGCCCTCCATATAGCCGAAGCCCGGGTCGGGGGTGCCGTCGGGTTGCTGACCGAGCAGCCCCACCGACATCAGCCTCGACAGGTTGGGTTCCGGGATCGGCAGGCGCTCCCCGTCGCCTAGCCGTCCGCCAAGCAGACCCGCGAGCGTCTCCACCGGGCCGTAACGAGTACGCACCGTCGTCGTCCTGAACGGGAGCCGCTCGAGCTCACCGACCTCGACGGCCCAGCGATAGAAGCTGACCAGGGCGGCGCGGCGTTTGCCGAGCGTCGACTTGGCGTCGCCCACTACGCGTCCGGCGGAATCACCGGCGACGGTCGGTTCGACTCGGAGCAGGTAGTAGGCGCGGAGGAAGTCGTCTCCTTGGTGAACGACGTCGCCCCCCAAAACTTCGGCGCCGAACTCCTCTTGCAGGAACTCGTGCCAGCGCATCAGCTCTCGCGCGTACGTGTCCCACGTTGTCCGCGAGCCCGAGTGGGTCGATAAGTGGCTCTTCCGGCATTGATGTGGGTGGGTAGGGCTATACAGCGCTGAGAAGGCGTTGTGGCAGCTGACAACCGAAGCGCACACGAGGAAAGCGAACTCGTCTACACCTGAGGGATCCCACCAGCCTCCTCCCCGGAGGGGCGGAAAGGCAGAGCTTCCCAAGGGGGGAAGGGTGAGCGCGGCCCAAGAGTCGCGACCGATGACCCACATCTATGCCGGGAGCCCCCGATAAGTCAGCCAGCCAACGATTCAGGTGTCGGACCGGTCGTTGCTGCTCGTCGAACACCGTCGGCGTGCCTGCACGGCGAAGCGCCCGCGGATCCACAGCGAAAGACGCGTGCTTGGTCGCATCCGCGTCCCAAGACAACATTCTCAGCGCCACGCGCCCCGACCCTCCAGCGCTCTACTGGTTGACGACATCACAGACCAGTAGAACAGGCGTCGGCCGCCCGATGGTGGATGCTCCCGTTGACAGGTGAACTAGGGGCCTAGAAGTGGTTGCCCGAGCCGAGCGTGCCGAACTGGATGGCCGCCTTCTTCGCCTGATCGCC
>JAJZAM010000153.1 GCA_021799445.1 Actinomycetes bacterium
CTGGTCGCCTCTCGACTGGCGTGGCTGAAAGAGCGTCGTAGCGCACCTCAATGGCCCGGGGCTTGGTGGGGTCCCTGCGAAGGAAGCCCTGGCGGTGCAGGGTCTGCAGGTGAGTGTGAACCGTCGAGGACGAGGCGAGCCCGACCGCCTCACCTATCTCCCGTACCGAAGGCGGGTATCCTCGCTCGCGAACCTGGGCGGAGATGAAATCCAAGATCTCCCGTCTCTTGCCTGTAGGTTCGCTGTCTGCCATGTCGATGTAGCTCCTTCATGTTGATTTGGTTACTCGGAAGAGTTCTGAGAGTCTCTGGTTCCGAACTGCGTCGGGGCGCTCGGGAGGAGGCCACGACTAAGCCATATGAAATGCTATCGCGCTTCGTCAGCTGAGGCAAACACCTGTTCGATCAAGTCTTGACTTCGAACAGGTGTTCTGTTAGTCTACGAACATATGTTTGGCATGCTAGAAGTGAGGTCAAAGCCGGATCTAGATGTTCGAAGCCGGCTGTTCGATTGGGAGGAGGTGGACGGCGATTCGTCGGCGGTGGTGAGGCGAAAGTTGCTAGCGCCGCAGGGCGAAGGCGGGGAGCACACGACTCGGGATCGCCCGGGTCGGCCGGACCGCCCGAGTCGCTCGGACCGCCCGGCCTGGGCCTGGCTGGCTGGCCGTCGGTTGTGGCGCACGCTCCTTTGGGTTCTAGTGACGGGGGTAGCGGCCGCTTGGCTGCTGGGAGCGGTGTTATCCGGGGGCCAGGAAGCGCCACGTTCCGGGGCTGGCGGCTCGCCGTCGTGGGTGGTTAGGGATGCCAACGCCGGGCAGGTCGGCCTGATGCAAGCGGCGAGCGAGGTTGTCTACGTGGTGCAGCCCGGTGACACGCTGTGGTCGATAGCACACAGGCTCGATCCGGGAGGCGATGAGCGGCCGATAGTCGACCGCCTCGTCTCAGAGCTGCACGGCACGTCGGTCTATCCCGGCGAGGCGATCCAGATCCCTTGAGGTCGCCAGCACCGTCGGTCCACGAGGACCCCTGTCAGGGTGCCGGTTTTTGGGGTGGTGGTTTCGTGATCGGTGGGTTTGGGTGTTGATATTCCACCGTTCGGGGTGTTATGGCGGTACCTTCGAAGGGATGCGCTGTCCGCGGTGTTCGTGCACGGAAGACCGAGTTGTCGATTCGCGGTCGGCTTCCGACGGGTCCGCGATCCGGCGGCGCCGGGAATGCGGGGGTTGCGGAGCCCGCTTCACCACCTACGAACGCCTCGAAGAGGTGCCGCTGGTGGTCGTAAAGCGTTCAGGTGAACGCGAGCAGTTCGACCGGGCGAAAGTAGCAGCAGGCGTGGCGGCAGCGTCTAAGAACCGGCCGGTAGGAGCGGAGGACATCGCCCAGCTCAGCGCCGCTGTCGAGGAG
Organism: Actinomycetes bacterium; assembly: GCA_021799445.1. Taxonomy (GTDB): domain Bacteria; phylum Actinomycetota; class Acidimicrobiia; order Acidimicrobiales; family Palsa-688; genus JAJZAM01. The sequence continues at coordinate 1,404 of JAJZAM010000153.1, forward strand.
TCTTTGCGTTTCGTAGGCGGAGAGGTCACCTACGAGCAGGTGGGCCTTGCGGTGCTGGAGCAGCTTCGCAGGCTAGACGAGGTCGCGTACCTGCGCTTTGCGAGTGTCTACAAGGGCTTCTCCGGGGCCGGGGACTTCAAGCGTGAGGCCGGGATGCTCGAACGGGCTTCAGCCGAGCGCTAGCTCCGCACCGCCAACCGCGACGGTGAGCCCAGTGCTGATCCGCCCAGTTCCGGTGTTGATGCGCTCCGCGCTGAATATGGGCTGATTCCGGGTGCGTCCGCCTGCGATTAGAGTCGGAGTGGTTCTAGGTAGGAGAAGGACATGAGAGTCGGAATGCTTACTGGCGGCGGTGACTGCCCCGGGCTGAACGCTGTTATCCGAGCGGTTGTGCGCAAAGGCGAAGTCGGCTACGGGGACAGTTTCGTGGGTTTCCTCGACGGGTGGGAGGGTGTGATGGACAACCGCAGCACCGACTTGGACGTCGAGCGCTGTCGTGGCATCCTCCCCCGCGGTGGGACGATACTCGGAACGTCGCGGACCAACCCTTACAAAGTCGACGGCGGCGTCGCCCGCTGCCTTGCGACGCTGCGTTCGCAGCGCATAGACGCGTTGGTGGCGATCGGCGGTGACGACACGCTCGGAGTAGCGCACCGCCTGAGCGGCGAGGGTGTGGCAGTCGTTGGGGTGCCCAAGACGATAGACAACGACCTGTCGGCGACGGAGGTGACCTTCGGGTTTCACACCGCCGTTCAGATCGCCACCGACGCGATCGACCGCCTGCACACGACGGCCGAGTCTCACGACAGGGTCATAGTCTGCGAGGTGATGGGCAGGAACGCCGGCTGGATAGCCACCTACGCCGGGATAGCTGGAGGCGCGGCCGAGATCTTGGTGCCAGAGGAGCCATTCGACATAGACGTGATCTGCGCCAAACTCAAGAACCGGCACGCCAAAGGTCGGTTCGCTTCGATAGTCGTCGTCGCCGAAGGTGCCGTTCCCGCCGACGGTAGCCTTACGTTGGCGTCGGCGGAGCTCGACCAGTTCGGCCATCCGAGACTGGGCGGCATAGCTAACGTGCTCGCAGGGGAGATCGAGAAGAGGACCGGCTTCGAGACCCGGGTGACCCTGCTCGGCCACGTCCAGCGAGGCGGAAGCCCCACGGCTTTCGACCGTATCCTAGCGACGCGGTTCGGGATAGCAGCCATAGACGCAGTCCACGATGGAGACTTTTCCACCATGGTCGCACTCCAAGCCGACAAGATAGTCCGGGTTCCGCTGTCAGAGGCCGTCAGCGTGGCTAAGCAGGTCGACCCCGACCTTCTCCACGGCGTCGCAGAGGTGTTCTGGGGCTAGCACGGCGAGGGCGTCACATGGCAGGTGGGGCGTCGAAGGCTCCTGCTGCGCCGAGGAGGTCGCACAGAGGACCGAAAAGTCCGGATGTCGCAGCGACTGTTGTCCCGTTGGGGTAGGACCGCACTTCAGCTCCCGCTTCGCGTGCGACTAGCTCACCAGCCCGCAGATCCCACGGGTTTAGTCCCCACTCGTAGTAGCCGTCGAAGCGGGCCCCGCCCACCCAGGACAAGTCCAGGGCGGCCGAACCGAACCGCCTCAGGTCCCGCACCTGGGGGAGCATCCTGGCGGCGACGGCTCCCTGCCAGGCGCGCCACGCCGCTTTGTAGGCGAAGCCGGTAGCGACGAGAGCCTCGGATGCGCTCGTCGGGTCGGGTCTCACCTGGCAGCGGGAACCGTTGCGGAAAGCACCGTGACCTCGTGCCGCTGCCCATATCTCGGACCGGCAAGGGTCCAACACCAAACCGACCACCGGCTCGCCGTCGACCTCGGCGGCGATCGAAACGGCGTACTGCGGTATGCCGAAAAGGAAGTTCGTGGTCCCGTCGAGCGGGTCGACCACCCAGCGGACGCCGGTGGTTCCCGCCCTGGAGCTGCCCTCCTCTGCTAGCAACCCGTCGTCAGGCCTGCGAAGTAGCAGGACCCGGTTCACGGCCGCCTCCGACGAGCGGTCCACGTCTGAGACCATGTCGGTCTCGGAGATCTTCGTCGAAAGCCCAGTTACAGCAGCTCCCGAGCCCGGCGCACCGGCACGAAGAACTTCGGAGGCTGCCGTAGCGGCCTCGTACGCTGTGCGGGCCAGTTCCTCCAGGAGGGGATCCCGCCATCCGGTGTCGAAGCCGAAAGCCGTCTCGGCGTTCTCGGGCGGCGGGTCGGTTCGGGTGGGATCGGATGTCGCAGCCATGCAGCAGTGTTTAGCCTACTGTCGCGGCCGTGGCCGGCCCCTTTTTCGACGAAATACCCGACGTGGCGCTAGCAATCTACGCTCATCCCGACGACGCGGAGGTCGCCGCGGGCGGCACTCTCGCCCTGTGGGCAGCGAACGGCTCCGCCGTGAACGTGTGCGTGTGCGCCCAGGGTGACAAGGGGTCGTTGGATCCCGCCGTGGTCCCCGCAGAGCTTGCCAGCCTGCGAAAGGCGGAATCGGTTCGAGCCGGCGCCGTGCTCGGGGTCAGACGCCGCTTCTGGCTCGACCATCCCGACGGCGAGCTGGAGGACGGCCTAGAGCTAAGAGGGCAGCTCGTGTCACTAATCCGCGACCTGCGTCCTGACGTCGTCCTAGCACCGGACCCTACGGCGGTGTTCTTCGGCCAGACCTACATCAACCACCGAGATCATCGGGTAACCGGCTGGGCTGCTATAGACGCCGTTGTCCCTGGCGCGGCGAACCCCCACTACTTCCCCGGTGCGCAGCCGGCCCACTCCGTTGGGACACTGCTATTGTCGGGCACTCTCGAACCCGACGTGTGGGTCGACGTCACGACCAGCATCGAAGCCAAAGCGCAAGCCGTCGTCTGCCACGCCAGCCAGATAGGAGACGGCGGGGATCTGGTCATGCGTTCGGTGCGAAGCAGGGCCGCCGACGCGGGCAAAAGAGCAGGGACGCGTTTCGCTGAAGGTTTCCGCCACGTTATTCTCGCCTAGGCTGCGACGAGGGCAATACAATGCGGGTGGTGGGAGAAGGTTCGAAAAGGTGGGTGCTTCACGTCGACATGGACGCCTTCTTCGCCGCGGTGGAAGCCCTCGACGACCCGACCCTGGCGGGCAAGCCGGTGATCGTCGGGGGTGAGGGCCGGAGGGGTGTGGTCGCTTCGTGCAGCTACGAGGCCCGGGCGTTCGGGGTCAGATCCGCGATGCCCTCCGTCGAGGCGAGGAGGCTTTGCCCCGGGGCCGTGTTCGTCGCCCCGCGCCACGGTCGCTACGCTCAGGCAAGCCGGCAACTTCACGAGGTCTTCGCCGGTTTCACCCCGATAGTGGAGGGCATCTCACTCGACGAGGCATTCCTCGACGTGACCGGAGCCGAGCGGATCTACGGCCCGCCGGCGACGATCGGGGCGTTGATACGCCGCCGAGTGTTCGAACGGACAGGTCTTGTCTGCTCGGTTGGGGGATCGCGCGTGAAGTTCGTAGCGAAGATGGCTTCCAAGGCGGCCAAGCCGCACGTCCCACGAACCTGCGGAAAACCCAGCCGGTCGCCTGCGCTCGTCCGGCCGCCTGGGCCAGCTGAGGTAGGCGACGGTGGCGGGCTGGCTGACGGTGGCGGGCCTGGGTCGGGAGTTTTCATAATCCCCGAAGGCCAGGAGATCGCCTTCTTGCATCCCCATCCGGTCGAGGCTTTGTGGGGAGTCGGGCCTGCCACCTCGACGCGCCTGGCGCGGATGGGTATCAAGACGGTAGGTGACCTAGCGTCGGTGCCCCCTCGAACCTTGGAGGAGGTGCTTGGCCGGGCCAACGGAGCGCACCTCGCCCGTCTCGCTCGCGCAGTGGACGATCGGGCGGTGCTGCCAGAACGCGAGACCAAGTCGATAAGCCAGGAGGAGACCTTCAGCCACGACCGCTTCGACGTCGACAGCCTGAGAGTCCCGGTGCTGGGCATGGCTGATTCGGTGTCGAGCCGGGTACGGCAAGCTGGACTGCGGGCGAGGACCGTAACGGTAAAGGTTCGCTACCGTGACATGACGACCCGCACGAGGTCACACACCCTAAGACAAGGAACCGACGCCAGCACCGACATCGCCACAGCGGCGCTGTCAATGCTCGCCGACGCCGGCTGCGAGCGCGGCGTCAGGCTAGTCGGAGTCAGCCTCACCAACCTCGCCGAGCCGGCCGGGACCGCAACGTCGCAGCTCAGCTTGAACCTTGGCGGCGAGACGCAAAAGACCCTGCCGCCGCGCAGTGCGCCAGGCGCCGTCGTGGACGAGGTGCGCCGCAGGTTCGGCCCCGAGTCGCTGACCACAGCCGC
>JAJZAM010000154.1 GCA_021799445.1 Actinomycetes bacterium
GGTCGGAGCTTTCGTCCGGGATGCAACAGCCCAGCGGCGCAGCTTGGAAGTAGAACGCTTCGTCAACGAAGTGACAACCAAAGCTACGGCGGGGGAACCTATCGCCGAGCTTCTATCGGTCGCAGCCGATCGAGTGCGCAGCGTTGTGGACGCTGACGCCGCCTGGATCGTGTTGAGCTCGAGCTTTGCCGTCCTTGCTGCGGCCGGGGGTCTTTCAGCACAAGTGGAGGCTGATACAGACATGGGTGTATCGGTCGTGGCGTCGTCAGGCGAGAGGACCGAGGCGCTGGACCTCACCCCCGGGGGACCTGCGGCGCAGGTTATAAGCCGAGCGCTAACGGTCCTGGTGCGGGACATGTCGTCTGAGTCAACGGACCATCCGAAAGTGCGCGCAGCGGGATTCGGCTGTGGAGCTTACCTGCCCATGCTCAACCGGGGCTCAGCTGTCGGGTGTGTGGTCGTGGCGCGCACGTCGGGGAGGAGATGCTTCGAAAGGGGGGAGGTCGCCGCTGCGGAAACCTTTGCCGCTTCTTTGGCGGTTGTGTTGGACCTCGCCAGCACCCGGGTGTCCCTCGACGAGGTCCGTCTCGTAGCCGAGCAGGAGCGCATAGCCAGGGACCTTCACGACACGGTGATACAAAGGCTGTTTGCGATCGGGATGGGCCTACAGGCAGCTCAGCGCGACGCCAGCTCTGGGGTTGCCGACAGGCTACGTTCCAGCGTCGATGCCTTAGACGAAGTAATACGTGAGATCCGCGAGACCATCTTCGATCTGAACCACCCCCTAGATGAATCGTCCGGCCGGGGTCTACGCTCCGGCGTGCGAAAAGTGCTCTCCGATGCCCGAGATCAGCTTGGTTTCGCTCCCCGGCTCGAGTTTCGGGGGCCGGTCGAGGCGTCTGTCCCGGAAGGCCTGAACGCCGAGGTTGCGGCCGTCATCCGCGAGGCACTGTCCAACGTCGCGAGGCACGCGAAAGCGGGCTCCGCTGACGTAATAGTGTCCGTAGAGGACGTGACTTTGAGCGTTGTCGTCTCTGACGATGGTATCGGAGTGTCTGATCACCCTTCGGCCGGTTCGGGAATAAGGAACCTGTCGGCCCGTGCAGAGCAGCTTGGAGGTGCCCTCATGCTTAGGGGGCGTAAACCCTCCGGGACGGTGCTCATCTGGCGGGTTCCGCTGCGCTGAGGGCTTATCCACGCCTGGTGGTATGCCTATCGGACCTCGGCTGCGGTTCGTCCGACCCCTAAGGGGGCGCCCCTAGGATCCGAGGAGCCGACGTCGTAAGGCGACGAGCGGATCGACGAGGTCGTGGCCGGGTCCGCCGGAAGTGGGCGGTTCCGGGTGGTACCTCTCGCCGGCCATCGCTCGAAGCGTGGCGGTAACGGAAAGCCTCAGAGCATCGAGGTCATAGCCTCCTTCGAGGAGGACCACCAGCCGGCCGGGTCGGGGAGCCCAGGCGGCGACGTCCGCAGTGAGGTCAGCGAAGTCCCCTGCGCTCCAAGCGAGGTCCGCTAGAGGATCGGCCCTGTGAGCGTCGAAGCCTGCTGAGATGACCACCCAGGTCGGCTCAAACTTTTCTATCTCCGGGGCGGCGAGGCGGTCCAGGGCCAGGCGGGCCACGTCTCCTGTTGCTTTTTCTGGTAGGGGAACGTTGATCGTTAAACCTGGGGCTCCGGGTCCGCCGGTGTCTTGGGCTCGACCAGTGCCCGGGTAGGCCGGCCACTGGTGCGTCGAGACGTACATAACTCTGGGATCGTCCCAGAAAATTTCCTGGGTGCCGTTGCCGTGGTGCACATCCCAGTCGACGATCAAGACGCGTTCCCCGCGGTCGGCTAGAGCGGCGGCTGTGATGGCGGCATTATTGAGAAGGCAGAATCCCATGGCTGCGCTCCGCGTGGCGTGATGTCCAGGCGGGCGCACCGCCACAAAGGCGCTCGACGCTTCACCCCTGTCAAGGCTTTCGACCGCTGTCAGCCCGGCCCCTGCTGCGAGAAGGGCGGCGTCCCACGATCCGGTCGACACGTGGGTGTCAGGGTCGATGTCACCACCGTCCGCTGCGATGAAGTCTCGCAAAGCGTCGACATAGGCGGCGGTGTGAACTCGGACAAGCTCGTGTCGAGTCGCTGGTCGGGCTGGTGCCCTAGCTACAGCCCCTTCCAAAGAGGGATCCCGGGTGCCGGCTTGCACTGCGCGCAGCCGTTCAGCCCGCTCAGGATGACCCCACCCCGTGTCGTGCATGTCCGCTGCCGGGCCAGCGTCGACTACCAAAACCGGGGTCACAGTCCAACGCTAACCTCCCGGCAAGTCTCTTGCCACCCGACGATGTTGGGAGTTATGCCACGAAGCGACGTTGCAGCGTCTCTTTCGGCTGGTCTGTCGGCTGGTCTAAGGTGAATCGACTATGCCTTCAGACGACAAAAGCTCCGACACGGCCGGTTACCGACCGTCAGGTCGACTATCAAGTGAGGCTCCGCCGGGGCGTGCTGCGGCTAGGACCGTGGACCTGCTTGTCACCGGAGCGGAACTGGTGGCGACGGTGGATGATAACGGAACGGAACTGGTCGATGGATGGGTGGCGATCCAGGGCGGTTTCATCTCTGCTCTGGGGGGAAGGGGTGATCCCGCTCCCCCTGCAGATGAGACGATCTCGGCGCAGGGCTGCCTTGTAACGCCCGGTCTCATCAACACCCACCACCACATCTACCAAAACCTCACCCGGTCTTTTGCCCCTGCCGTCAACGGTACCCTTTTCGAGTGGCTCACCACCCTGTACCCGGTCTGGGCTGGCCTCGACGAGGAGGCATCTTACCTTTCGGCTTGGGTCGGACTGGCTGAGTTGGCTCTTGGCGGTTGCACGACGACGACCGATCATCTTTATGTACACCCGAAAGGTGGAGGGGACCTGATAGCGGCCGAGATTGCGGCCGCCCGGGAGTTGGGCATGAGATTCCACCCGACTCGTGGGTCGATGAGCCTTTCAGTCAAAGATGGGGGCTTACCGCCGGACTCCGTCGTGCAGGACGACGACGAGATCCTCGCTGAGAGCGAGCGCCTCGTACGTGCCTTCCATGACCCCAACCCGGGTTCGATGCTCCAGATAGCACTGGCGCCATGCTCGCCGTTTTCGGTCACTGACCAGCTGATGAAACGAACAGCCGAACTGGCCGAACGCCTCGACGTCCGCTTGCACACCCACCTCGCAGAGGACCCCGACGAGGACCGTTTCGCGATGGAGAAGTTCTCGAAGCGGACAATCGACCACTTCGAGGACGTCGGATGGATGACGCCGAGATCCTGGGTAGCCCACTGCGTATACCCGGACAGCTCTGAGATTGTCCGCCTCGGCCGTGCGGGTGTCGGTGTCGCTCACTGCCCGTCTTCGAACATGATGATCGCGGGGGGTGTCGCTCCGGTTGCAGAGCTGATCGCAGCGGGTTCGCCTGTGGGGTTGGGTTGCGACGGGTCAGCGTCAACTGACCACGCGTCGCTTTGGCTGGAGGCGCGAACAGCCCTGATGCAAGGCCGCCTGCGCGGAGGTCCAACCGCTATGGGAGCGCGCCAAGCGCTGGAGATCGCAACGCGTGGGTCCGCGCGATGCCTAGGCCGTGACGGCGAGATCGGCCAGTTAGCCCCGGGCAGTGTCGCTGACCTGGTCTGCTGGCCCCTGGAAGGCTTGATGTTCGCTGGTTCCCTCACAGACCCAGTCGAAGCCTGGCTGCGGTGCGGCCCGGTGCAAGCGCGCCACACGATCGTCGCCGGGCGCCCGGTGGTACGCGACGGCAGGCTCGTCAACGGTGCCGTCGAAGACGTCCTCCGCCGTCACAGGGCGGTGGCAGCCCGAATGCAGGGCCTCGCCGGGTTGGGGTCGACCTAAGCCGCCAACGGTACCGCTTGCAACACCGGGAGCAGAGGTTTCGTGCCCTGAGCTATTTCCAAGTTATCAGTTCGTCTCGGATCGGGCTGATAACAAGACGTTCAGGACCTCTATGACCGCCTGCGAGGGCCCACCTTCGCACACGTAGCGGGCGGCTTCGATCACGTCGTGGCTGGCCGTTCCGACGGCCACACCGAAGCCAACGCTTTCGAACATCGCGATGTCAGGTTCGGCGTCGCCTATAGCGATAGTCCGCTCGGGTGGTACCCCGATCTCGGCCAGAGCCCGGCGAAGACCGTCCGCTTTCGACGAACCTTGCGAGTCCACGTAAACGATTCCGCTCGGTGAGTGGTACTCCATCGGCAGGTCGGTCCCCAAAGACGCCAAATCCGCCAGCACCCTCCTGGCTGTCGACTCTTCGGTCCTGGTGAGGATAGCTTGGCTTTCCACCCCGTCGGGGAGGCGGCTCACGCGTCTGACGGGAACGCCAAAGTCGTATGTCGACGCAGGGTCCCCGACAGCGCCATCCGTCACAAACCAGTGCGTCTCCCGCAGGTCGTCGCCGCACTCGATAGCAGACGCAGGCAGATCGTGCGACCGGAACACGGCGACCACCTCTTGCACTAGTTCGGCGGGGATCGTGCTACGCCGCAGTGCTCGCCCGCCGACAGCGTCGGTTACGACCGACCCGAAGTGCACCACGTGAGGTGCCCTACGTCCTGTTGCGGCCTCGAAGGCGGCAACCACCTCCCGGACGCCGGCCCAGGGCCGGCCGGTGACGAGCACAAAATCTACCGGCGCCGAATGTGAAGCGAGAAGCCGGTGCATGTCTACGATGCGCTCCGACACCGTCGAGGTGGAATCTGAGAGCAACGTCCCGTCGACGTCCAAGGCTACGACGTCTACACACCGAAACTCGGCGAGGTTCCCCCCGTGGTCCGGCCCCGCTCCCGGCACGGGAAGTCGGAGCGGGCTCATGACCTTACAGTAACATCCCCATCTTGGGAGCAGGTCGTGCCGGGCGCAGATACGATCACGGCCGGTGCTCGAAGTGCCTGGAACGCGCCGGCTCCTGGTCCTAGCGGCATCAGCTTTCCTGGTGCTAGCGGCAGAGCCAACATACGTGCTGGTGGACACTGCTGTGGTCGGGCACCTAGGGGCTGTGCCGCTGGGCGCTGTCGGCCTTGGAGGGACATTGCTGTCTTTGATAGCGATGTTTGGGAGTTTCCTCGACTACGCAACCACGGCCCGGGCGGCGAGATGGTTCGGGGCCGGACGACGGGACCTCGCAGTGGACGAAGGGGTAGCCGCAACGCTCATCGCTCTCGGCGTCGGTGTGATCGGAATGGTCGTCGGGGAGATGCTTTCGAAACCGATGCTCGTCCTGCTTGCGGGTGGCCAGGGGACGCTCGCTGACGCCGCCGAACGCTGGTTTCGCATAGCGGTCCTAGGCATGCCTGGCATGCTTGTCGTCCTCGCCGGGAACGGCTGGATGAGGGGGATCCAAGACACGAAGCGTCCCGTAATGATCGTGGTCGCCGCGAACGTGGCATCCGCAGCAGCGTCGCCGGTGCTCGTCTACGCGGTCGGCTTAGGATTGGTCGGCTCGGCCGTAGCTAACCTTGGTGCTCAAACACTCGCGGGTGCCCTTTTCGGCGCAGCGTTACGTGCGGAGAAGCGTCCGTGGCGCCCGAGCCGTGAGACCATC
>JAJZAM010000155.1 GCA_021799445.1 Actinomycetes bacterium
TCCAGGAGGTGGCCGTCGTGCACGAACTGGTGCACGGGGAGTAGCTCGACTGCGGTCACACCGAGGGATCGCAAGTAGTCCACCGCCACCGGATGAGCCATACCGGCGAAGGTTCCTCGGAGCGAGCGTGGGATGTCGGGATGTCGGCGGGTGAAACCTTTGACGTGAGTCTCGTAGATGATCGTGTCGTGCAGAGGTACTCCTGGCCGGCGGTCGTCTCCCCAGTCGAAATACGGTTGATGTACAACGGACTTGGGCACATGAGCGGCACTATCCGAGTCGTTTCTAGTGTCTTCGGCGCCAGGTAGGTGCCCGAAGCAGGCTGGATTCCAGTCGACGGAGCCTTCGATTGCCTTGGCATAAGGGTCCAGGAGCAGTTTGGCGGGGTTGTAGCGAAGTCCAGCCGCCGGGTCCCAAGGTCCGTGCACTCGGTACCCGTAGCGCTGTCCGGGTGACACGTTGGGAAGGTACACGTGCCAGCACGCGGCGTCGACTTCGTCGAGCTCTATGCGCACTTCGTCGCCGTCCAGTCCGAGAAGGCACAGTTGTACGGCCTCGGCTCCTTCGGAGAAGATCGAGAAGTTGGTCCCAGCACCGTCGTAGGTAGCTCCGAGGGGGTATGGCCGACCGGGCCATCGCTCGGCGGGCCAGGCGAAGCCGTCAAACGGCTCGAAGATCCCGGTCACAGCGGGTCTTTCTTCGATCGGGGGGAAACTTGGCCTTCGTTAGGGGCTCCATTTCCGACGTCAGTGTTGACAGCAGAGGGGCCAGCAGGAGTGATTGTTACGGTAACTGATTCGGCAGGCAATTCGAGCTCGCCGGCGCGAAGCTCGCAGTCAGGGTGCGAGGCGAGTGCTAACTGGGTCGGCCATCTGGTCTCTTGGATTGGAGACGGTGTTATCACGGCGTGGGTGTCGCTCAGGTTAACGGCCACGAGTACCGGTCCGCGTGAGAAGCTGAAGACCATTTCTAAGTGGTGGGTTAACTCGACTCTGTCGAGCCGGCCGTCGGCGAGTTCGGGGACCGAGCGGCGTAGCTCTATGAGGGCTTTGTACCAGGCGAGGATGTCACTATGCCCAGCTTGGTCAATCTCTTCCCACCTGAGACGGGAGTTGTCGAAGGTGGCTGGATCCTGTGGGTCGGGTACATCGAGCGGGACCCATCCGAAAGAAGCGAATTCGCTGCGACGCCCCTGGCGTACGGCCTCACCTAGAGCTGGATCGGTGTGATCGGTGAAGTAAGCGAACGGTGTGGACGCCGCCCATTCCTCCCCTTGGAAAAGCATAGGAACGAACGGTGCCAGGATCGCAATAGCCGAGGCGATCTTGAGGCGACCTGGGTTCACGTTAGCGCTGAGACGGTCGCCGGCGGCCCGGTTACCCACGTGATCGTGGTTCTGTGCGAAGCCTACGAACGACCAGCCTGTCATCCCGTAGGTCGAACGACCATGGGAGTGACCTCGTACGGTCGAATACTGACCCGAGTATACGTACCCGCGTTGCAGAGCGGCCGCTAGGTCCTCGACGCGACCGAAATCCCTGTAATAACCGTCCCGCTCGCCCGTGATCAGGCAGTGCAGCGAGTGGTGGAAGTCGTCCAGCCATTGGGCGTCGAGCCCGAAGCCGCCAACTTGAGGACTTTTAACTACCCGCGGGTCGTTGAGGTCGCTTTCGGCTATGAGCCAGCGCCGCCAACCGGTGGCGGCCGAAAGTTCGGCGACGCTGGATGCGAGCAGCTCAAGGATGTGTACGGCCGACGAGTCGAAGATGGCGTGGACAGCGTCGAGTCTCAAACCGTCGACGTGGTATTCCACCAGCCAGTGGACGGCGTTGTCGACGACGAACCGGCGCACCTCGTCGCTTCCGGGGCCGTCGAAGTTTACCGCTCTTCCCCACGGGGTCAGGTACCTGTCGGTGAAGTAAGGTCCGAATTCGTCGAGATAGTTGCCTGAGGGGCCTAGATGGTTGTACACGACGTCGAGGATCACCGCCAAGCCACGGCTGTGGCAGGCGTCCACCAGCCTCTTCATGGCTTCGGGGCCTCCGTAGGCGTGGTGCGGTGCGTAAAGGTTGACCCCGTCGTAACCCCAGCCGCGCTGGCCGGGGAACTCGGCTACGGGCATCAGCTCGATCGCCGTGATCCCAAGGTCGACCAGGTAGTCGAGTCGCCCTATGGCGGAGTCGAAGGTGCCGTCGCCACTGAAGGTTCCGACGTGAAGTTCGTAGATGACCGCCGAGGCCAGATGGAATCCCCTCCACGAGCTGTCCGACCATTCGAACGCCTGATGGTCGATCACCTCGGACAGGCCTTGTGGACCGCAGGGCTGTGAAGCGGACCGCGGGTCGGCACGTGCCGGTCCACCGTCGAGCGAGAATCCGTAGCGGTCCGACCCGACGAGGTCTACGCCAGGCGCAACATGCCACCCAGCTCCGAGCAGTTCATCGGCACAGATCATCGGGCGGCGTTCGCCGGTGGCCAGCACCAAATCAACTTTGCCAGCTCGGGGGGCCCACACACGGGGAGTCCACGGCCTCGCCGTCATGAGCGGTCGGGAATTCGAGGCTTTCGATGAGTCGTTCGTCATTGCTGCCTGACGAGCACTGCGACAGGGAAGGCCCCCAGGAGATCGCGTAACAGCACTTCGGTCGACCAGACTGTACCGCTAAAGCAGTCCTCCCACGAGCCGGCTGGCAATCGGAGTCTGGTCGACGCCCACCCGCCTTTCGCGCTCAAACCGATTACCAGTCTGGGGACGACGACGACGACGCGCTCGGCGCGCACGAAGGCGACCGCGTGCTCTCGGGCGGAGCCTTGCGCCGCGAGCGGTCGGTACTCTGCGCCGGGGGAGAAGGCGTCGCGGTTGTCTCGTCGGGCAGCGAGCGTGCGTTGGTGCACGAAGAGCTTGTCCAGCCCCCACTCAGCTCCGGAGACGATCCCTTGGATCCCGGCGGCCTTGTACGCCTGCTCGCACTCGTCCAGCTGCGAGTTGAGGCGGTCAAAGTTCACATTGGAGCGGTTGTCGGGATCTACAAGAGCCAAGTTGTAAGTCTCGCAACCCTGGTAGACGTCCGCCACGCCGGGTGACGTTAACTTGAGCACCGTTTGCGCAAGGGAGTTGATCCTCCCAGGGCCGGTAACTTTCGACACGAACCACGCCAACTGCGAGGCGAAGCTCTTGTCGCCAAACACAGCGCCGACGAAGCCGTCGACCACTCGCTCGTAGGGGACGTTCGGAGAGCTCCAACTCGTCGACAGTTTCGCCTCGCGTAACGCTTTTTGCATGTAGGCCCTCGCACGTTCGAGGCTCAACGGGTAGGCACCAACGAGCGTCTGATAAAGCAGATACTCAGCTCGCCGGTCCGGAAGGTCGCCGGTCCTGTAGCCCGCTGTCATCTGCGACCATCCCTGGACGGCCTTCCTCCACTCCGCAGGCATCTCGGAAAGCACCGCCAGTCTGGCGCGGACATCCTCCGAGCGTTTGGTGTCGTGGGTGGACGTGGCGAGCATCGTCGTTGGCCACTCTGCGTTGATCCGCAGATTGTGAGCGTGAAAGTCTTCGGGGTCCACTCCGAAGCGGGTGGGGTCGCCTCCCACCTCGTTTAAGGCCACGAACCTGACGTAACGGTAGAACGCGGTGTCCTCGCCTCCTTTTGCTGTCACAGCTGCGCAAAGCTGTTGGAAGCGCATCGCCAGGTCGACTTCTACAGGCGAGCGCTGGCCGACAAGGAGGATCTGCCCGAGGAGGTGGAAGACTTCAGGGTCGAGGTCCGGTCTACGCTTCGAGGCCGTCGCGACAGCCGACGTGACAGCGTAGCGGTCCTTCGCTGAGGCTGACCCGTCGGGCCGGACGTAGGTGCGGTAAACGTCGAAAGATACCATCGTCTCGACGAGCGCCGAGCGCAGCTGGGGGCGGGTGAAATCCCGGTAATGCAAACGGCCCTCACACACCTCCACGAACGACGCGGTCAGACGCTCGAAATCAGCTGCGAGGGACCCGTCTATGACCTCACGCTTAGCGGCGTCGGAGGTCTCCTCGAAGGTGCTCCGATCTCCCGTAAAGTCGCCGTAGATCGAGGACATCTCTTCTTCGCCTGCCGGGTCGACGAACAGACCGCCTACGAGGCTGGCGAAGTCGTAGCCGGTCGTGCCTGCCACGGGCCAGGTGTGGGGGAGGGCTTCCCCGGTGGCAAGGATCTTCTCGGCGACAACCCAAGCTCCCGACGTGGCCTCGGAGATCCTCTCGAAGTACTGTTGCGGGTCTCGTAGGCCATCGGGATGGTCGACCCGCAAGCCAGAGACCTTGCCGTCGTGGACCAACTCCATTAGCGTCGCGTGGTAGGCGGTGAAGACCTCATGGTCTTCCATGCGTAGCGCGACGAGATCGGAGATGTCGAAGAAGCGCCTGTAGTCAGATTCGTCGCCGGCGACCTTCCACCAGGCCAGCCGGTAATTCTGACGTCGCAGGAGGCTGTCGAGGCGGTCCGGGTCGGCGTTGAAGCTCTCGACGGCCTTGTCGACTCCGTCGGCGAGGACCGGGTCTGAAGCCAGGGCAGCGTTCAAGCGGCGCCGAAGCCACTCTTTGTCATGGTGACGCCGGGCGACGCTGTCACGGTCGAGCTGGGTGGCCTCCGGAAGCCTGGCGAAACCCTGGGCCACTTCTTCAAGCAACGCGCTGTCGGCGTAGACGGCCGCTTGGGCAAGAAGCTCGTCGATAGTGCGGGGTGATACGGGCAGGTGACGGTCGTGATAGCGGATGAAGAAAGATCCTCCGTCGCGTCCGAGCTTGATCTCACCGGCGCCGAGGACCCTTCCGTAGTGGTCGCCGAGCACCGGCACCAGCACACGCTGGCGGAGTTTTGCTTCGGGGGGATCCCAGTCCACGTCGAAATACGACGCCCAGGGACTTGACGGCCCGTTCTCGAGAACTTCCCACCACCACAGGTTTGAACGCGACGACGTGCCCATGTGGTTCGCGACCACGTCGACCACCAGGCCCATGCCCGCGGAGGCGAGAGCATCGCATAACACCTCGAAGCCTTCAGTGCCGCCAAGGTCCGCGGAAACGGACGACGGGTCCACGACGTCGTAGCCGTGGCTGCTGCCCGGGACTGCCTGAAAGATGGGCGAACAGTACAGGTGGGTAACTCCCAGGCGGCTCAGGTATCCGACCGCCGCCGCAGCCTCGTAGAACCCGAAGTCAGTGTTGAGCTGCGCCCTGTAAGTTACTGCAGCGTCGAATGTGGCTACTTTACCGTCAGCCGCCAAGCTGTCGCCTCGCTTTTTGTTTCCCTTACCCCTCAACGTTACCGGACCTGCGTGGGGATCTAGACACCTCGGGCTAACCGTGGGGAGCCTGGTCCGGGGGACTGGAGCAGGCCGCCGTGGTGGTGCTAGAACCTGTGGTCACCGTACAAAAAGAGTGTGAAGGAGCCCCCGAGCGATGCCAGGAGCCGTTATCGTTGCGACCGCACGAAGCCCCATCGGCCGTGCCTTTAAGGGTTCGCTCGTCGACTACCGACCTGACGACATGTGCGCGTTCATCGTCAAATCCCTGCTCGAAAAGGTTCCGCAGCTA